>QJWC01000046.1 GCA_003235475.1 Acidimicrobiia bacterium | reverse complement strand
CGCGACAACCTCGCCGCCATCATGGTCACCTACCCATCGACGCACGGCGTGTTCGAGGAGGCGATCGTCGAGATCTGCAAGATCGTCCACGAGAACGGCGGCCAAGTGTACCTCGACGGGGCGAACCTCAACGCGATGGTCGGGATCGCTGAACCGGGAGCGTTCGGATCGGACGTGTCCCACCTCAACCTCCACAAGACGTTCGCCATCCCCCACGGCGGCGGGGGTCCCGGGGTCGGGCCGATCGGGGTGAAGGAGCACCTCGCTCCGTACCTGCCTGGACACGGCCTCGTGCACGACCAACCCGGGCCGCTCGACGGCACGGGTGCGGTGTCAGCAGCTCCCTGGGGATCCGCTGGCGTCCTCCCGATCTCGTGGATGTACATAGCGATGCTCGGTCCCACCGGCCTTCGGAAATCGACGGAGGTGGCGATCCTGAACGCCAACTACATGGCGGCGAAGCTCGGCCCCCACTTCCCTGTGCTCTACACGGGTCCGGGTGGGTTCGTCGCGCACGAGTGCATCATCGACATACGCCAGATCACCCATGACACGGGCGTCACCAACGAGGACATCGCCAAGCGCCTCATCGACTACGGGTTCCACGCGCCGACGATGTCGTTCCCTGTCGCCGGCACGTTGATGATCGAGCCGACGGAGTCAGAGTCGAAATACGAGATGGACCGTTTCATCGATGCGATGGAGGCGATCAAGGCCGAGATCGATGCGGTGGTTGCTTCGGGCGATGTCGAGGGCTCCGTGCTTCGGAATGCACCGCACCCCGCGGAGGACGTCGTTGCCGACGACTGGGATCGCAGCTACTCGCGCGAGCTTGCGGCGTATCCGGTTCCCTCCCTCAGGCATGCGAAGTACTGGGTCCCCGTCGGACGTATCGACAACGCGTATGGCGACCGCCACGTGATGTGCGAGTGCCCGCCGATCGAGGCGTACGAGAGCTAGTCGAGTTCGATCGACTCGAGCCCCGCCACGAGGTCGGCGAGGAACCGCTGCCCGAGTCCGCCGTCGATGAGGCGGTGGTCGTATGACAGGTCGAGCGGCGCCACCATGCCGACGCCGAGTACGCCGTCCTCGACGACCGGCGATGGTTTGGCCCGACCGATCGACACGATGGCGCTTGTCCCGAGGGGAATGATCGGGGTGCCGTGGCCTCCGCCGAGCGCCCCGATGTTGGAGATGGTGAAGGTCTGCCCCACCGTGTCGCCGGGGGAGAGGCTTCCCGAGTGCGCCGCGTCGGCGAGGGCAGCGAACGCGTCACCCACTTCTGGCGTGGTTTGCTGGTCGGCGTTGCGGACGACGACCACGATCAGGCCGTCCTCCGTATCGACCGCGAACCCGAGGTGCCGATCGGTGCGGTACTCGACGCCCTCGGTGTGGAACCGGGCGTTGAACTCCGGGTAGGTGACGAGCAAGGGCAACGCGACTTGGCCGACGAGCGCTTCGATCGGGATGCCCGAGGCCGAGCGGGCGTCGAGAAGGGCCTCAGCCCGAACCTCTGCCTGGACCGTGACGTGGGGGATGGTGGTCCACGACTGGGTCATGTGGTCCGCAATGGCCTTCCGAATGCGGGACATGGGGGTCAGATGGTGAGTGTCGGGTGCATGCGCTCCGTCGAGGTCCGCCCTCGTGATTGCTCCGCCGGGCCCGGATCCGACGACGGTCGCCAGGTCGATGCCGCGTTCCTTTGCGAGCTTGCGGACGATCGGCATCGCACGCACGCCGGCGTCGGCGGGTGCTGGTTCCGACGCGGGTGGGTGGGGCGGCGGTGCTGCTGGCGTCTCAGGTGTGGTGTCGTCGGGTGGCGCTGCGACTGCCGTTGTGCTGGGTGTCTCACCCGACCCACCCACGACGAAGAGGATGTCACCCACAGAGACGGTGTCACCGACCGCACCGCCCTGTGCGGCGAGCGTTCCGGGGTGCGTGGCAACGATCTCGACAGTCGTTTTTGCGGTCTCGATCTCGACCACAGGTTGATCGACGGCGACCTCGTCACCGACCGCGACGAACCAATGGACGATGTCGGCCTCGGTGAGGCCCTCGCCGATATCCGGAAGACGAAACTCGTGCGACATCCCGAGCGAGGCTACCGGAAGGCGTCATCGAAGGATGTTGGGGGGTCTCCGATTCCGTTGGGGTCCTCGAGAGCCTGTCGTATCAACTCGACGCTCTCGTCCATCCGCCGAACGATGTCGTCGTTGTCGAAGTGAACAGTGAAGAACCCAAGCTCGGCAAGGCAGTGGTCGCGAGCGTGGTCCAGGGCAATGCTCTCGTGGGAGTCACCATCGGAGCTCGATGACGAGGCGGCGATCCTTGCACACGAAGTCGACGATGAATCGATCGATCGGTTCTTGTCTCCGGAACCGAAACCCGAGCTGACCACCCCGCACTTCTTGCCAGAGGAGGTGTTCAGCGAGCGTTGGGTCCCTCCGCATCGAACGTGCGAAGTTCTTGAGTTGAGGGCTGTTTCGTGCCATGCGCTCGTAGTACCACCGCCATCCGACAGTTTCCTCCCCTACCGCGCGCCCGGGGGACGCGCCAGATGTCATTCCTCCCCCAGTTTCTGGGGGAGGTGGCCGAGCGGAGCGAGGTCGGTGGGGGCACGTGTCCTCTCGCGTGATGTGAGGTGCCCCCTCTGGCACGCCCTCGGGGGCGTGCCTTTCTCCCCCCTCTTGCGCCGGGGGAGAGCGCCTACTGGGAGCGGAAGTTCTTTCCGGTCTTGGCGTGGGTTACGAGGATGTCGGCGGGGGCGAAGCGGTCGCCGTGGTCGGCGGCAAGCGCCTCGAGTCTGTCGACGACATGGCCCGCTCCCATCGTGTCCACCGTGAAGAAAGGACCCCCGCGGAACGGTGGGTATCCGATCCCGAAGACGGCGCCGATGTCGCCATCGCGGGCTGATCTCAAGATCCCTTCCTCGAGACAGCGGGCCGCTTCGTTGATGAAGGCCAGGCTGAGCCGCTCCTGGATGTGGCTCCGGCGTACCGGCTGCCGTTCAGCTGGAAGTCCAAGTGCCTGATACACGGTTGGATCTACGTCGCCTCGCTGACCCTTCGTGTACTGGTAGAACCCTCGTCCGTTCTTGCGGCCCTTGCGGCCGTCGTCGACGAGCGTCTGCATGACCGGAGGCCCTTCGAATCGGTCGCCGAACGCGTCGTGGAAGATGACCGAGATGTGGGCACCGACGTCGAGGCCAACCTCGTCGGCGAGCAGCAGAGGCCCGACGGGAAATCCCCAGCCCGTCATTGCTCCATCGATGGCCTCCACCGAGGCGCCCTCGTAGAGGAGGAACGCAGCCTCGTTCGAGTACGGCCCGATGATGCGGCTCGTATAGAAACCGGTGCCGTCGTTGACGACGATCACCGTCTTTCCCTGCCGCTTTCCGAACTCAACCGCGGTTGCCGTGACCCAGTCAGCCGTCTGTTCGGTACGGATGACTTCGAGTAACGGCATCTTCTCGACGGGAGAGAAGTAGTGCATTCCTACGACGGTCTCCGGCCGGTTGCTTGCCTCCGCGATCGAACTGATCGGGAGCGACGAGGTGTTCGACGCGAAGATGGTCTTGTCCGACGTCTGCGCCTCGACCTCCCTGAGAATCGACTGCTTGAGATCGAGGTCCTCGAAGACGGCCTCGATCACGAGGTCGACATTGCCAAATCCATTCCACTCGGCCGTGCCCGTCACCCTGTGGAGCAGTCGGTCCACCTCGAACGGAGAGAGGCGCCTCCGCTTCGCCCGTCGCTTGACCTCCTTCGTGATATGGGCGAGACCGCGCCCCACGCCTTCGTTGTCGACTTCCTTGAGCCGGACTGGTGTCTCAGCGGTGATCGTCGAAACGGTCGCGATGCCGGCGCCCATGAGACCGCCCCCTATGACTCCGATCGACTCGACTGGGCGCGCCGTGACATCGCTCTCGACACCGCTGTCGGACTTGAGCTGCGTGCTTGCGAAGAAGACCGAACGCAGTGCTTTGGACTCGGGAGTGAACAAGAGCTCGGAGAAGAACCCGATCTCGGCGGCGACACCGGCTTCCCTGCCGTCTTCGACGCCGATGCGGATCGCTTCGATGGCCTTGCGTGGAGCCGGATAGTGGCCACCTGTCGCCTTCACCATGGCATCGGTCGCCTTCTTGAAAAGCACCTTGCGGCCAGCGGGCGTGGTCTCGAGCGCCAGCCGTTGGAGGTTCCGTGACGACACATTCAACGCGATGACGCGTTCGGCCGGTTCGGGGTCGATCGATTCGATGGCACGCTTTCGGGCAATGTCGAGCAGGACCTCCTGCGGCACGACCTCGTCGACAAGGCCGAGCTTCTTGGCCTTGCGGGCCATCACAGGCTTGCCGGAAACGATGATCTCGAGAGCTGGTGCGATACCGATGAGTTCCGGGAGCCGTTGGGTCGCCCCGGCACCGGGGATGACGCCGAGCTGGACTTCTGGCTGACCGAGCTTCGTCCTGGGGTTGTCGGTGCAGATGCGCATCGAGGCAGCCATTGCGATCTCCAGGCCGCCACCGAGGCAGGCGCCATCGATCGCGGCCACGACCGGTGTCCCCCGTTCCTTGTGGAGAGCTTCGATGCGGTCGTTCATGGCATGGCCGATGCGCATGGCGCCCGCTGCTTCTTCGGGCGTCGACAGTTCGTCGAAGATGTTGATGTCGGCGCCGGCGAGGAAGTCCTTCTTCGCAGTGCCGATGACGACAGCCCTCACGTCGTCGCGCTCGAGCCGTTCGACGATGTCCTCGAACTCCTCCATGAGCTCCTGCCCCAGCGTGTTGACCGATGTGCCCTGCCGGTCGATGAGCACGGTGGCAACGCCAGCATCGTCCAGGTCGAAGTGGAAGTTCTTGTAGCTCATCGTCACTTCTCCATCACGACCGCCGCACCGAGCCCGCCTGCGGCGCACTGTGTCACGAGCGCCGTGCCGCCGCCCCTGCGGTCGAGTTCTCTTGCCATCGTGTTGATCTGCCGAGAGCCTGTCGCTCCGAACGGGTGGCCCAGTGAGATCGACCCGCCGTAGATGTTGAACCGTGACTCGTCGATCTCACCGATCGCCTCGGAGCGCCCGAGTTTGTCCTCCGCGAACGCCTTCGATGCGAACGCCTTCGTGTTCGAGAGCACCTGGGCCGCAAACGCCTCGTGCATGTCGATGAGGTCGAGGTCCGACAACTTCATTCCTGCACGGTCGAGCGCGATCGGCGTGGCCAGCGCAGGCCCCATGAGCAGCTGCCAGTTCGGATCCAGGGCTGCGAATGCGTACGACCGGATGTAGGCAAGGGGTTCGATGCCGCGTGTCTTCGCTGCCTCCTCTGACATGAGGAGCGTCGCCGATGCCCCGTCGGTGAGGGGTGACGAGTTACCGGCCGTGACCGATCCGTACCTGCGGTCGAACACCGGCTTGAGGGAGCTCAGCTTTTCCAGGGTCGAGTCTGCCCGGGGAATCGTGTCACGCTCGACGGTGTCGCGGTAGCCGGGTGGTATCCCGTACGCCATCACCTCGCTGTCGAAGACGCCTGATTCCCAAGCGGCAACGGCCTTCCGGTGTGACGCGAGGGCGTACTCGTCCTGCGCTTCCCTGGTGATGCCGTTGACCTTGGCCATGTGCTCTGCCGAGTCGCCCATCGTCTCGCCCGTGGATCGTTCGGCGATGGCAGGGGGGACGGGAACGAGATGCTTCGGGCGCACTCTCGCGAACGCCTTCGCCTTCGAGGGCAGATCCCTCGCTGCATTGGCCTTCATCAAGGCGTCGACGAAGGCATCCGAGTAGGTGATCGGGGGCTTCGAGAGGGAGTCCGCCCCTCCGGCGATCACAACGTCCGCTTCGCCGAGCGCGATGGCCTGTGCACCGTTGACGACCGCCTGTGTCGACGTCGCGCACGCCCTCGTCACTGAATATGCGTCCACCGTTTCGGGAAACGGCCCGGCGAGGACGACCTCGCGCGCGATATTCGGTGCTGAGACATCCTGGATGACGGCGCCGTACACCACTCGGTCGATCTCCTTCGCCGCGACCCCGCTTCGTTGGAGCAGTTCGGCGACCACGCGGGAAGCAAGCTCGAGTGTTGATTCGTTCGCGAGCGCCGTCCCTGACTTCGCAAAGGGGGTGCGGAGCCCGTTGACGATGGCGACGCGACGGGCGGCGTCCTGGCCGTTCATGGGCGATCCTCGATTCTTGAGTGTGCACTCAAGATTGTATCCCGTCTCCGAGGCCGGGATTCGAAGATTGCCCTAGGCGGCGTCCGGGTTCCGCCAGACGATCAGGGCGCTCCAGTTGTCCGTGGCCTCGTCGGTGAGGTAGTTCTCGAGCGCCCCCTCGATCTTGAACCCGTGGTGGAGTTGGAACGACAGGGTCGCGTCGTAGAGCCTGCCTTCGGACACGGCAGCGAGGTACTCATGGATCGTCATGTGGTCCTTGTAGTTGGGGAAGCCGTGCGGGTGCCCTCCTGCGATGATCCCCTTCTTGCCGAGCCTCCTCACGAGGTCCTTGCGCATCCCGTAAAGCGTGCTGCCGATGCCGAGGCGGCGGTATTCAGGGTCGACGGCGATGTCCGTGCCGTAGTACCAGTCGCCGTTTGGGTCGTGGTTGCCGCACTGGTGCTCGCCTGTGATGTCGACGATCGTGTGCTGGATGTTGTCGAAGTCGAAGTCGAGCAGGATGCCAGCGCCCTGGCCAACGACCAGGTCGCCGTCGAGGCAGACGATGAATCCTTCGGGGAAAGTCTCGGCGTACGCCGCGATGTCATCCTCCGAGAGAAGTTCATCAGGATCTGCCGTCGGGAAGGACCGTTGCTCCAAGTCGGCGCACTGCGCTGCAAGTTCGGGCGTCAGGTGCGTGTAGACGAGTTCGTTCATGAGCCACCCACCGTGAAGTGTTCGAACTCGTTCCTGGATGGAACGCCCCAGCACGCCCAGAGATCACGTGTGCGTGGGCGCATGATCACGGCTCCCGATGTCTCGTAGTCGAACGGCGGTTCAGGCTGTCGGCAGATCGACCGGTCGTCGCGGAGCATCGCCTTCAGGCTGTCGACGGTGTGTGGGCCTTCGGCGAGCCACTCGGTCGCGTGGGCGAGTCGGTCCTTCGACGACTGGTCCAGCTCCTGGGGGCGATCAGCCTCGACGGTTTGCGTCGTCTCGACCAGGCAGTGATTGGTGTGGATCAGGGGAGTGCCGTTGAGGCGCTCCACATGGGTGGCCGTCGAAGTCGCCTCGATCATCGCGCCCTGCCCGTGATCGTCGAAGACCAGGAACGAATGCCCACCGGCGAGGTCTGCGTCCGTGATTGCGCGTACGGCGGAGGCGAAGTTGGTGGCCGCGAGCGCTTTTCGAACAGCGAAGGGCCAGGTGACCCCCGGCTTGCCGTCGTCCATGGTGAGGTTGTTGATCCCGACGGCGATCCCGGCTTCGTTGAGCCCGATCTGGCCGAGCGTTCCGTGCGTGGTGAACACGAGCGCCCGGGGGGAACCATCGACGGCGACGTCCAGCATGAAGACGTGGGGAGTCGCCGTGGCGTTCATGTCCCAGGTCTGCGCGAGGAACCCGGCGCCTTCCGACAGGGCATCCGGTGTGATCACCGTCGTGCATGTGTCCTCGAATGCACGGCCACCCGCGGCTGATCGCACCGTGTCGATGAAGTCTGTGTAACCGCCGACGATGATCGCCTGCGCAACCGAGATGCCGGCCGCTTCCGCCATCGCTGCCATCTCCTCGAACAGCCTCGCGTCGTAGGCGCGATGTGCATCGACCATCGACTCGGCGATGGCCTCTACGTCCCTGTTCGTGAGGTTGGTTCCCGTTCGGGACAGCGCCCGCCGGCCTTCCATATACGTGTGGATCTCGTCGGCGTACTTCGCGCCGTGTGCGGCACCCACCTCCGAGGGAGATCCGGCAGCGATCAGGACATCGATGGTGCGCGTCACCGTAAGCCCCCGAAATGGCGCGTCTTGGGCTCGAGATACTCCATGACCCCCTCGACGCCGGACTCGCGGCCGAGCCCCGATTGCTTGACACCGCCGAACGGCGCCTCCGGGCCGACGATGTTCCACGAGTTGATACCGACCATCCCGTACTCGAGTCGATCCGAGAGATCGTACGCGACGTCGAGGTCCTTGGTCCAGACATAGGCCGCGAGCCCGTGTTCCACCGAGTTGGCAACATTGACCGCTTCGTCGACGTCATCGAACGTGGTGATGGGAAGCACGGGCCCGAAGATCTCCTCGGTCATCACCGGCGTGCCTGCCAGCGATCCGGTGAGCACGGTCGGTGCGAAGAAGTATCCGGGCCCGGACACCCTCGATCCACCGAGGCGCAATGCGGCGCCGGCATCCACGGTTTCGGAGACGATCCGCTCGACGCGGTCACGCTGGATGGAGTTGATCATCGGCCCGATATCGGTCTCTGACAGGGTCGGGTCGCCGACCTGCATCGCGCCGGAGGCGGCGGTCGAAGCGTCGGTGAACTCCGAGGCGATGGATTCGTGGACGAAGAACCTCTGCGGGGACGTGCAGACCTGCCCGCCGTTGCGGTATTTCGTTGCAACGCCGGATTGCGCGATCTTCGAGATATCTCCGGCGTCAGGCATGACGATGATCGGGGCGTTCCCGCCGAGCTCCAACGAGAGCTGCGTCACGGTGCGGCTCGCGCCATCCATCAGGATCTTCCCGACCCTGGTGGATCCTGTGAACTGGATCTTGCGGAGCCTCGGATCGTCGAGCATCGCCTGGGCCATTTCGGCCGGGTCCCCGTTGATGACGTTGAACACACCTGAGGGAACGCCTGCATCCAGCATCACCTGCGCGTAGGCGAAGGCGGATCGGGGCGTGTACTCGGAAGGCCGCGCGACCACGGTGCACCCTGCTGCGAGCGCGGAGGATGTCGCGCGGTTGACGTTGTAGACGGGGAAGTTCCATGCGGCGATGACGCCGACGACGCCAACGGGGGAGTACGTGACCTCTATCCGCTTTCCGGGCAGGCGCGACGGGATTATCCGTCCACCGATCCTGGTCGCCTCGCTGGCCGCGAACCGAAGGTAGTTGGGCGCCGACAGCCACTCGGCTCGCGCCTGAGCGAGGGGCTTTCCCGATTCGGCCGTGGTGATGGGAGCGAGTTCGTCGGCTCGGCTCTCCATGAGGTCAGCGGCCTTGTTGAGGATCCCGGCCCGCTTCCAAGGGCCCAGGTCGCGCCAGGCGGCAAGCGCCTCGGAGGCAGCATCAATGGCCAGGCGAGCATCGGTCGCGTCTCCGAACGCCACGTTGCCGATCGGGAGTTCCGTCGACGGGTTGATGAGCGTCCACGTGCCACCGTTTGCCGCATCGACCCACTCACCTGCAATCGACTGCCGACTGAATTCCATGCCTGCTCCGAATGGGGATTCGATGTCTCCGCATCAGTTGCGGATCCTCCTGTGGCACGCCATACTACTCGCTGAAATGCCCGGTGACCACCGAATCGATGGTGAAAGCGTGAATCAACCCATGGATTCGCTCGCCCAGCACGAAACCACGATCGCATCGACACTCTCCGGGCCCTCCCAGGTTCTTGGAGGCAATCGGTGATCTCAGCCGTCGAACTGTCAGGGGTCTCGAAGCACTTCGACGACCTCGTGGCGGTGGACGACCTGACCCTCGACATCGGCGACGGCGAGTTCTTCTCGCTGCTCGGCCCATCCGGCTGCGGGAAGACAACGACCCTCCGCATGATCGCCGGCTTCGAGTTCCCGACGATGGGGTCGCTCCGGATCCACGGCGAGGAGATGGGCCTGCTGCCGCCGAACAAGCGGCCCGTGAATACGGTCTTCCAGTCGTATGCCCTGTTCCCCCACATGACGATCGAGCAGAACGTCGGCTTCGGGCTCCTCATGCAGAAGGTCGGGGGGAGCGAGATCTCGGAACGGGTTGCTCGCGCCCTCGACATGGTGCAACTGTCGCACAGGGCAGAGGCGCGCCCCGATCAGCTCAGCGGCGGGCAGCGCCAGCGGATCGCACTCGCCCGGGCGCTGGTCAACGAACCGGAGGTCCTCCTCCTCGATGAGCCGCTCGGCGCGCTCGACCTCAAGCTTCGCCAGTCGATGCAGATCGAATTGAAGGACCTCCAGCACCGCGTGGGCATCACGTTCATCTATGTGACGCACGACCAGCAGGAAGCGCTCACGATGAGCGACCGCATCGGCGTGATGAAAGACGGCAAGCTCCTGCAGGTGGACGACCCGCAGGCGCTGTACGAGCATCCGAAGTCCCGGTTCGTCGCCGACTTCATCGGTGAGATCAACCTCGTTCGGGCGAAGGTCGTCGATGGAGCCACGATCGAGTTGGTCGGGGGCACGATGGTGAGGGCAACCACGGGCCTGTCGTCAGGGCTCGACGTGAACATCGCGATCCGCCCGGAACGCCTCTCCCTCAACGAGCTGGGCGAAGCGCCAGACGGGCGGAACAGCATCGAGGGGACGGTGGTGCGCAGGGTCTACCACGGCGACTTCTTCTTCTACGAGTTCGACACACCGGCGGGGGTGCTCGAGATCAAGGAAGAGAACCGCCCCAGCCTTCCCAGATACGACGAGGGGTCGCGTCTCGTTGCTTCGTGGAGCCCGGACGCGACGACGGTGGTCCAGGACTGATGCCAACAGACGTCGATCAGGTTGATCCCGCGCAGACGGTCGTGACACCTGAACTCGAAAGGGATGCCGAGAGGGCGCAGGCGCGCCGCGGTCTCCTGATCGCGGCACCGTCGTGGCTGTACCTGACGCTGTTCTTCGCCATACCGCTCGTGATCGTGTTCGTGTATTCGTTCGCTTCGCGGAGCTCGACAGGTCTGACGGTCCTCGAGAATTGGAACCTCCACAGCTATCGGCGTCTCTTTGACCCGCTCGTCGCCGAGATCGCCTTCCGCTCGTTCGTGCTCGCCGTGGCGACGACGCTCATCTGCCTCATCGCGTCGTATCCGCTTGCGTACTACATGGCGACGCGACCGCCCAGGTACAGGAACATCCTCATCATCCTCGTGATGATCCCCTTCTGGTCGAACTTCCTCGTCCGAACGTACGCATGGCGCGTGCTCCTCGGCTCAGACGGTCCCATCTCCCAGATCTCGCAAGCCCTCGGGGGTGAGCCGATCAGGATCCTCTTCACCAACACCGCTGTGCTGATCGGGTTGGTCTATGGCTTCCTCCCGTTCATGGTGCTCCCTCTGTTCGCGGCCCTCGACCGGATGGATTGGAGCCTCATCGAAGCGGGGCGAGATCTCTACGCAAACGGCCGCAGGGCCTTCCTGAAGATCACATTGCCGCTCTCGATGCCCGGCGTCATCGCCGGGTCGATTCTCGTGTTCATCCCGACGCTTGGCGCGTACGTGACGCCGGCCATCCTCGGCGGTGCTCGCACGACGTTGCTCGGCGACTACATCGTCAGCCAATTCCTATCGGCGCGGAACCAGCCGTTCGGATCTGCGCTGTCGGTGGCGGTCATGAGCATCATGTTGCTCGCGACCGTGATCTACTTCCGGCGGGGAGCCAGGACGCTATGAGCCAAGGGACCCTCACAACCGCCCGCGCAGAAGGCGCCCTGGCGAGCCTGTCGTGGCTGGTGTTCGCATTCCTGTACGCGCCGATCGTCGTTCTCGCGGTGCTCTCGTTCAACGAGAACAACAACGTGGGGATCTGGACGAACTTCTCCTTCAAGTGGTACGGCGAGATGTTCCAGAACGCAGCGGTCATGAACGCACTCAAGAACTCCCTGATCGTCGCAGTCGTGTCCACCAGTGTTTCGACGGTGCTCGGCACGGCAACAGCTGTGGCGCTGGAGCGATTCCGGTTCAGGGGCCAGCGCGTGTACGACGGCCTCGTGTACCTTCCGATCATCATTCCCGACGTGACGATGGCTGTGATGATGCTCCTGTTCTTCGCACAAGCGTTCAGGATGATCAGCGGATTAGGCCCACACCTCAACTTCGGGCTGTCAACGATCTCGTTGAGCCACATCGCGTTCAGCATCTCGTTTGTGGCTGTGGTCGTGCGCGCGAAGCTCGGACAGCTGGACCCCGCGCTCGACGAAGCCGCAGCAGATCTCTACGCGGGTCGCTGGATGGCATTTCGGAAGGTGACGCTGCCCCTCATCGCTCCGGCGGTGGCTGGCGGCGCGTTGCTCGCGCTCACGATCAGCCTCGACGACGTCGTGGTGACGAGTTTCGTGGCTGGGCCGGGCTCCACGACCCTCCCTGTGTATGTATTCGGACTCGTGCGTCGGGGCGTCACGCCGCTCATCAACGCCGTGTCCGTCGTGATGCTCACTGCCTCCATGGTTCTTGTCGCGATCTCGCTGGTCTTCCAGCGCGATCGGGGCGCAAAGACCTCGACTGCGGAAGAATGACCTTCATCAGTCGCGGCTGACGGAAAGGAAACAGACAGAATGATCAAGCGAATGCTGACTCTGATCGCTGTGCTCGCGGTCGTCGCAGCGTCGTGCGGTGGGGGCGACGATTCCGCCTCGGCCGCTGACTGCGGCGTCGACGAAGTCGACGGCGATCTCAACTTCTACAACTGGTCCGAATACATCGATCCTGACCTGCTCACAGCGTTCCAGGACCAATACGGTGTGACGGTCACCGAGTCGTTCTACGACTCGAACGAGACCATGCTTTCTCAGATCCAGGGTGGCGTCTCGTACGACCTGATCGTCCCCTCGGACTACATGGTTGCGATCATGATCGAGGAGGGCCTGCTCATCGAGCTCAACAAGGACGCCATTCCGAACTTCGAGAACATGGACCCGCAGTTCACGTCGCAACCGTATGACAACGGGGCGAAGTACTCGGCTGCGTACCAGTACGGCACGACGGGACTTGGCGTGAACCTCGCTGCGACGGGTGAGGACGTCCCGCACAGCTGGGCGCTGATCTTCGATCCGGAACTGACGGCGAATTTCCCGGGTGGCGTTTCGGTGCTCAACGACCCACGCGAGACCATGGGCGCCGCCCTCGAGTATCTCGGGTACAGCCTCAACGACACGAACCTCGACCACCTCGCCGAGGCGACTGAGGTCATCAAGAAGGCGAAGGCGAACATTGCAACGTTCGACAGCGACCAGTACGACGAGGCGCTCGTCGCTGGTGAGGTGGCCGTCGCTCAGGGGTACTCGGGCAACATGATCGTGTCCATCGGTGAAGCCGACAATCCTGACGACTTCATCTACATCCTCCCCGAGGAGGGCGCGACCCTCTGGATCGACAACATGGCGGTCCCGACGAACTCGCAGTCGGTGTGCACGGCACACACGTTCATCAACTTCCTGCTGGACGCGGAGAATGGTGCGGCGCTGACCAACTGGAACTACTACGGATCGCCGAATGCGGCCTCCGTGCCGTTCCTCGATCAGGAGGTCGTCGACTTCTACGCCGATACGGCGAGTGCCAAGACGGAGGTCATCGAGAGTCAGGGTGACTACGAGATCAACTACACGGATGCCCTCGCCGAGGCGAAGAGCTAGCAGCTGACCAACGAGAGGGGGCAGCCCACGCCGGGCTGCCCCCTCTCCGCGTTTCAATGGGGTCGTATCCCTACCTGGTGCCCCAGTTGTACGTCTGCTTCTGGAGGCGCAGGTAGGTGAACACCTCGGTCGTGGCCACGTCGGGAAGTCCCCTGACCTCGTCGAGGACCTCGATCAACCGCTCGGTGTCCTCCGCGACGATCTCCGCGAGGATGTCGAAGCGCCCAGCAACGATGACTGCGTAGTCGACTTCCTCGATGGCGGCCACCTTCTCAGCGACGCCATCGACATCACCGCTCACGGTCAGGCATGCCATGGCTTGCACGGTGAACCCCAGCGTGGTCGGGTCGGTCACGGCGACGATCTGCATCACGCCCTGGTCGATGAGGGTGAGGACGCGTTGCCTCGCCGCTGCGGGCGACAGTCCGACCTCGGGACCGAGGAGCGAGAAGGGGATGCGACCGTCGCGTTGAAGCCGATCGATGATCGCCTTGTCGGTGTCGTCGAGCTTCACGATGCGTCGAGTGCGGCGCGTACGACGTTGTGCACGATCTCTCCTGCTCGCGTGTTGAGCCCGGTCGCAAGCTCGGGTCGATGCTCGATCGCTCGGTCGAGTCCGTGATCGGCCAACAGCGCGAGATACGGGGTGGTGACGTTGGTGAGGGCGAAGGTCGACGTCCTCGGCACCGCTCCCGGCATGTTGCCGACGGCGTAGTGCACGACGTCGTGCACCACATAGGTCGGCTCGTGGTGCGACGTCTCCCGGCTCGTCTCCGCACAGCCTCCCTGGTCGATTGCGACGTCGACGAGTACCGAGCCCTTCTGCATCGAGCGGACATGGTCTTCCGTGATGACATGGGGCGCCTTCGCACCGGGAACGAGGACCGCCCCGATGACGAGGTCCGCCTTGGCGACGGCCTCGGCGACGGTCGCCCTGTTGCTCGCGAGGGTCTTCATGCGACCGAACACGAGCTCGTCCAGAGCCCGCAAGCGGTCGATGCTGATGTCGAGGATGGTGACCTCGGCACCCATGCCGGATGCCACGCGTGCCGCGTTCCAGCCGACGTGCCCGCCGCCGATCACGACGACATCAGCTGGAGGAACGCCGGGAACACCGCCGAGCATGACCCCCCGGCCGCCCTTTGGCGCCTCGAGGTGCGCCGCACCTGCCTGCACCGAGAGTCGGCCTGCCACTTCGCTCATCGGGGCAAGCAGCGGGAGGTTCCCGTTGAGCTGCACGGTCTCGTAGGCGATCGCCGCCGTCCCTGCGTCGAGGAGGGCTTTGGCAACCGCCGGATATGCGGCGAGGTGCAGGTACGTGTAGAGCAGCAGGTCGTTCCGCAGATATCCGAACTCGGACGCCTGTGGTTCTTTGACCTTGCAGACGATGTCTGCCGCCCATGCGTCGGCAGCCTCGGGGACGATCGTCGCGCCGGCTTCGGCGTAGTCAGCGTCCTCGAGCGCAGATCCGACTCCGGCGCCCGCCTGGACGAGCACCGTGACACCGCGTGAGGTCAACTCGTGTGCGCCACCCGGGGTGAGGGCGACCCTGCGTTCGTCCGGCTTGATCTCCGCCGGTACTCCGACCGTTGTCATGCGTTCATCTCGCTCCATGCCTGGTCCAACGCCTCGCGCGATATTCGCACGATCTCGTCGAACTCGTCCGAACCCGCGATGAGGGGCGGGGAGTACTGGAGGATCGGGGCGCCTCGACCGTCCGCCCTTGCGATGAGACCCTTCTCCATCAGGAGCGGCTTGAGCCTGGCAACGATCTCGGTGGCCTCTTCGCGATCGAAGTGGACGCCGTTCGCGGGATCCTTCTGGAGCTCGAGTGCGTAGAAGTACCCGGTGCCCCGCACCTCGCCACCGATCGGGTGGTCGAGCAGGGTTTCGAGCTTTGCCCTGAACTCATCCTGGTGGGCGGCCGCGTGCTCGATGATGCCCTCTGCCTCCATCGCCTCGATGTTGGCGAGCGCAACGGCGCACGACACAGGGTGGCCACCGAACGTGATGCCGTGCCACACGAGTTCGTCTGCGTCCCTGAGTGCCTCAGCGATGTGGGGGCGGGTGATGACGCCACCGAGGGGTGCGTACCCGGACGTCACGCCCTTTGCGAACGTGATCATGTCCGGGACGTAGTCGAACTTCTGACCGCCGAACCACGTGCCGAGGCGTCCGAATGCGCAGATGACCTCGTCGCTGACGAGAAGCACGCCGTACTTGTCGCAGATCTCACGGACCTGCTGCCAGTAACCCTCATACGGGACGAAGCAGCCGCCCGAGTTCTGTACCGGCTCGAGGAAGACGGCTGCGACGGTCTCAGGCCCCTCGGCGAGGATCGCTTCCTCGATCTCCTCTGCCGCCCTGGGGTTGTCCGTGCGCGACACGTGCGTGACGAGCTGGTTCAGCATCGGTTCAAATGGCGCACGAATCGGAGGAATGCTCGTGATCGAGAGCGCTCCGAGCGTCGTGCCGTGATAGGCCGTCCTGCGAGCGATCACCTTCATGCGTTGCGGTTCGCCCTTTGCAAGGAAGTATTGGCGGGCGAGCTTCCACGCCGACTCGACCGCCTCGGATCCCCCGGACACGAAGAACACGCGGTCCATGTCGCCGGGCGAGAGCTCCGCGAGCTTCTTCGCGAGGGCCGCGGCCGGTGGGTGGGCGAGGCCCCAGACAGGGAAGAACGCCATCGTCTCGGCCTGCTTAGATGCGGCATTCGCGAGATCCGACCGCCCGTGCCCGATTTCCGTCACGAAGAGCCCCGCGAGTGCGTCGAGGTACTTGTTGCCTTCCGTATCCCACAGGTAGCAACCGTCACCCCGTTCGATGATGATCGGTGTCTCGGTGGGAACCTGCGCGAAGTGGAGCCAGAGGTGGTCCTTCGCCGCCTGGCGGTAGTCGATCATGGTGTCTTCCTTCGACGACGGTGTGTGCAATCAATATAGACGGTGCAATGGACGTCTGCACTCCGAATCGATCGTCAGAGCGCCTGTTGACCGATGTATCGCTTGCAGTAGGTGTGCGCTCAGGCGATAATCGCTGCGATGTCCGCCAACGAGCTCGTATTCACGAACGTCACCGCTGATCGCGCCGAGGAAATAGCGAACCTCGAACAGATGGCACTTCCGAACGTCGCGGGCCACGACAAGCTCACACCTGAAGGCGTCATCCTTCAAACGCAGCTGTTCCCGGAGGGCGGATTCATGGCGCTCGACGGGGACAAGGTCGTGGGTATCGCGATGGGAATCTTCGTCGACTACGACATCTCCGAGCCGCAGCACGACCTGGATGAAGTCAGTGGTGAGGAGGGGTTCGGGAACCACGATCCCGACGGTGAGTGGTACTACGGGATCGACATCGCCGTACATCCCGACTACCGGGGGCGCGGCATCGCCAGGCGCCTCTACGACCTGAGGAAGCAGCTCGTGATCGACCACAATCGCAAAGGGTTCATCGCTGGCGGCGTCCTTCCCGGATACGCCGATCACAAGGACCACATGACGGCCCAGGAATACGTCGACGCAGTTGCGGCAGGGGAGCTTTTCGATCCGACGCTGTCCGTGCAGCTGCGGAACGGCTTCGAAGTGATCGGCGTGATCGCCGACTACGTCGAGGACCCTACGACCGATAGCTGGGCGTCGTTCATCGTGTGGCACAATCCGCAGTACGACCCGGAGAAGGCGTGACCAAGGACAAGTTCAGCCGCTTCGCGAGCTTCAACACGTTCGTGGGCGTCGACGCGGTCGCGCTCGCAGACGTCGAGGAACGCAAACCCGACGTCGTCATCGTTGGAGCTCCCATCGACTGGGGCGCATCGCACAGGGGCGGTGCCCGATTCGGGCCAAAGGCCATCAGGGACGCCGACTACCTGCCACCTGACGCTGAGAGGCCCCACCTTCCGACAGGAATCGACCCTTTCGAAGAGCTCTCGGTGGTCGACGCGGGTGACCTGATCCCAGCTCCCGGGTATCTCGAGGACGCCCTCGACGCCCTCGCAGACGTGACCGAGACCGTCGCCAGGGCAGGTGCGGTGCCGATCATCCTCGGTGGCGACCATTCGATCACCTTCGGCAATGCGATGGGGCTCGCCAGGGTCCACGGCGACGGCAGCTTCGGGTTGGTGCACTTCGATGCGCACGCCGACACGGGCGAAACGAACCGCGGCGCACTGCATGGCCATGGAACACCGATGCGGAGGCTCATTGAGTCCGGTGCAGTCCCCGGTCACCGCTTCGTCCAGATCGGCCTCAGGGGCTACTGGCCGCCGCCGAGCGTCGTGTCGTGGATGCACGACCAGCAGATGAAGGCGTTCCTCATGTCCGAGATCGTCGAGCGAGGCCTAAGGCCGGTCGTCGACGACGCCGTCGCCTCTGCACGCGGCGGCGACTCGATGGGCGTCTTCCTCTCGATCGACATCGACGTGGTCGACCCCGGTCACGCGCCCGGTACGGGAACCCCGGAGCCGGGAGGGCTGACGAGCCGAGAGTTGCTCGACACTGTCCGCAGGCTTGCTCGCGAGCTCCCGATCGTCGGCGCCGACGTCGTCGAGGTCTCGCCCCCGTACGACGGGCCCGGCGAGATCACCGCGTTTCTCGCGAACCGGGTGGTACTGGAGATTCTCAACGGTATGGCTGAGCGGAAGGTCGCCTCGCCGTGAAGATCGCCACGGCGGTGAAGCGGCCGTTCTGGTGGGACGCGGTGACGGCGTCCCGGACACGAGCCTCGCTCGATGGCGACATCACCGTCGACGTGGCGATCGTGGGCGCAGGATTCACGGGGCTGTGGACCGCCTACTACCTGGCTCTCAACCATCCCGAGCTCGACGTCGCGGTGATCGAGTCAACGCACGTCGGTCACGGGGCATCAGGGCGCAACGGCGGATGGTGTCATGCCGAATATCCGCTCGGCTACGGGTCCCTCGTGAAGGACTTCGATTCGGCGACCGCGCTCAGACACATGCGAGCTCTCGCCGATGCCGTCGATGAGGTGGGTCGCGTCGCGTCCGCCGAAGGCATCGACGCCGATTACGCGAAAGGCGGGGTGCTCTCCATGGCGAGGATCCCGTTCCAGGTCGACGCTGCCAAGCACGAGGTGTCCGAGGCACACGACTCGGGATTCACCGAGGATGACATCCGCTTCCTCGACCGTGACGAGGCAACCTCGATGATCGGCGCGTCCGGTGTGCTCGGAGGCGTGTGGTGGGCGCATGGCGCTGCGATCCAACCCGCAAAGCTCGTGCACGGCCTCGCTGCGGCGGCCGAGAGGCGCGGTGCGACGATCTACGAAGGAACCCGAGTGCAGTCGATCGAGCCCGGGAGGCTTGTTGCCGACGAGGGGACCGTTACGGCCCGGACGGTCGTCAGGGCAACCGAGGGCTACACGAGCCAGTTCGACGGCGAGGCTCGCACGATCGTGCCGCTCTACAGCCTGATGATCGCGACAGAACCGCTCCCGCAGGACATGTGGGATCAGATCGGGCTCGAGACCCGTCCGACCTTCTCTGATTTCAGGAACCTGCTCATCTACGGGCAGCGCACGGCGGACGGCCGGTTCGCCTTCGGGGGTCGAGGTGCCCCCTATCACTTCCGCTCGTCGATCAAGGACGAGTTCGACACCCCGGACGCGGTCCACACGGAGCTCATCAGAGTCCTCACCGAGCTGTTCCCGGCGCTCGGCGATTTCGAGGTCACGCACCGGTGGGGCGGACCGCTTGGAGTTCCGAGGGATTGGAAGCCGTCGGTCACGTTCGACGAGACGACCCGCTTGGCCTATGCCGGGGGCTACGTCGGGGACGGCGTCGCGACGGCCAACCTCGCTGGCCGAACCCTCGCTGACCTCGTTGCCGGGGACGACACCGACCGCACCCACCTCCCGTGGATCAACCACACGTGGCGAAAGTGGGAGCCGGAGCCGTTTCGTTGGGCTGGCATCAACTTCGGCCTCCGATTGGCGAAGGCGGCAGACCGCAGCGAAGAGCGTCGGCAGGCTCCTTCGGTGTTGGCGAAGATCGGCAACAAGCTTCGTGGGAAGCCGTGACCGCTAGCCGTTGAGGATGCCGAAGATCTCGTAGACCATCCACGCAGGCCAGAAGATGCCCTGGATGAACGAGAGCACGTACTCCCAGAAGCTGTCTGCCTGCTGCCACCAGTACACGAAGGACCCGAAGATCCCAAGGGCGTAGATCGCGCCGCCGCCTGCGGTGCCTGCTTTGCTGCTCATGGTTCGATCCTACCGACGTCCGTGTGTCCGGACGCGACAGGACCGCCCGTGGTGGGCGGTCCTGCAGGAACGTTTGGTGGTCGCTTCGTTAGAAGTCGGCTTCCTGACGAAGGCCGAACGCCGGGTGGCGCAGCCGCGACAGTGCCTGCTTCTCGAGCGAGCGAACCCGGGTCGGGCCGAGCTCGAGGTGCTTGCCGATCTCCTCATGCGTACGCGGCATGCCATCGTCGAACCCGACACGCTTCGACAGGATATACGCCTCACGCTCGGGTAGCCGTTCGATGGCTTCGCGGAGGGCGTCGATCGTCGAGATGCGTTCGGTTTCGCGCACCGGATCATCCTCGTCGTCATGGGCGACGAAGTCGCCGAGCACCGCGCCGTCCTCGCCTACCGGCGATTCGAGCGATACGGAGTCCGCGACGAGCTGGGCTTCGAGAACCTGGTCGAGGCGCAGACCGGACTCGTCCGCGAGTTCCTCGGACGTCGGCTCACGGCCGAGCTCGGAGAGGAGGCGGTTGCGAGTGCCGTTCAGCGTCAGGAGCGTGTCGTGGAGAGAGTTCGGCAGGCGAACCGTACGCGACTTCTCAGCCACCGCACGCTGCATCGCCTGGCGAATCCACCACGTGGCATATGTGGAGAACTTGAAACCCTTGCGCCAGTCGAACTTCTCGACCGCACGGATGAGGCCGAGGTTGCCCTCCTGGATGAGGTCGACGAACTCGATGCCGTACTGGCTGCGGTAGCGCTTTGCTTGGGACACGACGAGGCGCAGGTTCGCCTGCGCGAAGCGGTCCTTGGCTTCCTTGCCCTTGCGAGCGGTGCGCAACAGGCGCGTCTTCTCGGCGCCGCGCACGCCGCCGGCTGCGAGCTTCTCTTCTGCATCACGACCAGCCTCGATCGCCTGCGCCAGCTCGACTTCGTCGTCGGCGGTCAGGAGCTCGTGGTTGGCGATGTCGGCCAGGTAGGTGGTGAGCGAGTCACCAACCTCTGCTGGGCCGATCGTCTGTCGTGCTGTCATGTGTCAACACCTCTTACATTATTCGGTGCCGAGCCGCGCGTTGGACGACCGGTCACCGGGTGGGAACAATCTTGGTGGATACGTATGAGACGTCAAGGGGGTCTTGGAAGTTCCCGTACGTCAGCGCCTGTCGATGAGGACCGACTGGTTCGCCCTGCCTACGAATCCTGACACATCGTATACCAGTGAGTCTGTCATGCCTAGCCCCAATCCATGAGAAATGGTTAAGGACTTCATAGCAATCCACGGCGGATCGGGTCTTCGGACGAGATACAGCGTGATGTCGGTGTTGATGGGGGCGAACTCCGTGAGGGGCGCAAGGGCGGAAATACCATTGCCGAGGTCGCCGAACATGCCGCAGAGCGTGTACGAATCGACTTCCTCGCCATCGATGAGCGGCTTGGTCTGTCGGATCCAGATCGCAGCTTCGCCGCCGCCGAACGGCGTGCCCTCGATCCGACGCATCTCGACACCGTGCATATAGGACTCGTACGACATCGAATAGGTGAATACATCGCATTCCTCGGGTGGGGGAAACACGTCTGCATGCGGCAGGTTGGATGGCATCCCCTCCTTCACCCGCATCGCCCACGCGCTCGAAGTCATCACGGCGGTGTCCGACCCTGCGATTCGCAGGACGGCCCGGAGCATCTGGACGCGCTTTCCGGGTTTCACCACCTCGACGTCGACCTCATACGGCACGATCGGAATCGGGCCCGGGATCTCGTTGGTGACCCTCGTGAGCAGCATCGGATCGGCAGCGCGTGCGAGTTCCTGGATCAGGATGGCGCTCGGAGGGCCCGCGTGAGATGCGTCCGGGCTCCACGGGCCGGCGACCAGCTGGGTCGGCTCGTACCCGGTCTCGGTGCGGCGGTAGTAGGAGGCGCTCACCTTTCGTCTCGCACGATGGTGCCGTGGTGGAGGATCAGCGCAGGCCGCGTGAGGGCCTCGACATCCTCGTAGGGGTTGTCGCGGAAGAACACTGCGCTTGCTGGCTCGCCGTTCGCAAACGGATCGGTGCGGCCCGTGTAGTCGTACGCGGCGGTCGAAGCCGCGATCGTGGCGGCTCGATCCGAAAGGCCGTACTCGCGGAGGCGCATCGCCTCGATGGAGACCTCGCCGTGCGGCACGGCCATGTCGGTCCCCGCCAGGACGGTCACGCCGAGTTCCTCGGCCAGTGGGAGGTTGTTCCGCATCTCGTCGAGTCCTTTCTGGAACATCTTTCCGCCTGACGAATCCGGTCCGAGCATCTGGAGCACGTCGAGCATGTTGACGACGGTCGGCACCCATGCGCCGCCTCGCGCAGCGAGCGCGGAGAGGTCGTCTGCGGTGAGGAACGGGCCGTGCTCGATCGAGTCCACGCCAGCGGCGACAGCCTCGCTGGCCGAGTTTGCCATGGTGTGGATGGCGACCCTCGCGCCTGCCGCGTGGACCACATCAACCGCCTCTCTCAGCTGGTCGAAGGAGTAGTTGTTGAGCGGGCCTTGACCCTTGCGCGGCCAGTCACCGACGACCTTGACCCATCCGCCGCGCTTCGACGCGACGTCTCGGACGTGTGCGACGAGGTCCTCGGGAGCGACCTCGACACCGAACCCGTCGACGTACCCACCGGCGGGGTGGATCATGCCGCCGGCCACCTCGACAAACGGTCTGCGATTCGGGTCGTGGTCGAGGGAGATGAGCGTCAGATCCGAGCACCCGCCTTTGTCCAGGATCAGGAGAACGCCCCGGTCGACCTGTGCCCACGCGGTTTTGGGCATGTTGTCGCGCATGATCTCATCCGTGATGCCGAAGATGTCCTTCGGGGAAGTCATCGTGAGGTGTGCATGGGCGTCAGCGAGCCCCGGGAGCGCCCACAGGTCATCCGTGTCGAGGTGGTCTCCGTCGGTGTTTGCGTCGACGAACACACCGTCGGCGAACGCCATTGCGATCGGTTCCCCCTCGGGCTGGCGGATCGTCAGGTTCGTCGACATGCGACGAATCTACCCACCGACGATCGGTCTCAAGAGCGAGTCGGGTGCGAGCGGCTCAGGTTCTGCGAGTTGAGAGAGCTTGCAGGACTGTGGTTCGCGGTCGGGTCGCCATCGCACCATCTTCGTGGTCCCGCGGAAACGGCCAGCCGTCGTCCACGTATAGCGGACCTCGACGACCCGTTCCGGACGGACGGGTATCCACGAGTGGTCCCGGCCGTTCGCCCCGCTCCACCGGTTTGGTGCACCGGGCATCGTGCCGTCGGCGTTCGCCTCGGCGTCCATCCACTCGGCCCACGGGTGGTCAGCCATGTCGTCCAGGCGGGACGGCTCGAGCTCGTCGACGAGCTCCCCCCGCCGTTTCGTCGTGAAGCTCGCCGCCACGCCCACGTGGTGCAGCCTTCCGTCGTCGGCGTACAACCCGAGAACCAGCGATCCGACGCCGTCGCCCGACTTGTGCATGCGGTATCCAGCGACCACGCAGTCTGCGGATCGCACATGCTTCAGCTTGAACTGGGAGCGCTTGTTGAACTCGTATGGAGCGTCGAGGGGCTTGATGATGAGACCGTCGAGGCCAGCGCCTTCGAACTCGTCGAACCAACGCATCGCCAGGACGGGATCGCCTGTCGCAGGTGCAAGGTGCACGGATCCACCAAACCGATCTGCGACTCCCTCGAGCTGAGAACGGCGCTCTCGGAAGGGGGAACTGATCAGGGAGGTGTTTCCGAGGGCGAGGATGTCGAACGCCACAAAGTCGGCTGGTGTCGTCTCGGCGAGCATCGTGACCCGGGACTCCGCGGGATGGATGCGCTGGCCGAGGGCGTCGAAGTCGAGGTTGCCGTCGATCGCAACGAAGATCTCCCCGTCGACCACGCACCGGTCCGGCAGGGCCGCCTTGAACGGCTCGATCATCTCCGGGAAGTACCGGTTGAGCGGCTTCTCGTTGCGAGAGCCCATGACGATCTCGTCGCCGTCTCGGAACACGATGCATCGGAACCCGTCCCACTTCGGCTCATACGAAACGTCCCCGATCGGAAGCTCAGGCGCAGGCTTCGCAAGCATCGGCTTGACGGGCGGCATGACGGGCAGATCCATGGTACGAGCCTATTGCGAGGAAAACCAAGAGGGGTCGGGACCACGGTTGTGATCAGAAATGTGACTGTCGGGGAATTCTTGTCCGGTTCGGGGTGGGCCGGACGTAGAAAGGATGAACCTGGGTTCTCGCACGGGAACCGGTTGGAGAAGTGGCTTCGGTCGCTCCTCCAACCGCGTCCGGCTGGTCATTGTGCGGCGCGGCGAAGCCTCGGATAGGCGCCGACCATGACCGCCGCGACGACGGTTGCCACCGGGATCCACCAGTTGATCGTGGAGTCCTTGTTCACGAGGTACACGAATGCCACGCCGCTGAGGGCAACCACACAGAGCACCAGCGCCGCTGCGACGTAAGGCATCGGACGGTCGGTGGCGGCAGTACGGATGGACCGCTCGAACACACCGAAGGCCAGCACGAGCAGCAGGGTTGCACCGGTGAGGACGAGGTACCAGACCGGGCGGGAGAGCCACCACCATGTCGTTCCCGGTTCGAGGGAGAGCAGCCTGCCGTCGAACGTGAACACGCCGACCGCGATCATGAGCGACAGGGCGGTCAGGTGCCACACATAGATCGTCATCATGAATCCGCTGATCGCGACGATCGGCCTCCAGTTCCTCTGCCGCTCCGCCCACGAGGCGATACGGCGAGCGGACGCGAGGATGATCCCGACCTGGACGAGGGCGAGCAGGACCACGGCCGCGGTCGGGGGTGTCACGTTGTTCGGGCCGCCACCGGGGATCGTGATCATCGCCACCGGATACCAGCCAACTGAGGTGACCAAGATCAGGGTTCCGAGCGAGACGGCGCTGAGAACGAGGCCGTGGACGGGACGGATCGGGGTTCCGGCGTTTTCGCGTCGAGCCCACCAGTAGCCGAGCTGGTGCACGGCTGCCCACACGAACCCATAGTTGACCCATCGCACGCCTGGAACATCGAATCCAAGGTTGAGGATGTCGACCGTGAGGGCGAGGACGAGGAAGAGCAACACGCTCCGTGGGCCGATCCGCTTCCACATGGCGTACGTGAACGGTGCCACGGCGATCAGGGCCAGGTACACGGCGAGGAACCACAGCGGCAGCGTGGCGTTCAGGGTGCCGGCGTAGATCAGGTCGTCGGAAACGAAGTTCCGGAGGACGAGCACCAGGACCACCCACACGAGGACAACCGGTACTGCTGGCGTGAACAGGCGCCTGAACCGGAGGAAGAGCCACGACCTCCGATTGGTGGACCTGCGATCCAGTGCCTTGGCGTTCGCGTAGCCGCCGACGAAGAAGAAGACGGGCATGACCTGGATGATCCATGTCGCCCACGCCGCGTAGGGGATCCACTCGAGCGTGTTGAGCACTCGCACGGTGCCGTCGGGCTCGACCCACACGGACGCAGCGAGCCAATGTCCGTAGACGACCGCGAGAAGCGCGAACACCCGCCATGCGTCGACGACCCGATTCCTGGTGGGGGGTGTCGCCTCAGCTACTTGCCTCGTCATCTCGAGATAGCCCACGGCGCAACTCTACGACCTCGGCATCACCCGGCCCGGACGGCTGATCGTCGCCATCAGTGGGGCGAAAGAAGGCGATAGTCCAGAAGGACGGAGCCGTCGTCGAACCGCCGGGTGACGGTGAGCGCAAATTTGACACGGGCGTCCGCGGGGAGCGCGCGTGTGCCACCACCGACGACCGTCGGAACCACCCTGAGCGCGCAGCGATCGACCAAGCCTGCCCGTATGGCTTGACCAGCGAGGTTCGCGCCACCGATCGAAAGGTCACGGTCCGCGTCGTGTTTCATCGTCTGGATCGCTCTCGGGTCGAACGTCCGCTCGAGGCGGGTCCGCGGTTCTGGCACATCGTCGAGCGTGGTGGAGTAGACGATCTTGTCCGTGTCCAGCCACGCTTCGGCGAACTCGCGCTGCACCTCGTCGAGGTCCTCGACCTTCCAGACATCCCACACCCTCATCGTCTCGTAAAGGCGACGCCCGCAGAGCAGGGTGCCGACGGACCGTTGGAGGTCGTTGAAGAAGCGGTGCGCGTCGTCAGACGGTCGCCCCCAGTCGAAGCCCCCTTCATCGTCGGCGATGTAGCCGTCGAGTGATGCGCTGATGGCATAGACGAGATCAGCCACGGGGTTCCATTCGTCGCCCCGTCATCTCGCGTGCTTCACGATCGGGAGGCCCGCGCCCTTCCAGCCGAAGAAGCCGCCCTCGACGGTCGCGACGTTCCGGTAGCCGAGTTCCTGGAGCGTCACAGCTGTGAATGCGCCATTGCCGCCTCCGTCGCACATCGTGATGATGCGTTGGTCGAAATCCCCGAAGATGCCGCCCGGCCGGAAGTAGGGACTCTCAGGGTCTGCCCACCACTCGACGACCTGGCGCGGCACCGACTTCGAACCCTCGACGCTGCCTTGGCGTTCGATTTCCGAAGGGAGCCGCACGTCGAGAAGCAAGACATCACCGGACTCGAGCTCCTGGGCGACCTCGGCGGGCGGAACGATGTCGATCCGCTCGTTGGCTTCTTCCCACATCTGAAGAACTGACTTGCGCATGAGGCCTCGGTTCGACGTTGGGCCAACCCTACGCGATTCAGTCCTAGGGGGCGGACGGCTGGCCGACGGCGAACCAGAGACGGCACCTCACATCGTGCGAGAGGACCCTCGCCGCCTCCGTCCTCGCCCCGCTCGGCCGCCTCCCCCAGACCCTGGGGGAGGCGAAGATAAGTCACGTCGCGGTTGGCTCCGGAGTGCGGGCAATGTTGAGGCGGACCATCGGGACGAGAGGTGTGAGGGCAACCGTGGCGCCGATGATCGCGAGCGTGCCATACGAGGTGGCGTCGAGCACAAAGCCGGAAGACGCCGCGGCCACCGCCGAACTCACCCACGCAACCGCGTCCATGACACCCTGAATCTTGAGCCGGTTGCGCATGGCGAGGTCCTGTTGGAGCATCGTGCTTCCCGCGACGAATCCGAAGTTCCAGGCTATCCCGACGCCGAACATCGATACCGCAAGGATCGGAATCGACGCGTTCGTTGCCGTGAAGGCGAGCGCACACGATGCGATGAACGTCCCAACGGCTGCACCGATCATCCGTCGAGCGCCGTAACGCGTGACGAGCCAGCCGGTGATGGGAGCGATCGCGAACATCCCAACGGCGTGAGTCATCATGACGAACCCCACTTGTGACAGGGTCCCGCCGTTGTCCCGGATGTGAATCGGGGTCATCACCATCACAAGCACCATGACCATCTGACTCACGATGATGGCCGTTCCGCTGAGCTGCACGGTTCGGAGGCGGAGGAGCACGGGGAGAGGGTCGGCAGGGGCGTCCGTCGACTGCGGGGGGTCGACCACGAGGGAGAGCGGATCCGGTCTGAGCGCGATCAACAGCAGCAACGTGCCGAGGGCGAATCCAATGACGGCAAGCGACAGTGGCCCGACGTATTCGTCGAAGCCCAGCGCGAGGGCGAAGCTCCCCATGGGGCCGATGAGGAGCGGTCCCACAACGGCACCAATCGTGGACGCCCACACGATGATGCCGATGGCCTTCGCCCGCTCCGACTGGGGCCGCATATCGCCAGCGGCATACCGCGCGAGCTGGGTGACGCTGCGGCCCCAACCCATCACGAACATTCCGAGCAGAAGGATGAGGAGGCTGGAGATCGCCAGCGCCACAACGGCCAACGCGGACCCGACAACGCCCAGGACGAATCCTCCGATGAACGCATAGCGTCGGCCGACACGGGCGGAGAGCCAGGAGATGGCACCGGCGCCCACGGCGACCCCGAATGTGCCCATGGTCGGGGCGAGTCCGGCCACCGACTTCGAGCCGGTGATCTGCTCGGCGACGAGTGTGGCCACGGTTGCAATGCCGATGTAGGCGGTCGCACCGATCGCATTGCCGGCGAAGAGGGTGCCGATCAACCGCCGGCGGGTCTGCTCGGTGGTCTCGACGACGGTCATAGGCGGTGAGCGTAACCACACACCACCGGTGCGCGCCTACCCCTCCATCTTCCTCTTCGAGGGTTGCACCCGTGGTGGCTCGCCCGGCATCTTCGGATAGTGGGGAGGCCACGGTGCGTCGCCGATGCCGTTCTCCTCGTCGCGCTGGACCCACTCGATCGCGGCGTCGAGATCCCCTGCGGCTTCGTCGATGCCGTCCGTCAGGTCTCCTACCTCCGACCAGCGGTCCTTGAAGGACATCACGTCGCACATGTCGGTGGATGTGGTGTCGAGTTCATCCCATCGGAAGGGCGTGGAAACCCATCCCGTGTGACGGATGGAGTACGCGGAGGCGACGGTCTTGTCCCTCGCGTTCTGGTTGAAGTCGATGAAGACGCCGAAGCGCTCCTCCTTCCACCACTTCGTCGTTGCGAGTTCGTTGCGGCGCTCAGCCTCCCTCGCGATCGCAAGGCACGCCCGCCGCACCACGTAGTACGTCCACTCGGGTTTCAGGCGAATGTTGATGTGGATACCTCGACTCCCTGACGTCTTCGGCCACCCGACAAGCCCGAGCTCGTCGAGGATCTCCTTGATCGTGTGGGCGACATTGATGACGGCGTCGAACCCGTAACCCTCGGTGGGATCGAGGTCGATGCGCAGTTCGTCGGGATGGTCAAGGTCCGACGCACGGGCGTTCCACGGATGGAGGTCGAGGCAGTTCATCTGCGCCAGCCATACGACGTCCTGCACCTCGAGTGGCAGGAACATCGTGCCGGGTCTTGCCGACGGGAACGTGACGTCGACCTTCGAGCGCGCATTGTTCGGCACGCGTTTGACGTAGAACGGCTCGGCGTTGACGCCCTTGGTCCATCGCTTCAGCATCGTCGGCCGGTTGTAGACCCCGCGGAGCGCGCCTTCTCCGCACAGCGCGAAGTGCTCGGCAACGTCGAGTTTCGTCCAACCCTTGTCCGGGAACACGACCTTGTCGGGACTCGAGATCCGTACCTCGGCATCCCCGGCGGTCACATGTGCGTCGGCAGCCACGACCGGATTATGCACGCCGATTGCATTCGGAGCTGACGCATTCAGGTCTACCGTCAGCCTGAGCGACGGGAGGAGAACCCATGGGTGACACGGCAGGCATGAACGCGATGGCAGATCTCAAGAAGACGTGGTCGCTGTTGCTCGTCCTCGGCATGGCGTCGCTGGTTTTCGGCGCGCTCCTGATCTTCTGGCCCGGAAGGACCCTCACGGTGGTCACCTCCGTGGTCGGGCTCTTCATGATCATCGCCGGCGTGATCCGGTTCCTCGTGGCCGTGTTCGACTCCCATGCCCAGGATCGTTGGCTCATGGCGATCGCAGGGATCGTCGGCGTGATCATCGGTGTGATCGTTATGCGGCACCCCGAGGCCACGATCGCGGTGATCGTGCTCCTGACGGCGATCTTCTGGATCGTGGGCGGCATGGTCGACTTCTTCCGCGGGATGTCGCACCGGGATGCACCTGACGCGACGCTCCGCATCGCCTTCGGTGCTCTGTCGGCGATCTTCGGCGTCGTGGTGCTTTCCTGGCCATCGATGACGATCGCCGTGTTCGCAGTGCTCACCGGCATCTACGTGGCGTTCTTCGGCATCCTCGAGATCCTGGCTGCCCTCCAACTCAAGAAGGCATAGGTCCGCAGCAGGTCACCAGTCCATCTCCGGACTGCCGGGATCGGACTCGGAACTGCGGGTACGCTCGGGGCCAGGCTCGAAGAGGACGTACGGTCACATGACGACGCTGAGGTCGAGGATCACTCTCCTCGCCGCACTTCTGCTTGCGGCGTGTTCCGGGTCGTCCGGAGCGACCGCTATTTCATCTACCACCACCACCGCAGTCGCGGTGTTGGGTGAGGAACTTGTCGCCAACAGCGACTTCGAAGAGGGAGCGCAGACCGCAAATGGCTGGGCTTTGAACGCATCCGAGCCGGATCAGGTTGCCGAGTGGATCGACGATGGCGAACGGGGCCGCGTGGCGCACATGGAGGCTCCCGTGGTAGCTGACGTCGGCTGGCCGCAGCTGGTCTTGACGGAGCAATTCGCCGTCGAAGCCGGTCACGCCTATCGCTTGACCGTAGCGGCGCGAACCGACGACATCGGATTGTTGTTCATGGCAGTGGCCTTCTTGGATGCCACCGGTGCGGAGATCAGCGGCATCGGCCCCGGCTCACCTTCTTTCGAGTCTCCGGACTGGACGGAATACAGCTTCGACTTCGAGGCAGTACCCGAGGCAGTATCTGCCTATGTCGTCCTGAATCTCGCCCTGAACCAGGCGATCACCGACGAGCCGGCCCTCTCGATCTACGTTGGCGCTGTGTCGATCCGGCCGGTCGGGGGGTAGGTCCGGATGTTGTCTGAGGGGCGATCAGCGAGCATCTCCTTCACGGTTGACGAAGGAGCGACCGCACGCGTGCTCGGCTCTGGTGATGTCGACGTCCTCGGAACTCCGAAGGTCGTAGCACTCGTGGAGGAGGCAGCGGTGGCTGCCGTCGCGGGGAGCCTTCCCGAGGGCCAGACCACTGTCGGGACGAACGTCACGCTGGATCACCTGAGGCCGTCGCACGTCGGAGCAGCCGTCGTCGCAAACGCGGTGCTCACTGCCGTCGACGGGAACCGGCTCTCGTTTGCTGTGAAGCTCACGGAAGGCGAGGCGGTCGCGGCCAAGGGAACGCACACTCGATTCGTCGTCGACCGCGAGGCATTCGGCGGCTCCTGATCTGTTACGCGGTCCACTCGATCCGGCACCACGCGCGCTGTAGACAGGCGGGGCATTGGATCCAACGGCTGTAGGCCCGTGTCGGGAACCAGAGGGAGATCGCCAGGATCCGCACGAGGGTCTCGACCAGGGGTGTCCTCGTCTTCACATGGCATCGAGAACACGTGATCACCGCTGTTCCCGGTTCGCGGTGCCCGACGGAATACAGCGCGTCCTGTCCCTCGGCGTCGTGTCGGTCGACGAGCGGGTCGTCCTTGAGCGTGTCGTCGACCTCGATCGGAGGAGTCTCGAACAGGGCCCGCTTGCCGCGCTTGTCGGATCGAGGGCTCACAGCAACTTCTCGAGGTTCTCGGCGAGGTCGCGGTATGCCTGCGCCGACTTCGAGGTTCTCGCGTGTCGGAGGACCGACCGACCCTCTCCCGGAGACTCGGCGACGCGCACCGAGCGTGGAATCGGCGGATCGATCACGGTGAGCCCATGGACCTCGGACACGCTCGCCAACACCCGCTTTCCGAGGTTCGTGCGCGCGTCATACATCGTGGCGATGCCGCCCATCACCGTGAGCGACTCGTTCGTGTAGTGCCGGACGTCCTCGACGGTCTCGAGGAGCTGGCCCACCCCCCGGTCGCTGAGGGTCTCAGCCTGGAAGGGGATCAGCACCGTGTCGGCGGCAGTGAGCGCGTTGACGGTGAGGATGCCGAGTGACGGACCGCAGTCGATGAATACCGCGTCGTACTCATCACGAACTTCCGCAAGGGCCTTCTTGAGGAAGAACTCCCTACCTGTGCGTGTGAGGAGATGGATCTCGGATCCGGCGAGGTCGATCGACGATGGGAGAAGATCGGGGCCCTCGCCTTTGATGAGAATGTCCTTCACGCCGACGCGGCCGAGGAAGACGTCGTG
>QJWC01000033.1 GCA_003235475.1 Acidimicrobiia bacterium | reverse complement strand
TCGATCGCGAAGGCGCCGAGCCTCGCCGGCGAACACGAGTGGAGGCGACGAGGCGAGTTCCTTCTCGACTGCTCGCAGCGCGTCGGCATCCGGCCACTCCGGTTGCTGTTCTGCGGGCTTCCCCCGCCAACTGTCTGGTGTCCAAGTCATGTTCGTATTCGTTCGGGGATGCAAGGGTACCCCCGACTTCCGGACCGTCGGCGTCAAGATGATCTCGTCCGATTTTCGTCGCACGTCGCGATTTCTTCCGCTACGCTGCGTGGCAGGCTTACGACGGAAGGTTTGTCAAAATGGCTGATCGCGTTCTATCGCGTCCAAGTGTGCTGCTGGTCGCACTTCTCGTGGCGAGCGCAGCACTCGTCACGATCTCGGTTTCGGCGAGTCAGGCCGACGCCACGCTCCCATCTGCCGACACCATCGTGTTGGAGTTGGGACCCGACGGCAATCAGGTTGTGTACGGACCAACCGTGCAACCGCTCAACGCGGGTCCTTCGAATTGCAAGTTGACCGCCGCGTCCGTGGCGGGACCGATCCTGTCGATCACGGCGACATCCGTTGACAACAAGGGCAATCCCATCGATCCGTCTCCCATCGGTCTCGTATCCGATGGACTCGGAACCTCGCCGAAGGGGAACGGCAATGGGCAGGACTGCGGTCTCGTCGACGTCGGCGAGTCCCTCACGCTCGCCTTGACCACCCAGGTGGGGCCGCATCTCATCAAGGAGCTCAGCGCCGACCTCGAGGGCAAGTTCGGAGGCGGCGCGCAGGTGACCTACCTCCTGAATGGGACATCGGTGGGAGAGGACCATCTCTCGCTGTCCGGCAACGGATCGGACAGCGGACCGGATGCGCGGGAAGGGGACGACTACTTTTTCGCGGTCCTCCCGCTGCCTGAAGTCAAGGGTGGCGATCCCGCGAACGTCGGAATCCTGTTCAATGCAGTACGGATCGAGCCTGATCCCACGCTGAGCGATCCAGGATCTGTTTCGCTCAAGAGCGGCGCCGACTTTGGTGTTCCGGGCGATAACCAAACGGTGTTCACCCTCATTGCCGCCTACGACTGCGGAGACAGCCTCGAGACGGGCGGGCCGTTCCAGGCCGATGACCCGCTTGCACACTTCTTCGTGGGGCCGACGAAGGTCGGTGGGCCGTGTGCCGTTCCGATCGAACTGACGACGACGAACACGACATCGACGGGCGGCGAGCAGACCGTCCTCATCCAACCGCCGGACGGCTTCAGCTGGGATGGCATAGGCGTCTCAGGGCTCCTGACCGTCGTCTGGGACGTCGAGCCCCCCGATGGGAACCCCATCGATCGCACCAAGGTGCGCACGCCGACTGGTGATGAGGTCATCCCGTGGTGCCTCGACGTCATCGGTACGGCTGCTTCGGGTGACGGCTGGTCATACGTGCTCGATCCGATGGTGCGGTACGACACCGCAACAGGCGGAGGCGATCTGTGCCTGGTGAGCCAGAACACGGCCACGGTCCTGTTCGACGACGACAACGATCCGTTGACGGATGATGTGGTCTACACGCAGACGACCGAGGTGTTCTACCTCTGGAACGACCCCATGCTGGTCCGCAACTAGCGGTCAACCGATTTCGACGCCAAGCGCGGCCTCGACACCGAGGCCGCGCAGCGCGTTGAGGGCGGCGTCGACCTCAACTTCAGGGACGGACCCCGGAGAGACCCGGGCGAGCGCCACCGTTGCGAGGCTCTGCTCGTAGGTGTCGCCGCGCTCGATTGCCAGCTTCAGCCCCTCTTCGAGGGATTCAACCGCGGCTTCAGTCTGGCCGCCCGCGGCGAGAATCGATCCGCGTATGCGCGCGATGAGAGGGGCGTAGTAGTCGACATAGTCGGGGTCGACGCCCTCCGACACTCGATCGAGCACCTCGAGGCCCTCTTCGTACGACCCGAACCGACATGTCGTGTCGGCGAGGTAAACCGTCGACTCGATACGCGACGCGTCGAGCTTGAGTGTCGTTGACGTCTCGATCGACTGGTTCAAGAACTCGGTTGACTTCTCGAGATTCGATTCCATGGCATAGAGACGCCCGAGTTGCAGATCCACGAACGAGAGGCCCTCGGCGAAGTCCGAGGATGCATAAACTCGTCTCGCCTCCATGAGCGGCGCGAGCGCTTCCGATGTACGACCCTGGTTGACGAGCATCTCGCCGAGGTTTGCCGCCGCGATCGCCGCGTCGATTACTTTGCCGACCCGCATCGACGCGTCGTGGCCGATCTGGTAGTACTCCACCGCCTTGTCCCACTCACCTCGCCAGAAGGCATACACGCCGAGGTTGTTCGAGATACCGGCCTCGAGTTCGGGTTCGCCGCGCCGCTGGTAGATCTGCAGGGCGCGTTCCGAGTGCGTCGCCTCATCGAGGTTCCCGAGCATCGCATACGCGTAGTCCATGACCCCCCATGCCCGTGCAAGGGCAAGCTCGTCTCCGGCGGCCTCGGCGGCTTCGGCAGCCGCCTTTGCGGCCTCCAGCGCCAACTTCGGTTGCTGCTGGGCTTGTCGCACGAGCGCCGCAAAACTCGCCGCACTCGACCGAAAGCGGTCAGCTTCCACGCCATCCAGATGCGCTATGCGCTTCCTCGCCCGCGTTGTCTCGGACAATGCCGAGGAGTACTGGCCTGCACGCTCGCGCACGCGTGCACGCCTGAGCATCACCGTCGCCGCCTTGAGATCGTCGCTCCTGGCCAGTTTCGCCGCGCGGCGGTACGCATTCAACGACGCCCCGAATTCTCCGTTCCGCTCCCTGACGTCGCCGAGGCGGATGAGCGCATCCAGCCGGTCCTCCTCCGAGATCGTGGCGAGCCGGCGTCCCGACTCCAGTGCCCGCTCGAAGTGGGTCGCGGCCTCGACGTTGGCATACCGCTCCATGTTGCGCTTGCCGGCCATGAGGCCGAACCTCCACGCGCGTTCA
>QJWC01000111.1 GCA_003235475.1 Acidimicrobiia bacterium | reverse complement strand
GAGGGACCGGGGATCGAAGGTCGTCTGCGCTCCACGACCGGCGCCGTACGCCGCGAGAACCTCCTCGAGCGCCCTCGACGAGCCACCCTCGGCGATCAGCACGCCGACCACGGCGATCAAGCCCGCCGATGTGACGTGGACGAAGTGGACTTCTCCTGCGTGCTCCTCGTTGTTGACCGTGTGTTCTGCGGGAAGGTGGAAGTGGATGTCGTTCAGCTCATAGCGCCGATAGTTCTTCGCCATCCAGAGGCTCGTCACGGGTTGCAGCGCGAGGCCTGCGGGCCCCCCTGACACCACTGAGAACCGACCGCCGTCATACCGCAGGTCGATCGCATCGACGGTACCTTCGACGGCCGGACGGAGCTCGATCGGCGACTGCATGCCTGGCGCTTCGCTCATGCGCCCAGCCTCACCAGGGCGTCGAGGGTGCGATCGACCTCGTCGAGCGTGTTGTAGTGGACGAATCCGATACGTAGCAACCCGTTATCTCCCTTACCGAGCCTCTGCATCACTTCGAGGGCGTAGTAATTCCCGGACCACGTGAATATGCCCTGGCGACCGAGTTCCCCCGCCGCGGCGCCGGCGGACATGCCTTCCACCTCGATGGCGAAGGTCGGTGTTCGCCCAGTGCTCGTCGGCAATCCGAACAGCCGCGTGTGGGGCATCTCAGCGATACCGGCGAGGAACCGATCGGAAAGCCGCGCCTCGTACTCGATGATCGACCTGTATGCATCGACGATCTTCTCTCGCCGGGTGGCGCCTTCGCCATGCGAGGCGATGTAATCGATGGCGGCGGTGACGCCTGCGAGCGACTCGAACGACTGCGTTCCGGTCTCCCACCGATCCGGAGCGGTATCCGGCGACGGCCGCAATTTGTAGGGGGCGATCGACTCGAGGAGGTCCGACTTTCCGAAGAGGCAGCCCGTGTGCGGGCCGAACCACTTGTACGCGGATGCAGCCAGAAGATCGGTACCCGTCGCCGCGACATCGACGAGTCCGTGGGGCGTGTAGTGGACGGCGTCGACGTAGGTGAGAGCGCCGACTCCGTGAGCGACCGCGACGATGTCGGCAACAGGAGGGATCGTCCCGACCGCGTTCGAGGCATGGCTGAATGCGACGAGGCGGGTTCGCTCGTCGACGACCGCTGCCACGGCATCAACGGTCAGTACGCACCCGTCCGGGTCGAAGTCTGCGAAACGAACCGCGACGCCTGCGTCGGCAGCGGCCTGCATCCACGGCGCGACGTTGGCGTCGTGGTCGAGCCGAGTGACCACGATGTTGTCGCCCGATCTCCAAGTCCGGCCGAGCGCCCTCGACACCTGGTACGTCAGCGAGGTCATGTTCTGCCCGAAGGCCACCTCGTGGGGCGAGGCGCCGAAGAGATCCGCCACCGCAGCGCGAGCGTCCCGGAGCACCAGATCGGTCTCGACCGACGAGGCGAAGGGACCGCCGAGGTTGCTGCCACCGCGCTCCATGAAGTCGGACATCGCTCCGATGACCGAGGCATGGACCTGGGTTCCGCCCGGTCCGTCGAGGTACGCGGCAGTCCGTCCGTCCACCTCGCGGCTCAGTGCCGGGAACTCCCCGCGGATCTCGTTGATGTCCCGCATGCCGACACGGTACTGCCGATGACCGTGCGAGACTGTGGGACACGACTGTTCGGCGAGCGCGACCAGGAGACGACACATGTCGGAATTCGGCGTTCATTCAGAGGTGGGCAAGCTTCGGAAGGTGATCGTCCACCGTCCGGGGCTCGAAATGCGCCGCCTCAGCCCCACGAACGCGAAGGACCTCCTCTTCGAAGACGTCATCTGGGCGAGCCGAGCCCGCGACGAGCACAAAGCGTTCGTCAGCCTCATGCGGGACGACTTCGGGATCCAGGTGATGCGTGTCCACGAGCTCCTCGAGGACGTCGTGTCAGATCCCGAGGGCCGCGCGTACATCCTTGATCGAAAGCTCACGCCCGACGAGATCGGTGTCCTCGGCGCCACCGAGGTACGGGCGTGGATGGACGAGCTCGACTCGAAGACCCTCGTCAGGCACCTCATCGGCGGCTTGATGATCGGGGAGATGCCCCCGGAAGTGAGCGCGACAAAGGCAAAGGTGTGGGCTGACACGCATTTCGCACTGCCTCCCCTCCCGAACCAGCTCTTCACCAGGGACAGTTCGTGCTGGATCTACAACGGTGTCACGCTCAATCCGATGTTCTACCCAGCCCGGAAGAAGGAAACCCTCCACCTCGCAGCGATCTACAAGTTCCATCCCGAGTTCAAGGACGGCGACTTCAAGATCTGGTGGGGCGATCCGCCAGAGCAGTCCCACGGACAGGCGATGCTCGAGGGCGGCGACGTCATGCCGGTCGGCAACGGCGTGGTGCTCATCGGGATCGGCGAGCGCACGACATACCAGGCCGTCGGTCAGGTTGCCCAGGCGCTCTTCGATGCCGGTGCCGCCGAACGGGTCATCGCAGCACGTATGCCGGTTGACCGCGCGTCCATGCACCTCGACACGGTGTTCACGTTCTGCGACGTCGACCTCGTCACCGTCTACGAACCTGTGGTCGACGCGATCACCGCGGTCAGCTATTACCCGGGCGACAAGGGAATCGAGGTCCGGAGCGAGACGAAGCACTGGGTGGAGGTCGTCCGCGAGGCCATCGGGCTCTCGGAGCTGCGCGTTGTCCCGACCGGCGGCGACGAACTCCAGGCGCAGCGCGAGCAATGGGACGACGGCAACAACGTCGTTGCCCTCGAGCCCGGCGTGGTCGTGGCCTACAACCGGAACGAGTGGACGAACTCGCATCTCAGGGACGCTGGTGTCACGGTGATCGAGATCGAGGGGTCCGAGCTCGGCCGGGGACGCGGCGGCGGGCACTGCATGACATGCCCCGTGTGGCGAGACCCCATCTGATGACAGCCGAACAGATCAACGCGTTCTACGAGGCTTTCTCGCGCCGCGACCACGAGGCGATGGCTTCGTTGTACCACCCGGATGCTGTCTTCTCGGATCCCGTGTTCCGTGACCTGCAAGGCAAGCAGATCCC
>QJWC01000084.1 GCA_003235475.1 Acidimicrobiia bacterium | reverse complement strand
CGACCGCATCCAGTACCTCGCGGGCGAACTGCGGAAGCTCCTTGCAACGATTGATGGCGTCACGGTCCTCGACGTGGGGACCACGCAGGGCGGCGCCGTGACCTTCAATCTCGTCGGGGTCGCCGCCGAGGACCTCGCACTCGCGGCGAGGCAATCAGCGATCAACGTGTCGGTGTCGACGATTAACTCGGCGCCGTTTGACATGCAGCACCGAGGCATCGATCAACTGGTGCGCGCGTCGCTCCACGCGTTCAACACCGAGGACGAGCTTGCCACGTTTGCCGCGTTCGTCGATGGACTGCGAAGCGGAGTCTCCTAACCGGTGGGGAAGGGCTCTCCCGCCATGAAGGCATCGATGTAGGACTGCGTCGTGTCGATCGGCACCACGTAGGCGCGGCCGTCGTCGCCCTTCGAGTTCCTCACCGGAAGCGTCGCAGATTCGATCGTCCTCGAGCTGAGTCCGAGCGCGTCCTTGCCGATCGATGCCATCTTCGCGAGCGACAGTCCGTCATCAGCCCGGATCTGATCGGCGAACGTGGGAAGGAAGGATGGGAGATTGAAAGCGCTCGAAGGTGAGGCGACCTGGTTGAAGAGGGCAACGAGGATCTGCTGCTGGCGGCCGGTACGGGAGATGTCGCCACCACCTTGACCCGTCCACGATCCATTGCGGAGCTCCTCGTAGTGGCGGGACCTTGCGTACGCCACGGCTTGCTCCCCGTTGAGGGTGTGGCGTCCCGCGTCGATCGAGAAGCCGGACTTGAGGTCGCGGCCCGGATAGGCGAAGTCGAGCTCGACCCCGCCGAGCGAATCAACGACGGCACCGACGCCTCCGAAGTCGATTTCGACGTAATGGTTGATCGGTATGCCGGTCACCGACTGGATCGTGTCGACCAGCAGGTCGGGCCCTCCGACGACGTACGCAGCGTTGACGCGGTTCGTCCCTGCGCCCGGAATCTTCACCTTGAGATCACGGGGGATGCTGAGCATCTGGATGCGCTCTCCGGGGACGAGGTGGGCGATGATCATGACGTCGGTCCGCCTGCCAGCGATGTTGCCGAACGTGTCCTCCCAGCCCTCGGGAATCGAGGATCGGTCGTCCACCCCAACGAGGAGGAAGTTGACCGGATCGCCCGCAGCTGCGACCGGCTGGAGCGATGTCAGGTCCTCGGAGGCGATGCGATCGATCTTCGACTCCGTGTACCTGAGGAACCCGTAGCCGGCGAACACGCCGACAGCGGCGAGACCGAGCAACACGAGGACGAACTTCTGCATGAAGCTCCAGCGCTTGCGCGGTGGAGGCGGAGGCGTCGGCTGCGTTTGCACGCGCGGAATCTCCGGGAAGGTTTCGGTGGTGGTGGCCATGAGTGGGAAATGGTACGTCCTGCCGCCGAATATCGAATGGCGATGTGGACCGAACGCGGAGCCCCGGCGGTACGCTGCGGCGATGCCCAAGAAGATCCATTCACAGGACGTCACGATCGGCCCTGCACGCGCCGGAGCGAGGGCGATGCTGCGTGCCGTCGGCCTCGGCGAGGATGACTTTGCCAAGTCACAGGTCGGGGTGGTGTCGGCTGGCAACGAGGTCACGCCGTGCAATGTGACCGGCCCGAAGCTTGCCGGCCTTGCCAAGATCGGCGTCAGGGAGGCCGGTGCCGTCGGCCTCGAATTCGCAACGATCGCGGTGTCCGACGGGATCGCGATGGGTCACGAGGGAATGAGGGCATCCCTTGTGTCCCGCGAGGTGATCGCGGACTCGGTGGAACTCGTCATGCACGCTGAGCGCTTCGACGCGATGGTCGCGATCGCAGGCTGCGACAAGTCGCTCCCAGGGATGTTGATGGCAGCCGCCCGGCACAACCTGCCTTCCGTGTTCCTGTACGGAGGCTCGAGCCTCCCGGGACGCCTCGACGACCGGGACATTTCCATCGTGGACGTGTTCGAGGGCATCGGTGCCCACTCCGAGGGGACGATCTCAGATGAGCAGCTGCTCAGGATCGAGCAGAACGCATGCCCGGGCGCAGGGTCGTGTGCCGGGATGTTCACCGCAAATACGATGGCCTCGGTCGGCGAGGCGATCGGCATGTCACTTCCGGGTTCTGCGGCGGTGCCCGCGGTCGATCCCCGACTCGAGGATTTTGCCAGGGCGTCCGGGTCAGCAGCGGTTTCCCTGTTGGAGGCAGGTGTCACGCCCCGAGACATCATGTCCCGCAAGGCCTTCGAGAACGCGATCACTGTTGTCATGGCGCTCGGAGGTTCGACGAACGCGGTCCTCCACCTGATGGCGATCGCGAACGAGGCTGGTGTCGATCTCACGCTCGAGGACTTCGACCGCATCGCGAGGCGCGTTCCGCACATAGGGGACATGAAGCCGTTCGGCCGCTACCACATGGTCGACCTCGACCGCGTCGGGGGCGTGCCGGTGGTGTTGCGCCAGCTGTTCGACGAGGGGTTGATCCACGGCGACGCAATGACGGTGACCGGCAAGAGGATCGAGGAGAACCTCGAGGGTGTCACGGTGCGGCCGGACCAGGATGTCGTCCGCCCGTCCGATGCGCCGCTCGCGAGCGAAGGCGGCATCGCGATCCTCAGGGGTTCGCTGTCTCCCGAGGGCGCTGTCGTGAAGATCGCAGGGATCGACCTCGACGTGTTCGAAGGCACCGCAAAGGTGTTCGACGACGAACAGCACGCACTCGATGCCCTGTGGAACCACCAGCTCAGCCACGGCGATGTCGTGGTGATCCGCTACGAGGGCCCTCGCGGCGGTCCCGGGATGCGCGAGATGCTTGCGATCACTGCTGCGATCAAGGGAGCGGGCCTGGGCAAGGACGTACTCCTGATCACCGACGGCAGGTTCTCCGGTGGTACGACGGGTCTGTGCATCGGCCACGTTGCACCCGAGGCTGCGCGTGGCGGCCCGATCGCCCTCGTCGAGGACGGCGACTCTATTCGCGTGGACCTTCCGAATCGAAGGCTCGATCTTCTCATCGACGACGCGACGCTCGAAACCCGTCGCGCCGCATGGAAGCCGATTCCACCCCGCTACACGACCGGCGCCCTCGCCAAGTACGCCAAGCTCGTCGGCTCAGCCGAGACAGGCGCCGTCCTCGCGTAACTC
>QJWC01000096.1 GCA_003235475.1 Acidimicrobiia bacterium | reverse complement strand
GCCGACATGGGGCCGAGATGCCCCGCACCCTCGATCGCGAGGACGGTCACGTCGGATCGCTCGAACCGCGCTGCCATCGCTTCCGCCAATTCTTCGGAGGGAGAGTCCGAGTCGCTTCCGAACATGAGGAGGATCGGGATCTCGATCGACCCCACTCGATCCCATGTGTCATGGTTGTTGCCCTCGCGGAAGTAGTCGGCCTCGACCTCCGGCGGGCACCGAAGTGTGAAACCCTCGGGTGTGTCGACAAAACCGCCGTCGAGATAGCACTCGATTGCGTCGTCCGTCCACGCCGAGAAGGGCCCGTTCGCAAATCGGTCCCGAGCAGCATCGCGCGACGCGAACGACGATCGGCGAGTGTCCGCCATTCGTGCCAGAGGGATCTCCGTTCGCTCGAACGGGGGCGGAAGGATGATCGGTTCGATGAGGACCAGCCGATCGAAGGTGCCGCGGGCCATGGCCTCGGCCCTTGCGACCAGCGCACCGCCGATCGAGTGACCGACACCGACGCGGAAGGGGCCGATCGCGTTCGAGACATCCGTCACGTCCTCAGCAGACCTCGCCCACGAATACGGAGGCTCCGACCTGTCGCTGTGACCGTGGCCCCTGAGGTCGATCGCGGTCCACCCGAACTCGTCGTCGAGCTCTTCGATCCGGCGGGCCACCGGAAGCCACAGCTCCTTGCAGAACCCGTTGGCGTGCACGAAGAGCGCGTCGACTCCCGATCCGCTCCGCATCGTTGCGATCGATGTGCCGTCTCGTACGACCACCGACCCGGTTGTCGGCTCAGGTGTCGTCAATGCGCCAGTCGAGGTTGTTCTGGACACCGACAACACCGTCGAGGCGGGCCGTCAGCTCCTCGACCAGCCGCGCCTCGGTGCGCGTGCCGATCGTGCCGATGAGCGTCACGACGCCATTGGTCACCGAAACGTCAACAGTCTCGGGGTCCACGAAGAGGACCCGCCGGATGAGGTCCTCCCTGATCTCGTCCTCGATCACATCGTCAGGGCGGGTGAACGCGGCAACGATGTCGAACCTCGAGAGGATGCCGACCATGACGCCGTCCTCCAGGACGAGCACGCGCTTGACGCCGTGGTCCTGCATGTACCTCGCGGCGTCCATCAACTCGACGTCCGGTGTGACGCTGTAGACGAAGTCGGTCATGGCCTCGGATACGAGAGCGGGCGGAGTCTCGCCAGCGACGCGGGCGATCTCGATGGAGAGGAAATCGCCTTCCGTGATGATGCCGAGCACCCGGTCGTCGGGGTCGACCACGGGGAGGCCGGATACGCGGTAGCGAAACATCATCCGTGCGGCGTCGCGGATGGACGTCGACGGCCCGACCGCGACGACGTCAGTGGTCATGAGATCTCTGACGTGCATCGTCCTCCCCTCTCTACAGCTTCGACGGCATGTCGGTCCGTGCGGGAATCCACGATCCGACGACGTTCCGAACCCTGATCCTGGCGTCCACGATACGCACACCGTCCCCCGGAAGCCCCACTTTGACCGGGTTGAGGTCCAATTCGAAGATCTCGGGAAGATCCTCGACCATCGCGGACAACCGAAGCAGGCTCTCGACGACGGCGTCGACGTCGCCGGGAGGCGCACCGCGGTACCCATCGAGCAGTTTGGCAGCCTTGACCTCCCGAACCATCGTTTGGGCAGCCACGTCCGTGAGCGGATGGATCCGGAAGGCGACGTCGCCGATCAACTCGACGAAGACGCCTCCCAGCCCGAAGACGATCAAAGGCCCGAAGTTCGGATCCTCGACCATGCCGATCAGGACCTCGTGCCCGTCTGACACGAACTCCTGGACGAGAACGCCCTGAGCGTCGTCGACCGCCCCGAACACGCTCGCGTACGCGCTCCGAACCGCGTCATCGCCCCTCACATCGAGCGCGATGCCTCCGACGTCGGACTTGTGGACCGCCGTGGGCGAGACGACCTTGAGGACCACCGAGGTTCCGAGATCCCTCGCAAACGCCGCCGCCTCGTCGGCGGAGGTCACGATCGCTGAACGCGGCACTGCAAGCCCGTAGGCGCCGAGTACGGCATCGACGTCGGCTGGTTCCAGCCAGATGCCGTCGTCGTCCGTGGAGCCTGCGAGGGCGATCTCGACTCGAGCCCGAGCGGCCTCGCGGTCGATGTCGGGGAATGCCACGACCTCTCCTTCCGGGGATCCGAGCCACTCGGTGTACGCAACGGCTTTTGCGAGCGCGCGGGCGGCCCGTTCGGGGAAAGCGAACACGGGGAAACGCTCGCCGCGCCCAGTGAACTCCTCGGGTGCGCCAGCGCTGTTCATATAGACGGTGAGGAAGGTCTTCGAGTGATCACTCTCCTCGAAAGCAGTGCGGATCGCGGACGCAACCTCCTGGGAGCCCTCGCTCGATGCAGGGATGTAGAGGGCGATCACCGAGTCGACCTCCTTGCACGACAGCATCTCGGACAGCGCCTTGCGGTACTCGTCGGGTCCTGCCGCAGCAATCATGTCGACGGGGTTGGACACAGCGGCATCCGCGCTGAGGAACTCGCGGAACTGTGCCTGGGCGTCTTCGCTGAATGTCGGGACCTCGAGTCCGTTCGACTCGAGGGCGTCCACGGCCAGGATCGCTGGCCCTCCGGCATTGGTCAGGATGCCGACCCTGTTCCCCTCGGGGGGCTTCTGGTTCGCGAGAAGGGCCGTCACGTCGAAGAGGTCTTCAAGGGTGCCGACGCGTATCACCCCCGCCTGATCGAACAGTGCGTCGACGGCGACGTCGAGGCTCGCGAGCGATCCTGTATGGCTCGACGCGGCGCGGGCACCAGCTGCGGTACGTCCGGACTTCACCGCGATGATCGGCTTGCTCTTCCCGATGCGTCGGGCGATGCGGGCGAAGCGGCGCGGGTTACCGAACGACTCGACGTACAGCAGGATCACGTCGGTGTTGGGATCGTCCTCCCAGAAGAGCAGCAGGTCGTTCGCGCTGACGTCAGCCTTGTTACCGATGGACACGAAAGTCGAGATTCCGATCCCGAGCTGGTTCGCGTAGTCCAGGATCGCGAGCCCGAGGGCGCCTGACTGGGATGACATCGCGACGTTGCCATGGGCAGGGACGATCGGGCCGAACTGACCGTCGAGGCTCACGGC
>QJWC01000098.1 GCA_003235475.1 Acidimicrobiia bacterium | reverse complement strand
ATCAGATAGGTAGACCCTTCCCGCCCCTCGCAGAGATACGCCCCTGCCGACGTGACGATCTGGTAGCTGTCGCTGGAGGGTTCTCCCTCCCCCCAGCGGCCGACATGCCGCCATGGCCCTGCCCATGAGAGCACAGGTACCCATCGACTCCTGAGGCGCACCTGCTCGGGGATTCCCTCGTTGAATGCCACCTGGAACGGAACGGGGTCTGGCGGGACAAGGGCAGGCGTGGGGCTCGGGATCCTCCCTGGCCATGGTGCCGAGGGGTCGAAGGCAGGACTCTGGGGTTCGTCACCCCAACGTTCCCACCACACGACCTGCCCTGGGTCGCGCCCGCCTTGTGGCCTTGCGACGAGGAGGTTGTCCATCCCCGTGATGGCCTGGACCTCCATGAGCGCACGCTGGGTCTCCTCGAAGGACCTCGCGTCCTCCTCGAGGGACATCTGCCGCCCCATGCCGGAAAGGTCAGCTGGCGCGACGCTCAGGGAGGCGAGTCCGCCACGGATCCCAGCCGAGACCCCCTCGATCCATGCACGGAGCTGCCACCGGATACGCTCGGCAAGCGTGCGGTCGTCGAAGGGATCGGCGCTCCTCCACACACGGGTCCGGACGGTTCCATCCGCAGCCTCGGCGGTCACGGTCACTCGATGGGGTGCCACGCCGTGCTGGGCGAGGTTCGCAATGAGCTGCTGGGCGAGGTTTCGTGCGACGAATGCCGCCTGATCCATCGCCTGGATGGGGGGATCAAACCGGGAGAACACGCTCGGGTCCTCGGGAATCGCCCTCGGATCGACGCTCCGGTCCTCACCCCTCGAGATCCGATACGCCTCGAGTCCCTGTCGTCCGAAACGGGAGATCACCGCGCTCTTCGGGAGGTCGGCGATGGCTCCGAGGGTGGTGATCCCGAGCCACCGGAAGGTGGCTGCGAGATCCTCGCTCCCGAGCGCCTCGACCCCGAGGTTCGACAGGAACGCCCTGTCGTCCTCGACAATGTGGATCGGATCGGCATCGGTGGTCATCCTCACCGCCTGATGGGCTGCGAACGGCCCGAGCCCGACACCGATCCGATGCTCGTCACCGAACGCGGCGAGTTCCTTGTCGATGCGCTCGACAAGTGGAACCAATCCGCCGTAGTAGGTCAGCGCCCCGTCCATCGGGATGTACATCAGGCCCGCGAACGCAACCTCCACGCGGGGAACGAGTGCCTCGATCGCCTCGACCACCGGCTCGAACCTGGCCATCTCCGCCGTCGGATCCTCGATGAGGGTCGTCACCGTCGGGCAGATCGCCTCTGCGGCCTTGCGGCGCATCCCGACGCGTACTCCGGCCTCGGCTGCGAGGTGGTTGCGCGCCACGACCAACCCATCGTCACCGACGGCCTGGGCCGGGCGGTCACGCGGGGCGTCTGGCCGCCTCAGCGCCCACGCGGGATACCACACGCAGGTCGTTCGTTCCATCGTCGTGTACCTCGATCGTTCGTTCCATTCCCCGTATGGCCTTCCCCGATGCGTCGAGCAACGAGGCGCGCCTCGTGAGATGGCCGTGGCCGTCCTCCGTCCCCTCCCACCTCACATCACGTGCCCGCAAGCGCAGGTGTGCAAGGCCTGAAGGGAGCTCACCGTGCAACGGGCGGAGCACGAGGGGCGTCTGGTGCTGTCGAGCCTTCGCCGCGAGCATCCTCAGCGATGCGTCCTTCACTCCCCCCGGTACCTCGGCATACACGCCCTTGACCCCGGCCAGAAGAGTCGCAACCACGCGGCCCCAGGAGACGATCTCGCTCGTTCTGATCACCACGAGCCGGTCGGGACCGATGCCCATCTCCCATGCGGCTGCAGGGTTGGCCCAACCGCGGACATCGATGTACGCAACCAACCCCACCGCGGCATGGGGTACGAGAAGTGAGATCCCCACCCTGGTGAGCCCCGAGCCCGGCAGTCCAGAGAGCCCTGCGATCTGACCGGGGGCGAGGTGCATCTGCTCGTCGGCCGGAGACGCCTCGAACGGCGCTTCATGGGGAATGCGCTGCTGAAGCTCTACAACCACGTCGGTGTCCTCATCGTCCTCACCAGCGTGGCGCCGTTCGCTGGGCCGTCACCATAATCGAACATATGTTCGATTGCAAGAGAAATGCTCTCGAGTGTGTGGCGCGATCCTCCCCGACGCACGGCTCTTGGCACCGGTAGGCTCGGTGCGACGGAACCGGACCAGAAGGAGTACGTCACGTGTCAGTCGCGAAGGTGATCGAGATCACATCCACTTCCCCCGGCTCCTTCGAGGATGCCATCCGCAAGGGCATCTCGAAGGCTCAACAGTCGATCGAAGGAATCCGCGGTGCGTGGATCTCAGAGCAAAAGGTCGAGCTGGCCGAGGATGGCACCATCCGCAACTTCCGTGTCGACATGAAGCTCACGTTCGTGCTCGAGTAGCGAGCGGAACATCCTCAGTCGCAAAGAAGCCCCGACCGATTTGGCCGGGGCTTCTTCAACTTGTGCGGTCGAACGGATCAGACGTCTGAGCTGAAGTCGTCCTCGAACGACACGACTCGACGACCGGGCTTTGCCTCGGACGAACCCGAGTCCCGATCCTTGTCACGGTCGCGGTTCCTGTCACGACTCCGCCCACGATCGCGATCACGATCACGATCGCGGTTGCGGTCACGGTCGCGGCTCCTGTCGCCCCGATCGCCGTTGGACGACGACTCCGCCTTCGGCGCGTCGTTGCCGCCGTCGCTGGAAGGAGCAGGAGCGCCCGCCATGTCGAGGCTGACCTTGCCGCGGTCGTCGATCTCACGGACGACGACCTTGACGGCGTCGCCGAGCGAGAGCACGTCCTCGACCTTGTCGATGCGCTTTCCGCCGCCGATCTTCGAGATGTGGAGCAGGCCGTCACGACCAGGGAGGATGTTGACGAACGCACCGAACTTGGTGATGTTCACGACCTCTCCGTCGTACTCGGCGCCGATCTCGGCCTCGGGCGGGAACCCGATGGCCAGGATGCGCTCCTTGGCGAGGTTCATCGACGTCGTATCGGGAGCGCCGACGCGGACGGTGCCGTCGTCGTCGATCTCGATCGTTGCGCCGGTCTCCTCTTCGAGCTCACGGATCGTCTTGCCCTTCGGGCCGATGACCTCACCGATC
>QJWC01000055.1 GCA_003235475.1 Acidimicrobiia bacterium | reverse complement strand
GGTCCGAACCGCTTCGGCGGCACGATGCGCTGGTTTACCGGTCCGAACTCGCGCTTCCACCAGGTGATCACCTTCTACGGGCCGTTCACGTCGATCACCTTCCCGCCCGCGCCGCTCTCGCAGCAGACCCCGTCGAGCGTCGAGACGGTGATCGGCGAGGTCGTCGCCGTGCCGAACAGTCGCGGATATCACTACCGGCTGACGGAGCCGTTCCACGTCGCGCGGCGGGTCCTCGGCCTCACGACGATGGGCGCAGCGTGCACGGCCGGTGACATCGGCTCGGCAAACCCCGACTGTCGCTACCTCCAGAAGACCGTGCAGTACCTGGCCACGCGCGCGCCGTACACGACGGGCCGGGCCCAGGGCTGGGAGCCGAATGGTAACACCAACACGATTCAGACGGTGACCGGCTACGACAACCGCACGAGCATGGGGCTCAACGGAATCGTGTCGCTCGTGCATCCGCGCATCACGCACGCCTATCTCTGGGATCGCTCCATCGATCCCAGCAAGCCGGTCCAGCTGGTCTGGTCCTCGTCGCGGATGCGGAAGATCGACTTTCGCTTCGTCCCCGAGCCGCTCGGCGCGCCGATGGTCGTCTGCGGATTGGCGGCTCTCGCGGGTCTCCGCCTGACGCGGAGACGCTGAGTCGAGGCCGCGGTCGACCCCAGTGGCGGCGACCGAACCATCGCAGCGTGTCGCCGGAGGGCGCGGCATCTCATCGAAATACCTCGAAATTTATTGACCGAGCGTTTTGCGCGGGAGTACGCTGCGGTGAGGGACGGAGGTGCCGATGCAGCGTCTGCTCGTGATGCTCTGCGTGGGTGCCGCGATCACCGCAAGCACCCCCGCGCATGCCCTGATCGATGTGGGCGGCCTCAAGACGCCCGCGTCCGTTCTGCACGTCCAGGTGGTGGGTGACCGCGCCTACGTGGCGGATTCCGATACCGGTCTGCACATCATCGACGTCTCCAACCCCGCCGCCCCGAGGGATCTCGGGGCTCTCGACACGCCGGGCACCGCGCGAGCGCTGACCGTCGTGGGAAGTCGGGCCTACGTGACGGGAGAGCAGGACAGCTGCTGCAAGCAGGGTTGGCTGCGCGTGATCGACGTCTCCGATCCGGCCGCCCCGAAGGAGCTCGGCGCGCTCGACCTGCCGGGCGAGGCGTACGACATCGCGGTCGTGGGCGATTACGCGTACGTGGCGGATTATGACTTCGGCCTGCGCACCATCGATGTCTCGAACTCGGCCGTCCCGGTCGATCTCGGCACCGCGACCCGGCGGGGCAACGCGCGCGCCATCGAGATCGTCGGCGACGTCGCCTATCTCGCCGACGGCGTCTACGGCTTGCGCGTGTTCGACATCTCCAACCGCGCAGCCCCGGTGAGGATCGGCGTCATATCGGGATTCGTGTTTTCGGTCTCGGTGGTGGGCGGCCTCGCCTACGTGGGCGACTACTACGCGGATCTGCGCATCATCGATGTCTCGGACCCGGCCCTTGCCGTGGATCTCGGGACCCTCGACCTACCGGATCCTGCGTTGGATGTCGAGGTGATGGGCGGCCTCGCGTATGTCGCCAACAACAGCGCGGGACTGCGCGTGATCGACGTCTCGAACCCCGCCTCTCCGGTGGCGCTCGGTGGCCTCAATACGCTGGGCCTGGCGGTGGGCGTCGAGCTCGTCGGTCACCTCGCCTACGTGGCGGATTCCTACTCGGGCCTGCGGATCATCGACGTCTCGAACCCCGTCTTCCCCAAGGTGCTCGGCGCCTCCGACACGTCGGGCTGGACGGTGGAGATCGAGCTGGCGGGCGACTTCGCCTACCTGGTGGACTGGGTCCTCGGTCTGTACATCATCGATGTCTCGAACCCCACGGCCCCGGAGAGGCGCGGTTATTTCAAGATGTCGGGCGCGGAGGATGTCGAGCTGGTGGGCAACCTCGCGTACGTGGCCAATGGCCTCTCCGGCGTGCACATCCTCGACGTCTCGAACCCTGCCGCTCCGGTGGAGATCGGTGTCTTCGACACGCCGTTCTTCGCGTGGGGCGTCACGGTGGTCGGTGGCCTCGCCTACGTGGCCGATTACGAGAGGGGCCTGTTCATCGTCGACGTCTCGAACCCGTCCGCCCCGGTGCCGCTCGGCGCCGTCGACACACCGGATCGCGCGTATCGCGTCGATGTCGTGGGCGACCTCGCCTACGTGGCGGATGGCCACTCTGGCCTGCGCATCATCGACGTCTCCGACCCCAGCTTTCCGGTGGAGGTCGGTGCCTGGACACTGCGGGGCAGCGTGGAAGACGTCGAGGTGGTGGGCAATCTCGCCTACGTGGCCGGTGGCGCCTACGGCCTGCGCATCCTCGACGTCGTGAATCCCGCGTTTCCGGTCGAGCTCGGCAGTCTCGACAGGCCGAGCTTCGCGAAGAGCGTCAAGGTCGTGGGCGACCTCGCCTACCTCGCGAATTTTGAATCCGGCTTGCGTCTCATCGACGTGTCGGATCCCACCTCGCCGCTGACGCTCGGTATCGTCTACTCCGACAGCGCGACGATGGACGTCGACGTGGTGGATGGTCTCGCCTATCTCGCTGATGGCTTCGAGGGCCTGCGCATCATCGAGCCCGGTCCCGAGTACGTCCGGGAGACGACCCCGGACGGCGTGGACCTCGACATCAAGCCCGACGGCGAGCCCAATTCGATCCATCTGGCCGAGGGCAGCGTGATTGCGGTGGCGATCCTCGGCTCCGAGCACTTCGACGTCGCGGCCGTCGCTGCGACGACGCTGCGCTTCGGACCGGCTGGTGCGACGCTGGCTCACTGGCGCTGCCCGCACTTCGAGGACGTGAACGCAGACGGCTGGACGGACCTGGTGGGGCACTTCCGGGCCGAAGGGACCGGCATCGAATGGGGCGACCGCACGGCGTGCCTCGCAGGCGAGACTGTCGAAGGCAAGCACTTCGAGGGCTGCGACAGCGTTCGCACGGTCCCCGACATGGATGGTGATCGACTGCTCGACGTCGAGGAAGCGACGATCGGAACCCACGCGCTGCGGTTCGACAGCGACGGGGACGGCTACGGAGACGGCGAAGAAGTCCTCGTGATGGGAACCGATCCGCTCGATCCGCTCGATCCGGCGCGCGGGGGCATTCGCAATC
>QJWC01000071.1 GCA_003235475.1 Acidimicrobiia bacterium | reverse complement strand
GGCAACGACTCGGCGCCTGATGTGCAATGAACTGAACAAGCGGTGCCGAGTCGACGCGAGTGTTGTTGAGGGTTGGCTCGGACTCACCGTCCTCGCCTCTATTCCCAATCAGCTCGGAACATTAAGTTGGGGCGTTTCGGGACGTGGTGTTGCACACTCTCGAAGCCGCTCAGAAAATGGCGGCGCCGCGCTCTCGGGAGCGAAATCAACAACGGCCGGATTCACCCTCAAACGAGCGGATGATGGGAACGAGTCCCGACGATACGGACGACAAGAAGCTCGACGATCTCGACGGCCTCCTCGACGCCGACGATCTGGACGACCTCGACGACGTTCTCGAAGGCGAGATCCCGAAGCTGGTGACGCAATTGCTCGAGGAGGCCGTGCGGGTTGGGGCGAGTGCCATCCATCTCGAACCGACGGGCGACGGAACGATCCGGGCGCGCCTGCGCGTCGGCCGCGCGCTCCGGGAAGGGCCTGCTATTCCCCGCGGTCTCGAACGTGGCGTCGTTGCACGGTTGAAGGTGCTCGGACGGTTGGATCTCACCGAGCGGCGCTTGCCACAGTGGGGAGAGTTCACATCGAAGTTGGAGACCGGCCCCACCGTCGCCTTGCGGGTCGTAACGCTACCCGGCAGCCCCGACGAGCGCATCACCGTTCACGTATCGCTACTGGACACCTCCCCGGTGCGGCTCGACGAGATCGTTGTCGGCGACGGACTCGAGGAGATCCGTGCCGCGCTCGATGTGGGTCGGGGCCTCGTGCTCGTCGCCGGACCGCGCTGGTCTGGAGCGGACCGATTACTGGAAGCGTGCGTTCGGGAGACCGCGCAGCCCGATCGTGCCGTTGTCTCGATTGCGGAAACCTTCCGGGCCGCGATACCGAATGTCCACCAGGTGGTGGTGCGACCCGAGGATGGAATGGACACGGCGGTCGCGTTGCGCGCGGCGGTTCGCAGCGCGGTCGACGTTATCCATGTGCATTCACTCCATGACCCGGAGGCGTTGCGGTGGGGCGTGAACGCCGGCCTGCATGGTAGCCTGGTGCTCGCCTCGATTCCGACGGCCGACGTCGAAGACGCCGTGCTCCGACTCCTCGAGGCCCCGATCGCTCCCGCGCTCGTGGTGGAGGCGGTGTCGCTGATAATCGGTGTGCGGCAAATCCGGAGGTTGTGTCCGAGCTGTCGCAAGAGGAACGCCGACGGTGGATTCATCGCTACCGGTTGTGACGAGTGCGGGAGGACAGGATACGTGGGGACCGTGCCGGTGCACCACGTGATGCGGATGGACGGCGCGATTCGCCGTGCGGTCCGATCCGCTGATCCCGAAACCATCGTCACCACCATCCGTGCCGCAGCCGGTACGCTGCGCGACGCTGGCCTGAGGGTTGCCGAGTCCGGCGAGATATCAATGGTTGACGCACTGCGGGAGACTCCCGACCCCGCTCGATGACCTTGGGAAACCGAACCCGAACCGCGGCTCCCCCTAGTTCGGTACGGGCAGATTCGTGAGCCAAGCCTTGCGCAGCGCGAGCTGTTCCGGCGTTGCCTCGGGGTCGAACCGGAGCACGTGCGTCCCGACCTGCTCGATCAGCTTCTTGGCGCACGTCATCTCGACCTCGACGTCGCCCCTTCTCACTCGCAGGTCGAACGGCTCGTCGGCTCCCAACGAGTGAAGCCTGGCAAACGCCTGCTGCGCCGTTGCCAGCGTGACGTCCGCGTCATCCAGCGATAGCAGGACGTCTCCCGCAGCCAGGCCGCATTCCGCAGCCACGTCGCCGACACCGACGAAGGCCAGGCGGTCGCCCTGCGCGCCGACCTGCACGCCGAAGGACGCCACCATCTCGCCGGTCCCCACTTCCGGAACGTACTCGACGCCGACACGGGCAAAGAGTTCCTCTAGCGGGAGGGGGCGCGTGTCACGCACGTAGCGCTCGAAGAACGGGCGGATCTCCGGGTAGGTCATCGCGGCGATCTCGTCGAAGAACCCGGCTTCGTCGAACGCGGCATCCGGTCCGTATTTTTCGGCCAGCTCCAGGATGACTTCCCTTAAGCCCCGGCGACCCTGCGAGCGCGACAGGATCTCGAGGTCCAGCAGACCCGCTACGATGGCGCCGCGCTGGTAGATGTTGGCCCACTCCCGCTGTCCCTTCGCCGAGTAGGACTTGAGGCTCATGTCGCTGATGCTCCACTGCGGATCGAAGCCGTCGTTTGCCCGGAGCTTGTCGCTGAGCCGGGCGAGGTAGGCCTCGCCATCGATCACGCCGCCCCGCACCTGCGAGATCTGGGCCATCCACTCGGTGGTGCCCTCGTAGAGCCACACATGCTCCGACGGCGTGGGCGTCACGAAGTTGAACTGCTCGATGATCTCACTGTGAATGTTGAGCGGCGTCACAATGTGGAGGAATTCGTGCGCCACCACGCTCGGAATCTCCTCCGGAAGCAGCGCCTCGAAGTCCGACTCCGCAAACGTGTACGTGGAGCTGTACGAGTGCTCCCACGCCCCCATGCTGGCGTCCTCGAAGTGAAACAGGAACGCGTAGCGATCCACGGGAAGCTCGCCCAGGAAGTCGCCGGCCGCGTTCAGAATGTCGCGGACGGCGGCGAGGATCCGTTCGGACTCCACGGCGTGGGTCTTTGAGTAGGTGAAAATGTCGACGTCCGTGCCGCGCACGTCCAACGAGGCGAGCGACAGCACGCCGGTCAGAATGGGCGAGTCCACCACCTGATCGTAGTCGTCCGCCAGGTATTGCCCGGCGGCATTCGTGTCGAGCGCAGTCCCCACGATCCATCCTTCCGGCTGCAGCAACTCGATGCTGAGCGGACGGGCCTGCATCCCGGCCGGATACCCGAACACGGCCTGACCGTTGATCTGGACGTGATCGTCCTCGATCGACGTGCCGCACATCATGTACACCGGGTTCTCGTCCACGGGCGTGTCCCACGTCTCGGCTAGTTCGTAGCGGATCTCGACCACGTCTTCGGGGCGGCTGATGCGCCACTGGTTCGTGGACACGCGCTGGGACGGAATGACGGCGCCGGATGAGTCGACCGCCTCGAATGACCGCACGAAGCGCCCGATGTCCATCACCTGGTAGGTGCCGGGCGCGGTCGACGCGAACTGATAGACCGCGTTCGCCGCTTTCAGATCGTCCACCCGGAGCCGCACCTTGAACG
>QJWC01000013.1 GCA_003235475.1 Acidimicrobiia bacterium | reverse complement strand
CGCCTACTTCACGAACAAGCCCAGTCGTCCCCCTGCGCAGTACTCGCTGTCTCCTGCGCGCCACGCCGTCGCGACAGCGTTCATCGCCCTCGTCGTCGGCGTGGGTCTCGTGCTGCCCGTCGGGGTACTCGGCGGATGGCTGTGGCGGGGCGTGCGCGCGGGAGTGGGTGTTCCCATTCCCTGGGATGCCGTGGTGGGTTCCTTCGCAGGGGGCGCGCTCGCGGCGATCGTCGCTGTTGCCGCTGCCGTGCCCATCGCGTTCCTCACGGTGCGATATACATCGAGGAGGACTGCCTGGCTGGAACGAACCGTGTTCGCCACCTTCTCCCTTCCCCACATCACGGTCGCGATCGCGGTCGTGGCATTCACGGTTCGGTACGCGCGACCGGTGTATCAGTCGCTCGCCGTACTCGTCGTCGTGTACGCGGCGATGTTCCTCGCACAAGCGACAGGGCCGGCCAAAGCCGCCCTGCTCCAGATCGATCCCGTCTTCGACGACGCCTCGCGCTCGCTCGGCAAGGGACGCCTCGCAACGATGGGGAGGGTGACGGTGCCCCTGATGTCCAAGGGCCTGTTCGCAGCAGGCCTCCTCGTCTTCATCACGGTTATCAAGGAGCTGCCCGTCACGCTCCTTCTGCGACCCACAGGGTTCACGACCCTTGCGATCCGCATATGGTCCGCAGCAGAAGAACTCCTGTATACCCGGGCAGCCGCCGCGGCATTGCTTCTCATTGCACTCTCCTCAGTTCCTGTGTATTACCTTTCGATCAAGCCCAAGGAAGTGGTCGACGCGTGACGGAAATCGCTATCCGGGTCACCGAAGCAACGGTTCGCTACGGGGATGTCACCGCACTCGACGGGTTCAGCGTGGATGTTCCCGTGGGCGGACTCGTCGCCCTCGTCGGCCCATCCGGATGCGGCAAGACCACAGCTCTGAGGGCGATCGCAGGGTTCGAGAACCTCGATGCCGGCTCGATCACCATCCGCGACGCCGTTGTGTCGGGCGCCACGGTGCACGTGCCGCCGGAGCAGCGGAAGGTCGGAATGGTGTTCCAGGAGTTCGCCCTCTTCCCGCACATCTCCGTCGCCGAGAATGTCGGATACGGCGTATCCGGTGCGGACCGCATCCACCGCGTCGGTGATGCTCTCCGCACCGTCGACCTCGAGGACCTCGCCGACCGATACCCCCACGAGCTCTCAGGCGGGGAGCAGCAGCGCGTGGCAATCGCTCGCGCCCTCGCGCCTTCTCCGGACGTGATCCTCCTCGACGAGCCGTTCTCGAACCTCGACGCACCACAGCGCGACAAGATGCGAAGGGAGCTGCGCCACATCGTCCGCCGGACAGGTGTCACGGCCGTGTTCGTGACCCACGACCAGGCGGAGGCGCTCGCCATTGCCGACTTCATCGCTGTCATGCGGGACGGTTCGGTGAAGCAGGCGGGTCCACCCGACGAGGTTTACGCGAGGCCCGCGAGCCCGTGGGTGGCGACCTTCCTCGGGGATGCAATGCTGTTCGACGGCGTCGTGTCCGACGGTCACGTCACCACCGACATCGGCGTCGTGAAGACCGAACTTGCCGACGGATCAAAGGCCCAGGTCATGGTGCGGCCGGAGTGGGTGATGCCTTCCACGAGCGGCACCGCGCAGTGCACCGTCACCGACCGGGAGTTCTACGGGCACGACCAACTGCTCGAGATCACGCTGCCTACGGGCGGGGTGGTCGAGTCGCTGATCTCGGGGCGCCATCCCGTCCGACTCGGCGACAAGGTCGACATCGACATCACGGACGCGATCGTGTTCGAGGCGGTCTAGGGACCCTCTGCACCGTCTGAGTGGTCGTGGCCGTCGGGGCCGTCCTCACCGTCCTCGCCCACCAGCTCCTTCCTGAGCGCCGCGAAGCGCTCGGCGAGGGTTGTCTCTTCCTCAGGCGTCCGTTCGGCGGGGGGCTGCGGCGGTGCCATTGGTGCCGTTGACGACCCGAATGAGATCGGATCGTCAGCATCGCGCTTCGGAGGCGGCGGAGGGGCGTCCTCCGCTCCGTCGTCCCCAGGGGACGCCGACGTCTCCTCCGCATCCTCCTGCTCAGGCTCGACGTCTAAAGGTTCCGGCTCGGGTGGCGTTGGGGCGAGGGGCGGTTCCCAGTCCTGCGGCACGTCGTCGTCCATCACCATCGACGGGGGCAGCAGGGCCGGGACGATCGGGTCAGACCGACGGGCGGCGACCGCACCCATCACCCATCCACCGATGCCCCACACGAGACCGAGGGTGAACAGGCCCACGCCGGCGTAGGGAATGAGCCATACGCCGAGACGCCAGAGGACCGCTCCGACGAGGAAGCCCCCGAAGAGTCCCCCGCGGCGCCACAGCACGAAGTGCCCGAGCGTGGTGACCGCAGGGACGGCGCCAACGATGAAGAGGATCACGCCGAACATGATCAGGATGACGGTGAGCGGTATCCCCACGAGGGTCGCCGCCGTGACGGCTATCAGCAACGGCAACACGATGACCGTCCCGATGCCTGCGAACAGCGAAGCGATCGGGCGCGTCATCACGGCACCCACGGCGCGCGCCCCCGTGCCGCGCAGGATCCACAGTGCAACGAGCCCTGCGACCACGAACCCGAGGAACCCGATCAGGTTCGCGATGGAGAGCATGATCGAGTAGATGAAGTTGCCGACTGCAGGGAGTCGGGTGACGGTCCCCTCGATCGTGGCCCCCGATGCGATCGACGCATTGGCTGACGAGCGGTACACAACATCGCCGGCGACCACGGCCGTCTGGCCTATCGACATCGACGTCGTCGCGATGTCGATGTCCCCGCCCACCGAGCCGTCGACGGTGGTCCGCACGACGCGCCCGCGTACATCGCGCCCGACGGTGCCGTGCACACGGAGGGTGCCCGAGAAGCCGAAGACGTCGCGCCCGACGTCGCCCGTTTCAGCCACGACGATGGATCCGCTCGCGACAAACACGTCGCTCTCGACGGAGCCAGCGATCGTCATGGAGAGGGAGCTGCCCTTGACGGTGCCCCCAACGCTTGCACCTTCATGGATCGTGACGGTTCCGGCACTGAACACGGTGACCCCGCCGGTGATGGTGCCGCGGATGTCGACGTCTCCGCTGAACACGGTGAGATCACCCTCGATCGTCCCGTCGACGATCACGTCGAGGGCCGACACGAACTGGTCCTCGCTGACAGTGATGCCCTCCGGGATGATGTAGCGGTCCGTCGTGACGAGGGCGCCGATGAACGTCGCGAGTGGAGCGAAGAGCGCTACCGCGACCGCGATCGACGCCACGAGGTACGTGGCACTCGGGGAACGGCGGGTTTCAGATGGGGAATGCGTCACGGACCGCCTCGATGAGTGGCCATGGCACGATACCGAACGCAACCGTGATCACTGCCGACACAATCACGGCAAACCGGACGGGAAGCCCGGCTTCCTGCAGTTCGGCTTGGTCGTCGGGTGTCGAGAACATCGTGCCGATGATTCGGAAGTAGAACGCCAGGCCCACGACGCTCATGACCACGCCGAGCACGACCAGCCACAGGTAGCCGTGGTCGTTCGCCGGCCACGGCGCAGGAACCGCAGTCGCCGTCACGAAGGAGAAGACCTTGGCGACGAAACCCGCGAAGAATGGCATTCCGGACATCCCGAGCACGACGAACGTCATGAGCCAGCCCATCTCCGGCGACCGTTTGACCAGGCCCTTCAGGTCATCGAGCGGGACTTTGGACGAATCGGAACCGGAAACGGTCGACAACACGGCGAATCCGCCGACCACCATGAACGCATACGTGGACACGTAGAACCACATCGCTGGCACGCCCGCCACCCCGGCCGTCATCGCCGTGAGGATGTACCCGGCGTGGGCAACGCCGGAATACGCGAGCATGCGCTTCACGTCGCTCTGCACCAGCGCGAGCACCGTGCCGACCACCATCGACACCGCAGCGAGCACAGCGACGATCGGGGTCCACGTGTCGACCTGCGACACGAGGCCCGCACCGAAGATCCTCGCGAGGGCGGCGAACCCGGCGATCTTCACCGTCGCGGCCATGAACCCGACCGCTCCCGTCGGAGCACCCTGATACACATCCGGCGCCCATTGGTGGAACGGCGCCGCCGAAACCTTGAACGCGATCCCCACGAGCATCAGTGCCATACCCGCAAGGAGGATTCCCGGCTGCGTCACGATCGTCGAGGAGAAGAAGTCCCTGATCGAGTTCCCGCCATAGAGGGTGAGCGAACCCGTGGCCGCGAACGTCAGGGCGACGCCGTAGAGGAACAGCGCAGATGCCAGGGACCCCAGGAGGAAGTACTTGAAGCTCGATTCCGCAGACCCTTTCTGGCGGCGAAGGAAGCCCGCAACGACATAGAAGCTGATCGACGCTGTCTCGAGTCCGAGGAAGATCACCACGAGGTTCGGCGTCGCCATCATCATGTGGAGCCCGGCCAGCGACAGCAGAAGCAGCGACACGAGCTCGGGGCCGCGACGACCGACCTTCGCCACGAGATCCCACGCGGCGAGGAACCCGACGAACCCAACGAGACCGAGCACGATCGCTCCGAAGGCGCTCAGACCGTCCATCACGACCATCGGCGACTTGGCGAACGAGACGCCCTGGGCCGTGAAGAACAGACCGGCACCTGACGTCGAGACCTCCCGCCATTGCAGGACGCCGGCAAGGGCTGCGCCCGCGAACGCAAGGCCGGCCGCCGGACCCCAGAACCTTCGATCCCTCCCGGCAACGACGGCCACGAGCAGCACGGCGAGCGCACCGACGAGCAGCACGACTTCGAACGCAATCGGAAGCCACGCACCGCCCTGCATCAGCCCTCACCACCCTCGTGCACGTCGAATTCTCCGTACTCGATGTCAACGACCGCGCTCGATCGACCGACCAACGGCACCTGATACGTGGTCGCGCTCTCGATCCTGTCCAGGATCAGTTCAACCGACGGCTCAACGCGGTCCATGACGGGCTTCGGGTACACGCCGATACCGATGATCAGCACGACGAGCGGCGCCATGATCGCAAGCTCGCGGAAGTCGAGATCCTTGAGCCCCTCGATCTTCGGGTTCGTGGCGCCGGTGAAGACACGCTCGTAGGCCCACAACAGGTAGATCGCGGCGAGGATCACGCCTGAGCCAGCGACGATCGCCATGACGGGGAACGACAGGTACGACCCGACCAGGATCGTGAACTCACCGACGAATCCCGAAAGCCCTGGAAGGCCAGCCGACGCGAAGGCGGCGAAGAGGAAGAGCCCCGCGTACACGGGCATCACGGTTGCCAGACCCCCGTAATCAGCGATCTTCCGAGTGTGTGTCCGGTCGTAGATCATCCCTACGAGGAGGAACAGCGCGCCCGTGGTGAGGCCGTGGCTGATCATTTGGAACACAGATCCCTGCAGCGACTGGGTTGTGAACGCGAACATGCCGAGGACGATGAATCCCATGTGGCTCACCGAGGAGTATGCGATCAGGCGTTTGACGTCGGGCTGGACGATCGCGACGGCCGCGCCGTACACGATGCCGATCACGCCGAGGATCGCGAGATAGGGCGCCATCCTGACGGCGGCCTCGGGGAAGAGCGTCAGGTTGAACCGGAGGAGACCGTACGTCCCCATCTTGAGCAGGACGCCTGCGAGGATGACCGACCCTGCCGTCGGCGCCTCTGTGTGCGCGTCCGCGAGCCAGGTGTGGAACGGGAACAGCGGCACCTTGATCGCGAAGGCGATCGCGAACCCGAGGAAGAGGAGCAGCTGCGCAGTTCCCGAGAGTTGGATGGCGAGCACGTTCCGGATGTCGAACGACGCGAGCGTCCCGATCTGCGCGCCCGTCATGACCGCCAGACCGATGATCGACGCGAGCAGGAACGCGGAACCCGCGGCGGTGAACAGCACGAACTTCATCGAGGCATAACGCCGATTGTCCGAACCCCACAGCCTGATCAGCATGAACATCGGAACCAGCACGATCTCGAAGAAGGCGAAGAAGAGCAGGAGGTCGAGGGCCACGAATACACCCAGGACCCCGGCCTCGAGGACGAGCATGAGGATCATGTAGGTCTTCACCCGGTCGGTGACGCTCCGCGAAGCAGCGATCGAGATCGGGAACAGGATCGCGGTGAGCACCACCATGAACAGGGAGATCCCGTCGACGCCAACGCGCCAGCCCATGTCGAGGATCGTCGAGAATCGGAGGTCCTCGATGAACTGCAGCGCGGGAGTCCCTGCCTCGAACTCCCAGAGCACGTATAGGGCGACCGCGAGTGACGCCGTGGACGCGCCTAGGGACACCGGAAACACGAGCTCCGGCCGCTTCTTCGGCAGGATTCCCACGACCAACGCACCGACAAGCGGAAGTCCGACGAGCAACAGCAGGACGGGCATCAGAACCCGCCTCCCAGCACGAGCAGGAACACGACAAGGGCGACAGCGCCGATCGCGACGACCGCCGCGTACCACCTGACCTGCCCGGACTGCACGGCCCTCGCGCGCTCGCCCCCACCGATTGCACCCTTCGCAATACCGTGGACGGCGCCGTCAACGACCTTCGGGTCGACGACCGACGCCCACCAGTCGGCCACAGCCTTGCCGGGCGCCACCAGGAACCGCCCGTAGAGATCGTCGACACCGAACGCAGCGAGCGCCCGGCGCCAGAAGGCACCGGTTTCGTCGGGAAGCACTTCCGTGTTGTAGCGACGGAGTCCGATGATGATGCCGACGATCGCGACGATGACCGCAACCACCGCGAGCGTCGAGATGAGGCCGATACTCAGGCCCTCCACCTGTTCGACACCCGAGAATGCCGGCTCGAGGAAGTGTTCGAACGCGTGGCGTGCCGGGGTGTTGAAGAGGCCGAGGAACACGGTGCCGAGACCCAACACGACGAGGGGGACCGTCATCGTCCGGGGCGACTCGTGAGGTGTCACGCCTTCGTCCCAGCGCGATGACCCGAGGAAGGTCATGGCGAACAAGCGCGTCATGTAGAACGCCGTGATCAGCGCCACGCCGAGGCCGATGACGTAGAGGATCAGCCAGGCGCCGCCGCGGGCGAAGGCCGCAGCGAGGACCTCGTCCTTCGACCAGAAACCGGAGAACGGGAACATGCCGGAAATCGCAAGCCACGCCGCCGCCATGGTGATGAAGGTGATCGGCATCGCCTTCCTCAGGGCACCCATCTTCCGCATGTCCTGTTGGTTGGCGAGGGCGTGGATCACCGACCCGGCACCGAGGAAGAGAAGGGCCTTGAACATCGCGTGCGTCGTGAGGTGGAAGACGCCCGCCGCGTAGGCGCCAACGCCGATGCCGAGGACCATATAGCCGAGCTGGCTGATGGTGGAATAGGCAAGTACGCGCTTGATGTCGGTCTGTGCGACCGCGATCACCGCAGCCAGCAGCGCAGTGAGCGTCCCCACGACTGCCACAACGCCAGCCGAGACCGGCGCAAGCTCGAAGAGCACAGCTGACCTGGCCATCATGAACACGCCTGCCGTCACCATGGTCGCGGCGTGGATCAGCGCGGAAACCGGCGTCGGGCCCTCCATTGCATCCGGGAGCCACACGTACAGCGGGATCTGTGCCGACTTTCCTGCAGCGCCGACGAACAACAGCAGTGTGATGGCGGTGATCGTGCCTGCGCCCACGCCGAACATCGCCGGCGCGTTCTCGAAGATCGTTCGGAAGTCGAACGTGCCAAACGTCATGAAGATGAGCATGAGGGCGACGAGGAAGCCCCAGTCGCCGATTCGGTTCACGACGAACGCCTTCTTGCCCGCCGCCGCGGCCTCCGGTTTCGTGAACCAGAACGAGATCAGGAGGTACGACGAAAGGCCGACGAGCTCCCAGCCGACGAACATGACCGCGAAGTTCGAGGCCAGCACGAGGATCATCATCGAGGCGATGAACAGGTTCAGGAATGCGAAGAACCGCGGGTATCGATCGTCACCGTGCATGTAGCCGATCGAGTACAGGTGGATCAGGGCGCCGACGCCCGTCACGATCATGGTGAGCAGCGCCGACAGAGGATCCCACAGGATCGCGGCGTCGGCACCCACGGCAGGGATCCACGAGAAAAGGTAGATGGTCTGGGGGTTGGACGTGCCTGCGAAGAACCCGAGCGACGCCCCGAAGCCGATCACGAACGAGATCGCGATCAGGCCGAACCCGAACCAGCCGGAGCGCGGCTCGCCGATGCGCTTACCGAGGATGAGGTTGAGCGCCGCGCCGGCGAGTGGGAGCGCCACGAGGAGCCAGAGGAAGTCGGTCATCAGCCCCTCAACTCCGAAAGCTCGTCGACGTTTGCACTCGAACGGAACCGGAAGATCGCAACGATGATGGCGAGGCCGACCGTCACCTCGGCCGCCGCGATCACCATGACGAAGAGGGCTGCCACCTGTCCCTCGATGAGCCCGAGGTGCTTGCTCACCGCGACGAACGTCAGGTTCACGCTGTTGAGCATCAGCTCGATCGACATGAACATGATGAGGGCGTTGCGGCGGATGAGCACGCCCGCTGCGCCCATCGAGAACAGCGCAGCTGCGAGTACGAGGTACCAGGTGACGGTGACGGTCACGAGGCACCGTCCTCTTCACCCGACGGGAAGTGAGCGAGGGCGATCGTCCCGACTGCGGCGATCGTGAGAAGCATCACCGATGCGAGGAACACGATTGTCCAGTTCCCGAACAGCTCCTTCGCGACGTTCTCGATCGTCCCGTTGAGATCCGGCGTGCCGAATGCATCGGAACCCGTCACCCAAACCTCGCGTCCAGCAAGCACGAGCGTGGCGAAGAACCCGACGGCGACGACCCCGGTCATCGCCTTCTGGATCAGCGGACGATCACCGTACGCCTGCGCCCGGTCGACGCCGATCAGCATGATGACGAACAGGAAGAGCGTCATCACGGCGCCTGCGTAGATGATCACCTGGACGGCTGCAACGAGGTGCGCATCCAGCAGGACGTACATGATGGCGATGGCGAACATCGTGGAGAGCAGCCCAACCGCCGCATACACGGGGTTCCGCGCGGTGAGCATCGTCAGCCCACCGGCGATCGCGACGAGCGCGAAGATGATGAAGACGATTGCCTCAGCCATCGTCCCCTCCGGTCGATTCCGCCGACTGGCCGGCCTCGACAGGCAGATCCGGATTCCTCGCCTGCGGGGTCCACGCCACCACGCCTTCGTACTCGGCACGGCCCGCCGATGACGTCGCGCGCATCCAACCGTCGCCGAGGCGCAGCTCCTTCACGTCGATCAGCGGCGACTCCGCCTGCGGGTGGTTCGGCGTCCCATCCGGATCGACGAGCAACTCGTCCTTCGTGTAGATCGCGTCTTCCTTCGAGGTCACGCTCATCTCGAACAGGTGGGTCATCGTGATGGCCTCTGTCGGGCACGCCTCGACGCACATCGCGCAGTAGATGCAACGGAGCATGTTGATCTCGTAGACGAAGCCGTACCGCTCACCAGGCGAGACCGGGTTGTCCGGCGGGTTGTCGGCACCTCTCACATAGATGCAGTTCGCAGGGCACACGCCAGCGCAGAGCTCGCAGCCGATGCACTTCTCCATGCCGTCCTCGTACCGGTTCAGCACGTGGCGCCCGTGGAATCGCGGGGGCTTGACCCGCTTCTCCTGCGGGTACTTGCGGGTCACGCGGGGCTTGCCGACCTGTCGCATCGTGACGGCGAATCCCTTGAACGGGCCGAGGAGGTCGGAGATCCAGGTCATGACCACGGCATCCCGAACTCGCGGACTCCGAGTGCCAAAGCAACGAGGATGATCCATGCAAGCGACACAGGGATGAGCCTCTTCCAGCCGAACGCCATGAGCTGGTCATACCGCATGCGCGGCAAGGTGGCCCTGACCCACACGAACAGCAGAACGATCAGCCAGGCCTTGGCAAGGAAGTACAGCACCGGCAACACGCTCTCGAACCAGGACGGGCCGAAGAGCGGGCCGGCCCAGCCACCGAGGAAGAGCACCGCCACGAGCGCCGAGATGTTGAACACGTTGATGTATTCCGCGAGGAAGAACAGCGCGAACGACAGGCCCGAGTACTCGGTGTGGTAGCCGCCGACGATCTCGGATTCGGCCTCCACGAGGTCGAACGGCGCTCGGTTGGTTTCGGCGAATCCTGCGATCAGGAAGATCACGAACGACGGCACGAGAACCACGTTCCACGCGGGGAGGATGCCCCCGAACGACCCTTGCTGCTTTTCGACGATCCCGATGATGGAGGTCGTGCCCGCAAACATCACGACCGGAACGAGGGCGAGGCCCATCGCCGCCTCGTACGAGATCATCTGGGCCGCT
>QJWC01000018.1 GCA_003235475.1 Acidimicrobiia bacterium | reverse complement strand
GGACGGTGCCGTCGGGATCGTCGGTCGACGCCCAGAGCTCCATCGGACCGTTGACCCTCGACACCGACCCGGAGAACGACCACGACGCCTGCCCGTTGGACCACGCGTTATAGGTGTCGAGATCGATCACCATGACGCCTTCGAGCCGCGTGTCCGTGGCTGTAGGCACCAACTCGATGTAGCCGACAACCTCGCCGCTGAAGATGTCGGGCCCGACCGCGTACGTCGACACCGAGCCGGGTTGGAGTCCCGCCACCGATGCGGCGTCCCTGTCGAGAAGGACTTTGAGGTCCGGCGGCTGCCGCCACATCTGGGGAACAGCGGTGTTGGCCCGCGTGCGGCCCACCGGCAGCGTCCACGACACCGCCGTGCCGTCCTTCCAGAGCGGATCGGCCCTGAAGTCGTCCCCGGTCGGCCTGGTCTCGCCGGCCGGCACGGACGCATATCTGGCCGTCGCTGCCGAATCGGCGGGCACGTCCAGCTCGGTCCGGAGCTGGTTCGTCGGCGTCATCTCGGACAGGTCGAGCGCGGTCCTGCCCGACGGCCCGACCGCCTCGAACCTCGTGAACAGGAGCGTGTCGCCGTCAGCGACGAGGCCTGCGGAGACATCGGACCGCTCGACCCACATCGAGGTGATGGTGAGGGGCGGCTCAGGCGGCTGGAAGTACTCGGTGTTCTTGGCCGTCGACAGGTCGATGGTGACCGTGTTCCACTCCGAGTCCGTGAAATCAGCGTCGGCGATCATGGTCCACACCCGCGACCCCGCGTCGATCGTACGAATCAGCAGGCGATGGCTGCGGTCGATCGCGACCGGTGCCTCGGCTTCCGCGCGCAACGACTGGGGCACCACGATCCCCTCGACCTCGATCGATGTCGCGTCGAGGGGGATCTCGACACCGACGTCCGGCGCCTTCCCATCCGGGCGCAGAAGGGTCATCAGCTCGGCAGCGGTCGGGGCGCCGTAGTCCTCCCGCCACGTGACGATCTGCCCGAATTCCGCAGGACGGACCGCCAGAACCTGCGCTCGACGGCTCGAAGCCCTCGGGGCACCGTCGGTGCGGAGTACGGGGGTTCCAAGAGTGCCGTCGGGTACCTCGGCCCATCCCGCACCCGCGCCGACGATGCGGACGTCGGCACCAGCTGCGTAGGCAGCCCGGTCCGTGTACGAGTGCTCGAGGGTCGCTGCGTACGTGAGTGCGAAGGCCCCGAGGCCGGTCGTGACCCACACAAGGAGGGCGAGCCTCCCGTACGGCACCGGGTTGCGACCGAGGTGCCAACCGGTGAGGGCCGGGGAGAGACCGCGCATCTTTGTCACGATCCATCCGACGAACTTCAGGACGAACGGGAAGATCCGAAGGAGCACCAGCGCACCGGTGAACAGCAGGAGCGCAGGAAAGATGACCGCGAGCGGATCGAGCGTTGCTTCCCGACCGGTCTGGTTGACGAACCCTCGGAGACGTAGCTGTATGAGCAGTACCAGCGACAGGGCGATCGCAAAGAGGTCGATGTTGTACTTCTGCCACACTGACTTGGTACCCGGCCGCGCCGCGAGCGCGCGGAGCGCCAGGACACCGCGGCGGGCGTACGGGAAGATCGTGACGCCCATCGCCACGAAGGTCATGGCGCCGCCGACGAGCATGAATGGCACCACCGAGCGGACCTGGGCAACATCGAGCGCGCCACCACCAGTGAGCGTCGACAACGGGGGCACACGCCCCGTGACGCCGACCATCGAGCGCGCGACCACAGGCGCGATCAGGGCCGCGATTCCAGCGATCACAACCGACTGGCCGAGGTGGATCCCGACGGTCTGCCACGACGACGCACCGCGGGACTTCAACAGGGCAATCTCGGGGCCCTCGCGTTCAACCGTGAGCGCAGACGTGTACACGAGGAAGTAGACGGCGCCTCCGACGACGAGGGCGAGCATTGCGAGAATCGGCCCGCCGACCACGACGGACCGAGTGGTGAACTCGTCGAGCAGGTTCGTGATGAAGGTGGTCGACGGAATGGTGCCGCCGCCTTCTCTCGCTACCTCGGCACGGAACTGGTCGAGGCGGGAACGGAACTCATCGATGTCCTGGAGGCGCACGGTCTCCACATCGAGAGGCATGCGCCATCGTTGCGTCACCGAGAGGTTCGGCAGGCCCCTGGTGCTTCGGATCCACGGGTCGGTGTCGGAAGACGTCGGCACGGTCCGGAGCCAATCGTCGAACACCTCTTGGTCGACATACAGCATGCCGTTCGGGGAGTCGACGCCCCAGATGGCGTCCGTCGGCTCCTTGGCGGTCACCACCGCGGCGACCTCGACCCACTCGAACACCTCTGGAAGGCCCGAGAACGGCCTGATGAAGAATGTGTCCCCGGGATGTGCTCCGGTGAGGTCGGCGATCGCCTTCCCGATCATCACCTTGAGCGGCGAGAACGCCGCGGTCGCGACCGAACCGTCGCTCGTGTACTCACCCTCGAGGATCTCGAGCCTGTCGACGAGGTCGGGAGTAGTGAACATGCGGACCTGCGTCGCTTCTTGCGGCGGCCGCGGATACGGAGGCTGCGGGTATTCGTCGATCGTCTCGTACTCGCTCGTATCGACGGCAGCGAGTTCGCCTTCGCTGAACTGCTCGCAATAGATGGGGAGCTGCTGCCCCAGCTCCATCGTCCTCGAGATGATCCCGCACAATCCCAGGCGCCATTGGTCCGCGTTGTCGATCCAGTCGACGAATTGGTCCGGTCCCGAGGGGATGACCACGAGCTCGCGGCTCTGAAGTCGCTCCGTCGCCGACGGGTACCACGGCTGGAGCCAGGTCTGCTGCGCATCGGCGACCACGTCGCGGTTGAACTGACCGGTGGCGGGGCTGTACGAGTTCATCGTCGAGAAGGCCGTCGCGTCGATCTCTTCGTCGAGGGCGTTGTCGAGACTGAATCGCAGGTCGACGGCCCGCACGGAGGCTTCGTAGAGGGGCACCACGACGAGCAGCGCTATGACGAGGGTCGCGCCGAGCAGCGAACCGAACAGGATGCCCTTCTTCGCCCACACACGGCGTACGACGAGCCCGAGATAGGTAACGATCTTCATCTGATGTGTGCCCCGTGCCTCCGGAACGCCTCCAACCCTAGACGGAGACCGATTCCCTCGGTGCTGAATGAGGATGTCGACATCCGGTTGAGGCCCAAGTGCTCACCCGGCACCCCCGGCAAATCAACCGCGGCCGC
>QJWC01000086.1 GCA_003235475.1 Acidimicrobiia bacterium | reverse complement strand
TTGGGATGGTCTGTCCGAGCCTCTGTATGAACTCGATGGAACGGCCTGCATCCTCGGGACGACCCGGTCCGGGTGAGATGATCAGCCGGTCCGGGGTGAGCTGTTCGGCTTCCTCAACCGTGATCGCATCGTTGCGGTACACGACCGGTTCGGCTCCGAGCGCTCCGACGTACTGCGCGAGGTTGTAGGTGAACGAGTCGTAGTTGTCGAGGATCAGCACCCTCATCCAACACCGCCACCGGAGTCCAAGAAGACCTCCCCCATCCACGTGTACACGAAGTTGAGGACCACCAGCAACACAGCAACAAGCACGAGCGCGGTGACTGCCTTCACTGGCATCGGACCGGGGAGGCGCATGAATGCCTGTCGCATCAGCTGTAGATCGCCTTGAAGTTGGGACCGTCGACGAGCTCCGCGAAGACGACGAGCCGTTGTCGGGAGCTGTACTTCGGATGGCAGGTGGTGAGCGTCAGCCACGAGCCCTCCCGCTCGCCGGTGACCCAGAGAGCGGTGTTGGCGACGATGACCGTTTCCCTCACGGCGTAGGTGTGGACACCGACCGCCGTCTCGACGTAGATGAGGTCGCCCGGCTCGAGCGTTTCGAGTTCGTGGAACGGCGCACCCCACGTCGTCCTATGCCCAGAGATCACGGCGTTGCCCGGTTGGCCTGGGAGGGGGGTCGTCGGCATGTGCCCCGCGCCGTTCTTCAGGTTGGCCCTGGTCACGCCTTCCACCACCGTCCAACCCTCTTTCAGGCGATCGATCGTCGGGACGGTGATGATGGCGAATGGCTGGCCGCGAGGGGGCTCCTTCTCGACGGTCAGCGTTGCGGGAATTGGCTGCACCTCGGGCGGATCGACGAGATCTGGCGGGTGGGGCGGAACGTACGCGACCTCCGTCACCTCGGTCTCCTGGAAGTACTCCGTCGCCCGAGTCTCGAGTACCTGGTTGTTCTGTTGGGCGAACCAGGTGGTGATGAAGAGCTGGTGACCGACGAAGCCGAGGAGAAACAACCCGAACCCGATCAGGGTCCAGCCCATCCACCTCACGCCTCGTTGGACCATGCCCCTTGCAGGCTTGGCAGGCGGCCCTTCTGACGCTTCGGGAGCGATCACCTCACGCATCTCGTCGAGGGTACCGGTCGGAACCGGTTTCGGCTGGCTGTTGGGACGACGGCTTCCGTGACTACGATTGCGCCCATGCCAGTGTCCAAAGGTCGCAAGAAAGCCAACAAGCGCCCCACTCCGCCGTCGCACAAGCCAACCGCTGCTGCCAAGAAGGGGCCTTCGCCCATGTGGTACGTGACGCTGATGTTCGGGCTCATGGCTGTGGGCCTCGTCGTCATCATCGCCAACTACATCGGGCTTCTGCCCGGTGGGACTTCGAACACCTACCTCATCGGGGGCCTCGCCGCCATCGGCGTCGGCTTCTCGATGACGATGAACTACCGCTGACGCCCCAGCTAGATCGCTCGGACCATGTCCTCGCGGCAGTGGCGCGGTGCCGTGATCTCACCATCCTGGGCTTCTGTGACCGTGAGGCTGAGTCCACAAACGGTGCACAGGTAGGGAACATCAACTGAGTGCACCGTATCGAGTGACGGTTCAGGCGGTGGACCGGAGGCGATGAACCGGATGCTCCAGACGGTGAACGCCAGGAAGAGGATCCCGAGGAGCAGTGCGATGACGATCGTCACACGAGTGACTCGATGATCGTCCCGTTCGCCATCCCCCCGCCTTCGCACATCGCCTGAAGGCCGTAGCGGCCGCCGCTGCGCTCGAGCTCGTTGACCAAGGTCGTCATGAGCCTTGCGCCGCTTGCGCCGAGGGGATGTCCGAGGGCGATTGCTCCGCCGTTGACGTTCACCTTGTCCCAGTCTGCGCCCGTGTCCTTGAGCCACGCTCCGATGACCGAGGCGAACGCCTCGTTGATCTCGAACAGGTCGATGTCGCCGACCTCGAGGCCAGCCTTGGCGAGGGCCTTCTGCGTTGCGGGAATGGGGCCCGTGAGCATCGTGATGGGGTCGGTTCCGGCAAGCGAGAACGACCTGAATGCCGCTCGGGGCTTGAGGCCGTACTCCTTCGCCTTCTCCGGGGTCATGATGAGGATCGCCGCCGCACCGTCGGTGATCTGCGACGAGTTGCCTGCAGTCACGACGCCATCTTCTTTGAAGGCGGGCTTCAGCGTCCCGAGGCCTTCAACGGTTGTCGAGCGGCGCAGCCCCTCGTCCGTCTTGACGGTGGTGACAACACCCTCGTGCTTGACCTCGATCGGCACGATCTCGTTCTCGAATCGCCCCTCATCGGTGGCGCGGATCGCCCGCATCTGCGATTCGTAGCCGATCGTGTCGACGTCCTCACGGCTCAATCCCCACTTGTCGGCGATCAGCTCGGCTGAAAGACCCTGGGGAATCAGATTGTCCTGATAGCGCTCCCTCATCTTCTCACCGAACGGGCGTCCACCCTGGGCGGAGGATCCCATCGGCACGCGGCTCATGGATTCGACCCCGGCCGCGACCACGACGTCGTACGCACCGGCCATGACACCCTGTGCCGCGAAGTGAACGGACTGCTGGGAAGAACCGCACTGGCGATCGATCGTGACTCCGGGTACGGACTCGGGCCAACCCGCACCGAGCACGGCGTTGCGGCCGATGTTCCAGGTCTGGTCGCCGGTTTGGGAGACGCAACCCATGATGACGTCGTCGACGACGACCGGGTCGAGACTCGAACGTTCGGCGAGGGCCTTGAGGGTCTCTGCTGCGAGGTCGGCGGGGTGCCAGTCGGCGAGGACGCCGTTCCTCTTTCCAAGCGGCGTACGCACCGCATCGACGATCACTGCCTCGGGCATCATTGCCTCCCTGCGTAGTCAACAGGCGGAGTGGAGACGATCGGACTCGAACCGACGACCCCCTGGTTGCAAACCAGGTGCTCTCCCAACTGAGCTACGTCCCCGCGGTGCCGAAAGTGTATCGGGGCCATGCCTGATTGGGCCACGGCACCGTGGGTGTCACACGCCAGGTTTCAGGAACATCACTACGAACGCGATCGTAATGAGAAGTGTCTGGGTGTGGACCAAGTTTGTCATCTTCGCCATCCGGATGGCGACCTCGTCGGAGTCGAGCCCGTGCTCGTCGACTTGCACGTTGATCTCCTCCTCGAGGGGGCGCATCAAGAACATCGACACGGCGATCGCCATGACCACCATCGCGAAACCGATGATCACGAAGAGCTGTTCGAACTTCCAACTGCCGTCGAGGACCACCCAGACGCCGAAGATGAGGGTGACGAACCCGGCTGGCGTCATGATCCGACCCGCCGTCTGGCCGACTCTGGTGAGGATCGACATAGTGGTGGTGCGATCCCTGGCCCTCGCGGCGTTCGCCATCAGGCTCTCCATGTAGACGTGTCCGCCGAAGAGAACGGCACCGCCGATGCCGTGAATGAGCAGGATCCATTTATACATCGAAGGTCCTCCGTCGGGTGCCCGGCGAGCGTACCCTGAGCAGGGTTCCGGCTGGGAGATTGCAGGGGCGGCTTGGTAATCTCCAGCCTCCGTACGGGCCTATAGCTCAGCTTGGTTAGAGCGCATCCCTGATAAGGATGAGGTCCTTGGTTCAAATCCAAGTAGGCCCACACCCGAGAGCCCCGTCGCTGCGGGGCTTTCGCTATTCGTGCGCCCCCGTAAGACCTCCGAATTGCCTCCGCCACATGCGTGCGCCGTCATGAGAGGCATAATGCCGGATATGCGCATTCGCTTGTTCGATTCCTCAAGGGCGGCAGCGGTTGCGGCTCCACAACGCTGAGGACCGGTGGACAACCTGCAAGACGTGCCAACACCCAGACTGCGAGGGTGGCTTCATGCGGTCATGTTCCCCTTGGCGGTAGTCGCCGGGGCAGCCCTGGTTGCCAGCGCCCCAACTGAGGCTGGGCGCGCAGCTTCTGCTGTGTTTGCATTGACTGCAACGCTGCTGTTTGGAGTGAGCGCCCTCTTGCACCGAGGTTCTTGGTCCCCTCGAGTCGAGGATGCCCTGCGTCGCTTTGATCACGCCAACATCTACCTGATAATTGCAGGCACCTATACGCCATTTGCAGTTCTGGCCCTTCCTCACGATCAGGGTCGAACGCTGCTGCTCATCGTGTGGTCAGGAGCCATTGCAGGGGTGATCCTGCGAGTGTTCTGGACGACAGCTCCTCGATGGTTGACGACCAGCCTCTATGTGTTGGTTGGGTGGATTGCCGTCTTCTTCTTGCCAGGTCTCATCGACGGTGCCGGAATCGCTGCGGTCATGTTGATCATCATCGGGGGCCTCCTGTACACGATCGGTGCTGTTGTGTATGCGACCAAACGCCCTGATCTGTCTCCGGAATGGTTTGGATTCCACGAAGTGTTTCACGCATTCACAATTGCGGCATTCATTGCCCACTACGTCGCTGTGTGGATCGTCGTCCACGCCTGACCCTGACGAACCCACGCGCCCAAGCGGTTTCCCGACAGTTCTGGGCAACCGACCTCATGCGCTCGGGAAGCGTGTGCCATACGGTGTGACCAGGTAGTCCGGCAAGGAGGGATCGTGGACACGCAACGTCGTACCGGCATGATGGAAACCGCTGGCTCAGCGGAGCCATCGAAGCGAAGACGACGAGCTTTCAGGATCGTTTCGTGGGTTACCGCGCTGTGGTTCATCGTCTTGGCATCGTTCGCGCTCGTTGAACCCGTCTTGATGTGGTTGCCGGAGAGCTCCATAGGCACGATCCTCGGTGAGGACCCGACGCTGCCGCCAATCGCTCCCCACCGATCCCACTACATGGCGATCGGAATCGTTGCCTGGATCCTCGTCGTCGGCGTCGTCGTCCACCTGCGAAAGCCGCGGCTGAAGGTGGCGCCGATGCTGTATGTCATCGTCGCTGTCGTCGGTGGAACCGTGGTGTACGGGTTGAGCGGCACACTCGGCGAGTGGCTTCTCGAGGAATGGACGATGCTCGTGCCCGTCGCAGCCATGACGGCGCTGCATCCCAGCGCTCGTGAGCTGTTCAGCCGACCCGCCTTCGATCGTCGAATGGTGCTCGTCGCAACAGTCGGTGCCGCTCCGTGGTTCGCATACGCAACGGCCAATGCGTATCGCCAGCTCAGCGGTTCGGGTATCGACCCGCACTACACGATGGAGCACTGGGCAGTGGCGTCGTTGATGGGACTCCTCATCGCGAGCTGCGCCGTCATTGGATCAACGGACAAGAGCGGCTGGCGACTGCCTGCCTGGCTGGCGGCGGCTGCCGCAACGTTGTTTGGCCTTCATACGCTTGCGTACCCCGGCCTGGCCTCCGGCCTCTCCACCGTGTGGGGAGTCGCCGCGATCGCGTGGGGCCTCGCATACGGCGTCTCGATCGTCCTGCGAACACATCACCATGCACACGTCGCCGCGTAGCAGGGGCAGCATCCGGATGGCCGTACTGGTCGCCGGTGCACTGCTCGCGATGCTGATGTCCGCTGGATACGCGCGGATGCAGGCGCCACCGACGGATTCGGGAAGCACGCGTTGGGAGACTCCTTCGACGGGCACCTCGGCATCCATGTTCGGACTCCAATCTCTAGGCTTGCCGCGTGTCACAGACTGAACAGCGTGGAGCCGGCAGCGACACCACTGAGGGCGGGATGACCGACATCAGGTCGCATCGAGTGAGGTTCGGCCTGGTCGTGGGTGTGTGGCTGATCAGCGTCGTCGCCGCTGTTGGGCAGGGCGTTCTTCTCATCGTCACCGGGTCGGAGAGCCTGCTCGTCGGCCAACTGGAGCCCACGGACATCGCAGGCGCCCTCGGATCGATCGGATTTGCCACAATCGGTGCGCTGGTGATCCTTCGAGGCGAATCGCGCACGTACGGGTGGCTCCTGCTCGGGTTCGGTGCACTCAGCGGGGTGTTGACGGCAGCGGGCTACTACGCACTTGCCGCCTTCGAGTTCGGCTATCCAGCGCAACCGCTCAGCCAATGGATCCAGGATCTGTTCCTCTTCGCGATCATCCTGGGCCTGCTAATGGTTCCGGCGTTGTTTCCGGACGGCAGATTCGCGTCGCCTTCCTGGCGTCGCGCAACAGTCGTCACAGCGACGCTCTACTCGATCTACGCGACGTACTTCGTGTTCGCTGAGCGTGGCGCGGAGAACTTGATGTTGGGTATTCCCGCTGCTGAGCGTCCGATGAATCCCACGGGCGTACTCCCCGCATCAGAGTGGTCCATCGGTCCCCCCTGGGTCCTGCTGACCTTCGCGATATTGATCGTTGCCCTCGGCAGTCTCACCACGCGGTGGCGGAGATCAGGCACCGAAACCCGCCTGCAGATCAAATGGGTGATCGCCGCCTTCGGCGTGCTGTTTGCGACCTACGCAGTGGACCTCGCGCACGAGACGCTGATCGTCGCAGGCATGGATCTCGGCATCGGAGGCATCCTCAACGTCCTCTCCGCCGTTGCGCAGGTCGGGATCGTCGTGGCGTTCGGTATCGCCGTGCTGAGGTATCGCCTGTACGACGTCGACCTGGTGATCAATCGGACCATCGTCTACGGCGTCCTCACCATGGTTGTGATCGCGATGTACGGCGTCATCGTCCTCGGTGTCGGATCGGTCGTGTCCGTTGACGAGCCGGCGCTCGCGATCGTCGTGGCTGGACTCGCCGCGCTGCTTTTCGCCCCCCTTCGGGACAGGGTTCAAGGCTCGGTCAATCGACTGATGTTCGGCCGGCGTTCGGACCCCTACACCCTCTTGTCCGACCTCGGGGCCGTCATGACCGAGGCTGGGACGCCCGACGAGACACTCCAAGCCGTCGCGGACACCGTGGTCGAGGCGCTCAAGGTTCCAGCTGCCGCGATCGACCTCGAACGGGAAGGCACCTTCGTACGGCATGCGGTATCGGGTCAACCGAATGTCGGTCCACCAGAGGCCACCGTCGTCCCGCTTCGTCATCTCGGCGACGAGGTCGGACGGCTCGCCGTATGGCCGCGCTCCGTGTACGAGCCCCTCTCGCCGCGGGACCGGGCATTGCTCGATGACATAGCAGGCCCAGCCGGGGCGATCGCCCGCTCTGCCAGGCTCACGGTCGGACTGCAGTCTTCGAGGGAGCGATTGGTGCTCGCCCGTGAGGAGGAGCGACGCCGCATCCGCCGCGATCTGCATGACGGCCTCGGCCCGTCCCTTGCATTCCAGACGCTGCAACTCGACGCGATCCTCGATCGCATCCACGATGACCCGGACGAGGCCGTCGCGCTCGTCATCGGGATGAAGCGCCAAACCCAACAGCTCGTCGGTGACATTCGGCGGCTCGTTCATGAATTGCGGCCTCCTGCACTCGACGAGCTGGGTGTCGCAGCCGCTCTCGCTGCCCACGCCAGCCAACTCAACGAAGCTGACGGCCCGGTTGTGAGGGTCGAGTCCCGTCCTGATCCGTTGCCGCCACTGTCGGCGGCCGTGGAGGTCGCCGCCTATCACATCACTCGGGAGGCGATCACGAACGTGGTTCGGCACGCCGCCGCGAGTCGATGTACTGCAACGCTCGCCGCGGACCCGGGGTCACTCGACATCACGATTCGAGACGACGGCTTGGGTATCCCTGCCGAGATCGGCATGGGCGTCGGCATGCAGTCGATGCGAGAGCGCACCGAGGAACTCGGGGGCACGTTCACGATGCGGAATCTGCGGCCCCACGGGACCGAGATATCCATAACCATTCCGGCAGGGAGCGCCAGCACGAGGTTCCTCGATGCAACGGAAGCAGGCGCACATGGATGAGCGCATCCGTGTGTTGGTCGCCGACGATCACACGCTCTTTCGCGACGGTCTCGTCGCACTCCTCGAAGACGACCCCCACACGGAAGTGGTTGGCGATGCGCGTACTGGGCTGGAGGCAGTGCAGCAGGCACACACGACATCGCCGACCATCATCCTCATGGACATCATGATGCCTGAAATGAACGGCATCGAAGCCACCCGGCGGATCAGAAGCGAGCTGCCGGACATCCACATCGTGATGCTCACAATGCTCGAAGACGACGATTCCCTCTTCGCCGCGATGTGCGCCGGAGCACGCGGATACATCCTCAAGGGAGCCGACAAGGAGGACGTCCTGCGCACGGTCCAATCAGTGGCGAAGGGCGAAGCATTGTTCGGCCCGGCCATGGCGCGACGACTCTCGAGCTTCTTCCAGCACGCCGACCGGCGAGGTATGAGCATGGCACCGTTCCCCGAGCTCACCGATCGCGAGCGGGAAGTGCTTGACCGCTTGGCGGCAGGGCACGACAACACTCGCATCGCACACGACCTGTTCATCTCGACCAAGACGGTCAGCAACCACATCTCGAACATCTTCACCAAACTCGAGGTCACCAACCGCGCCCAAGCCATCGTCACCGCACGCGACAGGGGTCTCGGTCAGGGAGATCGCATCGCCTGATCGCGAAGTCCCCTCAGCCTGAGGGGCGAACGCGCCACCCGACACGGCCCCGTTCCCACGCAGGTTGACACGACGAGGTCGTTGGTCCGAAACTTCACTCCCACAGTCGTCCAGCGTGTAGCTTCGAGACGTTCGTCGGGGAGGAGTGAGGCTTGGAATCCCAAAGGTCCGCGCAGGGAATGATCGCAGTCGCGTTCATCGTGGCCGTCGTCATCGGGAGCGGCAACTTTGTCGCGGTCAGCTTCAGCAACCAGGAGCTGGACCCGTTCTGGGGCGCGGGACTGCGCTTCAGCCTCGCCGCGCTGATCTTCGTCGTCATCGCGCTCGCACTACGGCTCGAATGGCCCCGAGGGCGACTTCTGGTCCTCACCGCGGCCTATGGGTTGTTCACCTTCACGCTCTCTTACGCGCTGATGTACTGGGCGCTGACCCGGATGACCGCTGGAATGGCCGCTGTCGTACTCGCCACGGTCCCCCTTGTGACGCCCCTCCTCGCGACCATCCATCGCATGGAGGCCTTGAATCGCCGGGCGCTCCTCGGTTCGGTCGCGGCATTTGCGGGCATCCTCTGGATGACGTTGGACACGGGGGGCCTCGACATCCCGTTTGATGCGATCGTGGCGACGCTGGTGGCAGCGCTCACCATTGGCGAGTCCATCATCATCAGCAAGCGCATATCTGCGAACCATCCCGTCATGAACAACGCCGTTGGGATGTTGGCCGGTGCACCACCGCTCCTCCTCCTCTCCCTGGTCGCCGGTGAAAGCTGGGCGGTTCCGAAGCAGCAGGACACGGTGGTCGCCGTCGTCTACCTCGTGACGATCGGCTCCGTCGGATTGTTCGTGCTCACCCTCCTCGTCATTCGCCGATGGACGGCATCTGCCACTGCGTACATGTTCGTGCTGTTCCCGGTGGGTGCGATGCTCTTCGACGCGTGGCTCCTTGATTCTCACCTCACGGTCCGCGGGGTGACGGGCGCGCTCATCGTCATGGCGGCGGTGTGGTTCGGCGCCCTCGCTCCTGGTGCGTCACGTGCCGACAGCGAGAGGTCGGAAGACGAAGCGACCGTCGAGTGACGCGATCAGTTCGACGGCTGCAGGGTTTCCCACCAGTCGAGAACCCGCAGGGCATAGAGCGTCAGCCACTTCGAGGGTTCGCCCTCCTGTGCATCGATCTCGAACCACACTCGGCCGGGAGGACGCCCCTCCTGTAGCCATCGTCCGTCCGGCTGCCGGGCGGCGCGGAGGATCTCGATCGCATCCGCGAGCCTCGGATCGGGAGACGTCCCATCCACCACCGATGCGGACATGAAGTAGTCCAACGCGTTGAGCACGGAATACCTCCATTGGAACGGAAACCCGAAGTGCGTCGTCCAGGGTCCCACACTCTCCCCTGTCGAAAGCCTCCGGAGCAGATGCCGCTCCAGCAGGTACTCCTCGCCGGAGTGGCGTGCCGCTCTGGTTGCCTTCGTCCCGCCGGTGGCGATCTCATGGTCGAGGAGGCCCTTCAAGGAGTTGAGCGTGCTGTGGAAGGACGACCGCGTGTCGCCTTCGATCCACTCGCAATTCCATCCGCCGTCCTCGAGGCGATGCTCGACGAACCAATCCGCGATACCTTCGACGTCGGCGCCGAGCCAGAGGCCGTTCGACAGGGTCCATGAGTTGATGCAGCAATCGACCTCGCCGCCCCAGTACGGAAGATCCTCGTACTCCCAACGGCTGTTCTTGTCGAGATTCTCAGCAGTCCCCTTGAGCGCCGAAGCATCGACGCCCCACTCACGCAGCGATTTGAGGGACCAGGTGGTGGCGGTCCACGGCTGACCCGCCTCATTGCCCTGGAAGTCGAAGTCAGCGGGAAAGAACGCTCCGCCGGCCCACTGGCCATCCGGGTCCTGGTGGGCAAGCAGGCGAGCACCGAATCCTTCTGTCGCGACGCGCTCACGCGTTGCCTGCCAGACCTCGTCGGGTACCCCGACCACGTCACGCTCGACCTGCCACCGGAGGGCCGGATCGCTATCGAGCAGCCAATCGATCACCGCTCGG
>QJWC01000039.1 GCA_003235475.1 Acidimicrobiia bacterium | reverse complement strand
CCTCGTGCTGGCGGTGGGCGGCGTTGGCGCCTACATCGGTACGTACCTCGCAGCGTCGTCCGCTGCGGATGCCGCCGCCTTGGCGGCAGCGCCGGTGACGTATCTCCCCTACGGAGCGAAAGGAACACCGACGCAGGAGGCGCGCCGCTTCGCCGCGGCGAACCGGGCTGTGTTGATCCGATGCGAGTGTCCCACTGATCGTTCCGTCGAACCGCGGACCGTGCGGGTCACCGTGAAGAAGTTTGTGAGGTTGCCCCTGATCGGTCGCGTCGCGGTCCACGCATCCAGTCGCGCGACCTTCGATCCGCCGGGTTGACGCCGGCCACTGCGCTACCGGGTTGCGAGGTCCTCGCCGTCGCGGATCGTCAGGGCGTAGTCCAGGGTGCGGCTGACTTCGGACATGCCGACCGATTCGTAGAGGCGAATGGCGCCGGTTGGGCTGTCGGCGTCGACATCGAGCGCAACGGTCTCGTAGCCGCGCCGCTGGTACTCGGCAAAGGCGTTCGTCAGGAGGAACCGGGCCAATCCACGCTTTCGCCACGGGCGTCGGACGCCGAGCGAGCCGACGTAGCCCTCCTTCGGGTCGGCTCCCCGGCTCGTGATGCACACGCAGAAGCCAGCGATCTCGCCGCCGTCCTCAGCGAGCCACACGAGCGAGTCATCCCACATCGGGGAGGACCGGAAGTTCTCCATCCGGGCGATCACTGTTTCGATCGGCGCATCGACATGGCCGTAGTGGTCGCGGAACGCGTCATCGATGGCCATTGCCAGACTCTCGATGCCTTCGTCGCTACGCATCGTGCGCAACGCCAGATCGTCGGGAACCGGCGGCACGTCGACATCGCGGTCGAGTGCTGTGGCCATCTCCAGGAAGTATCGGACCGGCGCGAAGCCGTTGCGCTCGGCGAGTCGTGTGGCTCGCTCCTTCTTCACGTTGATGGGCAGGATCGTTTCGACCAGCGCGCCATCTGGTGCCAACTCGACGGAGGCATGCGCCCGACCGATGCCCCACGTGACGATCGCCTGACCCACGCCTCGGCCGTACACGTCGGGGTGCACCCACCCGACCATCATCGACTGCACAAAGGGAGAGCGGAGGGCAAACGCTGCCCCACCGACGATTCGACCTCCCTCGTCCCACACCGTCACGATGCCTTCGTCAGCGTCCACCTCCGGCGAATTGAGGAAGGTTTCGAGCTGCTCGAGGCTCATCGAGGATGTGCCGACCGTCTCCTCGTCGTCGGCGGTGATCACTTCGAGGACCTCTTCGAGGTCGTCCGGCATTCCCAGACGTGCCGAAAACGGCTCGGGGACGACAGGGGAATCCGACATGGCAATCAGCCTACATCCCATGGGCTTGGCGGCCTTGGCCGGTTTCGAACTACCCCCAACCGATCAGGAGTGATTCCGGTGCAACCCGAGGTGTGGCTCTACGCCGCCATCGTCATGGGCGCCGCGGCGCTGTTGCTTGCGTTCGTCTACGCACGACAGGTCACGGCCGCTCCCGCAGGAAACGACCGGATGGTCGAACTCATGGGCGCCATCCGCGAGGGAGCGATGGCGTTCCTCAGGCGCGAGTATCTCGCGATCGCCGTCTTCGTGGTCATCATGGCGGGCCTCATTCTCACCTTCCTCGAATGGGGTCGGCCCTGGGGTGCGATTGCCTACATCTTCGGTGCGGTTCTCTCGGGACTCGCCGGGTTCATCGGAATGCGGATCGCGACCGCGGCGAACGCACGGACCGCTGAGGCCGCTCGCCTCGGTGGTACGGCGAAGGCGCTTCCCGTGGCCTTCCGCGGTGGTGCGGTCATGGGCTTCACCGTTGCGGGTCTCGGACTCCTCGGCTTCGGCCTCGGCGCATGGTTCTTCCGGGAGGTCCTCGATGATCCGAACTGGGTCGACATCGTCACGGCGATCGGACTCGGTGGTTCGTCGATCGCCCTCTTCGCCCGTGTCGGCGGCGGTATCTACACGAAGGCCGCGGACGTCGGGGCGGACCTCGTCGGCAAGGTCGAGGCCGGCATCCCGGAGGACGATCCTCGCAATCCCGCGACGATCGCCGACAACGTCGGTGACAACGTTGGCGACGTCGCTGGCATGGGCGCGGACCTGTTCGAGTCGTACGTCGGGTCGCTGATCGCACCGATCGCGTTCGCGTGGCTCGTGTTCGCCGACCAACCGTTCCAAGCGCACGTCATCTTCTACCCGCTGATGATCGCCGCGGTCGGTATGGGCGCTTCGATCCTCGGGTCCTTCCTCGTGCGCCCGCGCGGTGACAACCTCGCCGCGGCGCTCCACACGGGAACATGGGCGGCGTCGGGCCTCACCGTGGTCGGCGTCGCAATCCTCACCCCGGTGATGTTCAACGACGTGGCTGGCATCGACAACGAGTGGGGCCTGTTCCTCGCCGTGGTCGTGGGCCTCGGCGTTGGCATCCTCATCGGCAAGATCTCCGAGTGGTACACGTCGGACCACTACAAGACCGTCAAGAACATCGCTCGCCAGGCCGAGACCGGTCCGGCAACGGTCGTGCTCGCCGGCGTCGCCGAGGGAAAGCGGTCGGCCGCGTTCTCGGTGATCGTCGTTGCGATCGGCATGTTCGCTGCGCACTGGGCGGGTGAGCTCGCCATCGAGGGTGGGGGCATCTACGGCGTCGCCATCGCGGCCATCGGCGTGCTCGCGACGCTCGGCATCACGGTCTCCGTCGATGCCTACGGCCCGATCGCAGACAACGCAGGCGGTATCGCCGAGATGGCGGAGCTCGATCCAGAGGTCCGCGAGGCCACCGACCAGCTCGACTCCCTCGGCAACACGACCGCAGCAGTCGCGAAGGGCTTCGCCATCGCATCGGCTGCCGTCACGGCACTTGCGCTGTTCTTCACCTTCTCCAAGGCAGCGGGCCTCGAAGGCCTCGACCTCCTCGACATCAAGGTTGCGGTCGGTCTCTTCATCGGAGGCATGTTCCCCTATCTGTTTGCAGCGATGACGATTCAGGCGGTCGGCCGTGCGGCGTTCCAGATGATCGAGGAAGTCCGCAGGCAGTTCCGCGACATTCCCGGTCTGAGAGAGGGACGTCCCGGCGTGGTCCCCGAGTATGCGAAGTGCGTCGACATCTCGACGAAGGCATCGCTGCGCGAGATGATCATCCCCGGGGCTGCCGCAGTCGCACTGCCCCTCGTGATCGGGTTCGTCTCGCTCGAGATGCTCGGCGGCCTCCTCGCAGGCGCGCTGATCTCGGGCTTCCTTCTCGCCATCTACATGGCGAACGCCGGAGGCGCATGGGACAACGCCAAGAAGTTCATCGAGTCAGGTGCATTCGGCGGCAAGGGCTCGGATGCCCACAAGGCAGCAGTCGTGGGCGACACGATCGGCGACCCGTTCAAGGACACCGCAGGCCCATCGATGAACATCGTGATCAAGGTCATGACAATCGTGTCCCTGATCTTCGCCTCCGCATTCGCCAGCTTCGGCGGCCTGCTCTAGCCGGCCTGCACGGCGCGGTCAGGGCAGCGATCTAGGCTCATCGGAATATGCGGATTGTGATCGTCGGGGCCGGCGCGACCGGGTCCTACCTCGCCAAGAAGTTGTCGATGGAGGGCCAGGACGTCGTCGTCATCGAGAACGATCCCGAACGCGCCGCTGCGGCCCAGGCTGAGATCGACTGCCTCGTCATCAAGGGCAACGGGGCTTCCGAGGTGACCCTGCAGCAGGCAGGGACAGCGGAGGCTGACCTCCTCATCGCTGTTTCGAGCTCGGATGCGGTGAACGTCCTCGCGTGCGCCGCTGGGACTCGCCTTGGTATCCCGCGTAAAGTCGCACGAGTCGAGGATCCCCAGCTCAAGGCGGAGGTCGAAGCCCTCGGCGTCGACCTCGTCATCGACCCCGGTGAGGCCGCGGCTCGTGAGCTCCACAGGCTCGCCTCGAGCGGTGAGATCGCTGAGAAGATCGATTACGCGGACGGAAAGCTTGTCCTGATCGGGGCATATGTGGATCCAGAAGCTCCGTTCGTCGGCCGCACCCTCCAGGACCTGCGCGACACGGTCCACGGATGGGATTGGCTCGTTGTGGCGGTGGTTCGACAGGGCGAGACGGTGATCGCCCGCGGCTCGACGATGCTCGAACCCCACGACCACGTCCTCATGATGGCCCGTGAGGGTCACTCCGATGACGCGTACAAGTGGCTCGGTCTCTCTTCGAAGGCCGCGGAGAAGGTCATCATCCTGGGCGGCACACGGCTCGCGAGGCTCACCGCTGAGCTCCTCTCCAACAGCGGCATCCGCACCACGCTCATCGACAGCGACATCCAGGTGTGCCGGACGATCGCCGAGGAACTCCCGAGGGTCGTCGCCGTATGCGGCGATCCGACCGATCCTCGCGTTCTGCGCTCCGAAAACATCTCCGCTGCAGACACCGTGATGGCCCTGACAGGGTGGGATGGCGACAACGTGCTCGGTGCTCTTGCTGCGAAGGCGCTCGGTGCCCACGAGGTGATTGCGCGGTTCACCAACACGGAGCTCATGATGCTCGTCTCCGGGCTCGGCATCGATGCAACGGTGTCGAGCAGACTTTCGGCAGCGAACGAGATCCTTCGGTTCGTAAGGCGCGGCGTGATCTATTCGGTGGCGACGTTTGCCGACTCAGACGCCGAGGCCATCGAACTCGAGGTCGGGCCGACCAGCCCTGCGATCGGGAAGTCCCTCGCGGATCTCAAGCTCCCGCACAGCCTGATCGTCGGTGGAGTGCAGCGGGGCGACGAGGCCTTCGTACCGAGGGGCACGACGCGGATCGAGGAGGGCGACCGCTTGATCGTGATCGCGCTGCCCGAGGGTATCGCCGCCGCCGAGAAGCTTTCCGGCTGAACGCATGTCGTGGCGGCACCTTCTCCACGTTGTCGGAGCCGTCGTCGGTGGCACCGGAATCTCGATGCTCGCGGCCGTCGTCGCGGCGCTCATGTACCAGGAGTGGTCCATCGCCGCTGAAATCGCGCTTGCCGCAGCCATCACGTCTGGCGTCGGCTTCGGGCTGTGGAAGTGGTACGACAAGCCGGGGGAGTTGAGCACGGCTGAGGGCTTCGCCGCCGTCGGCCTTGCTTGGATGGCGATCACGGTGTTCGGAGCCTTGCCGTATCTCATGACAGGGGCATTGGGCGACCTGACGAACGCGGTGTTCGAATCCGCCTCCGGCTTTACGGCTACCGGGTCGTCGACGATCCCGGATCCAGCGCTGATGGCGCACGGGGTCCTCGTGTGGCGTTCGATGACGCAGTGGCTCGGCGGTATGGGCATCATCGTGCTGTCGATCGCCCTGCTCCCACTTCTCGGCATGGGTGCCTTCCAGCTCGCTCGCGCCGAGTCACCCGGATGGATGCCAGACCGGCTCACGCCGCGATTCAGGGAGACGGCCAAGCGGCTCTGGATCGTCTATGTGGTGCTGACCGTCGGCGAGATCGTCCTGTTGTGGTTCGGGGACATGAACCTGTTCGAAGCGGTGAACCACTCCATGACCACGGTCTCGACGGGCGGTTTCTCCACTCACGCTGGTTCGCTCGGGGCGTTCTCCTCGTACTCGCAGTGGGTCGTGATCATCTTCATGACGCTTTCCGGGATCTCGTTTGCGCTCCATTACAAAGTTGTGCTTCGCGATCCGCGGGCGTACTTCAAGTCCGTCGAGCTACGCGTCTACCTCGGGATTCTCCTCCTCGCAGCGACGTTGGCTGCGATCGGAACGTGGGGTGGCTCGATCGCGAACACGATCAGGGGCGCCACCTTCACTGTCGTGTCCATCATGACCACGACGGGGTACGCCACCGTCGACTTCGGGCAGTGGATCCCCGCATTGGGGATCATGATCGTCGGCCTTATGTTCATCGGCGGTATGGCTGGGTCGACCGCCGGCGCCCTGAAGACGGACCGCCTCCACGTTCTCCTCGAGGCGTCACGCAGCGACGTGCGTCGGCTGATCCATCCGCGCGGTGTGTTCGTGACCAGGGTCGGGAAGACGCCCCTCTCCGACATCACGGTCGAGGCGGTGCAGACGTTCTTCCTGCTGTACATGTTCGCGTTCATGACCGGAACATTTCTGTTGGCAATCATCAGCTCGCTCGCGAACGCCCATCTGGACATCGTGACGGTCGTGAGCGCAGTGGCGTCCAGCCTCGGCGGCGTCGGACCGGGACTCGGCGGCGTCGGGCCGACCGAGAACTTCCTGGCGTTGCCGTGGGCGGCCAAGTGGCTCTTGTCGGTGTTGATGATCATCGGCCGCCTCGAGATCATCCCGATCCTGATCCTCTTCAACCGCGAGGTCTGGCGAAAGTAACCGCATGGAATCCTCCCCAGGCGGGACTGGGGGAGGTGGCCGAGTGCAACGAGGTCGGTGGGGGCACGCGTCCTGAGGCGTGGTGCTTGCTGCCCCGGCGGGACGCGTCAGGCGTCGTCGGGCTTTGCGAGGTCGGGGTCGTTGCGGCGACGCTCCTCTTCGGCCTTGCGTCGCTCGAAGTAATCGTCGTACGCCCGCTTGCGCGTCGTCCGGATGAGCCACCACAGGGCGGTGATGACGACGGCGCCGATGATCCAGAAGACGATCTCGCCGCCCGTCGGGAGAGAAAAGCCGCTCTCGGCTGCCAAGAACTGTGCAATCACCACGCCCCTAGCCTACGGGCCTCGCACCGTCCAAGCCGTCAGGGAACCCTTTGAGTCGCCGTATCACCCTCATCAGGCATGCCGAAACCGAGGCGAACGCCGCGGGGATCTGGCAGGGCTCCCTCAACACGTCTTTCACGGACAACGGCGCAGATCAGATCGAGCGGCTTCGACGACGGATGGTGGGATACGCACCGAATCGAGTGATTGCATCCGATCTGCCGAGGGCGATGTCGACCGCTGAGACGATCGGCGGAGGCGAGCCGGATGCTCGCTGGCGCGAGTTCAACGTCGGGAACTGGGAGGGCCTCACCAGCGACGAGGTCAGGGTCCGCTTTCCGGGACAGCTCGAGGCTTTGATGGCGGGCGAGGACCTCCAGTTCGGCGGAGGCGAGTGGCTCGGCGCGTTCCGCGAGCGGATCATCGACGCGTACTGGGAACTCGCGGACTCTCTCGACGACGGAGAGGAAGCCGCGGTGGTGACGCACGGGGGCGTGGTGTGGGCAATCCTCAACCATCTCCTCGGTCTCGAAGGCCGGCCGAGCTACCTCGTGCCCCTCTCGAACACCTCGGTCACACGGACCGACATCTCCGACGGCCAGGCACAGGTCACCGTGTTCAACGACGCAAGCCACCTGACCGGATCCGGAACGGCCTTCGCCCCGAACGGCACCAGCGTCGTCTTGTTCCGTCACGGCCAGACCGAGGGAAACACCCTTGGGCGCTATCAGGGGCGGACCGACAGCGCCCTCACCGATCGGGGCCGCGATCAGGTGGCGGCGGCCGCTGGGCATGCGCCCCGCATCGGACAGCTGTATTCCTCACCGCTCGGGAGGGCCCATCAATCCGCGGGCATCCTCGGCAAGACGCTCGGCATGACGCCGGAGGTGCACGAAGGGCTTGCGGAGATGGACTTCGGTGCATGGGAGAACCTCACGTCAGGAGAGATCGCCGACATCGATCCCGAGCTGTTCGACAACGTCTTCGGGAAGGGTGTGGATCTCCCGCGGGGCGGACGCGGAGAGACCTTCTCCAGCGTTGCACAGCGTATGCGCGAGACGATCGAGGAGATTGCGGCGACAGCGAACGGCTCGGCGGTTGGCGCGGTCACGCACGGCGCTGCAATTCGGGCGTGCGCTGTCGGGATCCTCGATCTGGGCTTTCCGGAGCGGCACCGCCTTCCGGTCCCCCGCAATTCGTCGATGTCGAAGTTCCTCGTGACGCCCAAGGGACCGATGGTTGCCGAGTACAACGTCGCTCCCCACCTGGACTGACCGTGCGGCTCCTCGTCGTCACCAACGACTTCCCGCCGAAACCCGGCGGAATCCAGATGTACCTCCAGAACTTCGTGGACGCGTACCCGGATCCGGTGCTCGTGTACGCGCCGTCGGACGAGAAGGCTGATCCCGATGAGGAAGGCGTCGTTCGGGGATCGGCGAGCTACATGCTCCCGACTGCTGCGGTTCTCGACGACATCGTTCGGTATTCTGAGGATTTCGAGCCGGACGCCGTGCTGTTCGGCGCGCCCCATCCACTGCCCCAGCTCGGCGTCAAGCTCCGCGAAGCCCTCGGGGTGCCGTTTGCGGTCCTGAACCATGGGGCGGAGGTCACCCTGCCTGCTGCAGTGCCGGGCACGCGCCAGCTCCTTCGCCGGTCGCTCCGCGCCGCGGACGTCCGATTCGCCGTGAGCCGGTTCACCGCGGACCGGGTCGAACGGCTGACAGGGGCACCGACACATTTCCTCGGTGCCGGAGTCGAAATCGACACATTCACTCCTGCGACCAGGGTGCCGAACGCGAAGCCCGTGGTCGGGTGTGTCAGCAGGTTCGTGCCGAGAAAAGGACAGGACAGGCTGCTGAGAGCCGTTGCGCGGTCCGGTCTCGATGTGGAGGTGCTCCTCGTTGGGAAGGGCCGCATGGAGGGCTCGCTCCGGAAGCTCGCCGCCAAGCTCGGCGTCGACGCCACGTTCGCGGTCGATGTTCCGTGGTCCGACCTCCCGGACTTGTACCGGCGAATGGATGTCTTCTGCATGCCGACGTCATCTCGCTGGGGAGGCCTCGAGGTCGAGGGACTCGGGCTCGTGTATCTCGAGGCAGCGGCATGCGGCATCCCCGTGCTCGCTGGGGACTCGGGGGGATCGCCGGAGACCGTGATACCCGGCGAGACGGGCTATGTCGTGTCGTCCGTGGATGACATCATCGACGGGCTGAACCTCCTCATCAGCGACCCCGACAAGGCCGCAGCGATGGGTGCGAAGGGACGCGCGTTCGTGGAGAGCGAGTTCACCTGGGACAAGGTGTTCGAGCGCTTCCACCGTGGTTTCTCCGGCCACATGGGTTAGGTTTCCCGCGGCCCAGGGTCCAGGAGGCAGCGCGTTCGTACCGCAGAAGGCGGTCGACGCAGGCCAGTCGGAAACGGATATGTCAAAGAAACTCGTCATTGTTGAGTCTCCCGCAAAAGCGCGGACGATCAACCGCTACCTCGGCGACGACTTCGTGGTGGAGTCGTCGATCGGGCACATCCGCGACATCCCGTCGCGCGCCGCGGACCTGCCCGAGAAGAAGCGCGACCTTTGGAAGACCACGCGTTTCGGGGTTGACATCGACCACGGGTTCGCCCCGATCTACATCGTGACGGAGCGATCCAAGAAGCAGGTCCGTCTCCTCAAGCAGCATTTGAAGGACGCTGACGAGCTGTACCTCGCGACGGATGAGGACCGCGAAGGCGAGGCGATCGCATGGCACCTCCTCGAAGAGCTCAAGCCGAAGGTGCCGGTCAGGCGGATGGTGTTCCACGAGATCACCGAGAAGGCGATCGTGGAGGCAGCCGAGAACCCGCGTGACCTCGACATGCCGCTCGTCCAGGCTCAGGAGACGCGAAGGATCCTCGACCGCCTCTTCGGCTACGAGGTGTCACCTGTCCTGTGGCGCCGCGTGCAACGTGGTCTCTCGGCAGGACGCGTACAGTCGCCCGCGACGCGGATCCTCGTCGAACGAGAGCGACAGCGCATGGCGCACGTGAGCGCCGACTATGCCGGGCTCAAGGCGATCTTTGCGACCGACGGCGAGGAGTTTCCCGCCACACTGCGATCGGTCGACGGCGCACGCATTGCCGACGGTTCCGACTTCGGCGACGACGGGCAGCTGGCGAAGGAGAACCGGCTCCTGCTCTCGGTCGAGGACGCGGTCGATCTCGCGTCAGGTCTCTCGGGAGCGGAGTTCACGGTCGACAGCGTTGAGCGCAAGCCGTACACACGGAAGCCGTATGCGCCGTTCAGGACATCGACGCTCCAGCAGGAAGCGTCTCGGAAGTTCCGCTTCGGCGCGAGGCGAACGATGAGCGCGGCACAGCACCTCTACGAAGCCGGGTACATCACCTATATGCGCACGGACTCGACGAACCTGTCGCAGACAGCCGTTACAGCCGCCCGCTCTCTCGTATCCGATCGGTACGGGTCGTCTTTCCTGCCGGACAAGCCCCGTGTCTACGGCAAGGCCAAGGGCGCCCAGGAGGCCCACGAGGCGATCCGCCCCGCAGGAGACCGGTTCAAGGACATGGACGACGCGGCCAAGGAGTTCGGGCCGACATCCGACGAGTCGAGGGTGTACGACCTCATCTGGATGCGGACGGTTGCGTCGCAGATGAAAGACGCGAAAGGCGAAAGCCTCACGGTGCGGCTGTCCGGTGACACGTTCGACGACCGCACGTGCGTGTTCCAGTCTTCGGGGCGCACGATCACGTTCCCAGGATTCCTCAGGGCATATGTGGAGGGCAGGGACGACCCGGATGCCGCGCTCGATGACCAGGAGACGCTGCTTCCCGCGCTCGACGAAGGTGACGGCGTCACCGTGGTGGCCCTCGAACCGACCGAGCACGCGACAAAGCCACCCGCGAGGTTCACGGAGGCGTCGCTCATCAAGCGCCTCGAGGAGCTCGGAATCGGCAGGCCGTCGACGTACGCATCCATCATCGCCACGATCCTCGAACGGGAGTACGCCCGCAAGCAAGGGACCGCGCTCGTACCGACATGGCGGGCGTTCAGCGTGGTCGGGCTCTTGGAGCAGTACTTCTCCGACTATGTCGACTACGCCTTCACGGCGCGGATGGAAGCCGACCTCGACCGGATCGCTTCCGGCGACCAGGAGATGGTTCCGTACCTCGAACAGTTCTACAACGGAAACGGCACCGAGGGCCTGGTCGATCTCGTGTCCGAGCAGGCGCTGGAGCGCATCGATCCGAAGGCGGTCAACTCGTTCCCGATCGGCGTGGGGGAGGACGGTGAGCCGATCGTCGCGAGGGCAGGGCAGTATGGGCCATACCTCCAACACGGCGAGCGTCGAGCGTCGATCCCGCCAGATCTCGCGCCGGACGAGCTGACGCTGGAAAGGGCCGCCGAGCTCCTCGATGCGCCGAGCGACGAGCGCATCCTCGGAACCGATCCGGACACCGGGCTCCCGGTGCTCTCGAAAGCTGGTCGATTCGGACCGTACGTTCAGCTCGGCGAGCGTGATCCGGACAGCAACGACAAGCCGAAAACTGCCTCCCTGTTCAGCACGATGACCCTTGCGGACGTCACCCTCGAAGACGCGCTCAAGCTGCTCACGCTTCCCCGGGAGTTGGGCCCGCATCCGGAGGATGGAGAGCCGATCGAGGCGCTCAACGGCCGGTACGGCCCGTACGTGAAGTGGGGGAGGGAGAGCCGAAGCCTCGAGACCGAGGAACAGCTGTTCACGGTCACCCTGGAGGACGCCCTCGCCCTGCTCGCGAAGCCTCGGCAGCGTCGAGGTGCGAAGCCTCCCATCAAGGAACTCGGTGCTGATCCCGTGACCGGCAAGGAGATCGTCATCAAGGACGGTCGGTTCGGCCTCTACATGACCGACGGGGAGACGAATGTGTCGTTCCGCAAGACCGAGACGGTGGACAACGTCACGTTGGAGCACGCAAGCGAGCGGCTTGCAGAAAAGCGTGCGAAAGGCGCGGGTTGACGCGGTGCTGTTGCTCTGCACCGAGTCCGCATGTCATCGGTACCTGTAAGACTGTGCCCATGACCGCGATCGTCGACACGAGGGGCGCGGGCAAGAGCAGCGTGTCGATCGGTGTCGCCGCAGCCCTCGAGACCGCCGGGTATCCGGTGGTGCTCGTGCGAGAACCTGGCGGTACTCCTGCCGGGGAGGCCATCCGATCGGTACTGCTCGACGGCGACGTCGACCCCGGTCCGTGGTCAGAAGCAGCGTTGTTCGCTGCAGCGAGAGCTGAGCTCGTGTCGAAAAGGGTCGTGCCAGCGCTCGAGCGGGGCGCCTGGGTGGTCTCAGACCGTTCTGCGTACTCGTCGCTCGCCTACCAGGCTGGCGGTCGCGGGCTTCCCCTCGACAGGGTGCGCATGCTCAACGACATCGCCATCGGCGGCGTGTGGCCGGGGCGCGTCGTGCTGCTCAGGCTCGACGCCACCGACGGCCTCGCCCGGCAGGCGGTAGGCGATCGCATCGGCGATGAGGGTGACGAGTTCCATCGTTCCGTTGCCCAGGCTTTCGACGATCTCGCGGACGCCGAGCCCGGGCGGTTCGTCGTGATCGATGCCTCGCAGTCGCTCGTCGATGTCGTCGACGAGGTCATGGCCGTCCTCGGTGTGACGTGAACCCGTTTCACGGCGTCGTCGGCCACGAGGCGATCGTCGAATTGCTCACGAGCGAACTCGACCAGCCAGC
>QJWC01000005.1 GCA_003235475.1 Acidimicrobiia bacterium | reverse complement strand
CGAGATCCCGATCCTCCTCATGTTCGGAAGCGACTCGGACTCTCCCTCCGAAGAATTGGCGGAAGCGATGGCAGCGCGGTTCGAGCGATCCGACGTGACCGTCCTCGCGATCGAGGGTGCGGGGCATCTCGGCCCCATGTCGGCTCCCGATGCAATCGCCCGGCAGATCGCTCGGTTCGCCGCCCGGTAGCCTTCGCGGCGTGACCCTCGTATCCCAGACCACGATCGAGTCGCTGGCCTCAGCTCTTGGCGACGGTGACGGGTACCGGGTGGTTTCTGTTGCCGTTGAATTCGACCCGTTCGACTTTGCACGCACAGGTGCCGCGATGGTCGATCGCGCGGTTGCGTACGCGACGCCATGGGGTGACCGGCTCGTCGGCCTGGGGACGGCGTGGCATGCGACCGCATCGGGACCCGGAAGGTTTGCTGACCTGCGATCCGAGATCTCGACCCTCGAGAACCCCGATGCGAAGGTGTTCGTGGGCTATGCGTTCCATGACGACATCGGGAACGATCGACTGTGGAGGGACTTCGCCACCGCCGAAGCCTTCGTCCCGCGAATCGCGATCGAGCAGGTCCGCGGCGATGCGAAGCTGACGGTGACGGTGCCGCCGGGCGAGTCACCCGGCCCGACACTCGAACTGCTCGGCCAGATGCGGCGGCCCGAGCCGATTCCCGTCGTCGACGCGGGCGATCACTCGATCGAGTCGATCCCGCACGTGTCGGACTGGGCCGAAACCGTGGCTGCCGTCGTCGATGACCTTCGTGCGGGGGTACTCGACAAGGTGGTCCTCGCCCGCTCCGTCAAGGTGGAGTCGACGGAACCGGTTGCGATCCTCAGAGTGTTCCGCGAGCTCGTTCGGCGCTATCCGCAGTGCTACAACTTCGCGTGGAAGAGTGGCGAGTCCGTCTTCATGGGAGCGTCGCCCGAGCTGCTCGCGCAGGTGGAAGCAGGCGCTTTCCGCTCGAATCCCCTCGCAGGTTCAGCGCCACGTGGAGAGGGGGATCTCGATGACGAACGCATCGGCGAGGCGCTCCTGGCGTCCGACAAGGACCAGGAGGAACATCGCCTGGTCGTCGAAGAGCTGAGACGTTCGCTGCCCTCGGTCGTGGACGACCTGACCATCCCGGATCGACCCGTGTTGAAGAAGATGGCCACGGTCCAACACCTCTCGACCGAGATCGAGGGCCATGTCGCCCCCGGCGTCGGCGTGCTGGATGTCATCGACGTCATCCACCCGACCCCGGCGGTCGGCGGCGTGCCAGCACGTGACGCAGTGAAGCGAATCGCTGAAGTGGAAGCATTCGCGCGCGGGTGGTACGCAGGCGGAGTCGGATGGGTGACGCCGTCCGGGGATGGGGCCGTCGCCATCGCACTCAGATGCGGTCTGGTCCAGGACGCGACCACCCACCTCTTCGCCGGTGCGGGCATCATGGCTGGATCGGATCCGTCATCAGAGGTGCTCGAGACCCGCCTGAAGCTTCGACCGCTCCTCGACCTACTCGCGGCGACCTAGGAGCGCCGCCGCGACCGCGTGGCGAACCGCACGATGGTCCTCGAGCAGTCGGGCACGATCGGTGGCGACCTCGATCAGCTCCGGCCCTGAGGGATTCTCGGCGACAACGGTTCCGAGGTCGGCCGCGCTCTCGACCGTGCGGACCTTCATCCGCATCGCCCTTGCGATGTCCGAAAGCGAGAGTCCGTGAGGCGTGCCCCAGTGGCGTTCGAACGTCTCGTGGTCGACGATCGCAGACTGCGCCTGGGGGAGGAACGAGAAGATCCCTCCGCCGTCGTTGTTGACGGCGATGATCCGGAGTGGCACCTCGAGCGCCACCGCCTCGCTGAGCGCGGTGGCATCGTGGAGCACCGCGAGATCCCCGATGAGGAGTGTCACGTGCGTTCCACCGAGCGCCGCCCCGACAGCGGACGAGATCGTTCCGTCGATGCCGTTGACACCACGATTTGCGAGGATGCGGATGTCGTCTCGCGTTGCACTGAACGCATCCAGATCCCTGATGGGCCGCGATGACGCCGCCCAGAGGATCGAGCCGGAGGGCACCGTCGAACCCACGATGTGTGCGGTCGCTGGTTCACTCGGCCAGTCGCGGCCCGCGATTGCTTCACGCATGGCGTCACCGGCGATTCGGTCGAGCGCACGCCAATGCTCGAGGTAGCCGTCCGCCGCCGCGTCGGGAGGAACGACCTGGCTGGCAAGGAAGGCTGTCGGATCACACTCGACGGACATGGACGCGGACCGCAGTGGGTCGGCGAGCCGCGCATCTGAAACGAGGATCTGATCGACGCCTGAACGCTCCATCCACATGAAGAGGGGCTTGGACGTCGGCAACGGGCCGAGGCGGACGACCACGTCGGGGCGGAGGCGGTCCAGCACGAATTCGGCGCCGTCCTCGCCATGTGCTCCAACAAGCAAGTCCGCGTGCCGGATCACGTTCTCGCCCAGGACCCGCGTCTGGGGATCCGCGAGCACTGGTGCGCCGAGCGCATCAGCGACCCGCGCCAGCTCTCCGGCGAATTCGGGTCGCTGTTGCCCGCCAGCGACGATCAGAACCCTCCGTCCCGAATGGACTGCGAGGAGACCGGCATCCACGTGCTCGCACTCGGTGCGGAGTCCGTCACCCTTGGGGACGGGTGATGCTCCGCTTGGCGTGATCGGCTCAGCTGGCACGAGGGGCTCGTCGAACGGAAGGTTGGCGTGTGCCACCCCAGGGAATCCGCTCGTCGCGGAATCAAGAAGGCGCGCCGCGAGCGACCGCCCTTCGAAGCCGACCGCATCGACGAAATCCTTCACATGCGCTCCGTACAGCGCCACCTGGTCCATGGTCTGGGGTGCTCCTGTTCCGCGGAGCCGGAGAGGCCGATCGGATGTCAGGACGATGAGCGGTGTCCCCGATTGGTCTGCTTCGACCACCGCTGGGAAGTAATGGGCCGCCGCGGAGCCCGATGTGGAAACGACGGCTGCGGGCCTTCCCGTCGCCTTGGCATGACCGAGTGCCATGAACCCCGCGCTGCGCTCGTCCCTGATGTTCAGGTCCGTGATACGTGGGTCGGCTGCGACGGCGAGCGTGATCGGGGTGTTCCGGCTCCCCGGCGACACGAAGACGACCGAGACGCCTCCGTCGGCAAGTCCGGCGACAAGATCGCGGCACATCGTGAACTGGTTGGGCTCTTCCACCGCGTTCAAGGCTACGCCCCGCCGTCCTCAGAACGCGATGCCGAGGGCAAGCAGAAGCCCGACGAACAGCTGGATCTGGGCGGTCCCCTTGAGCACACCGATGAGAGGTGGCCCCTGCGTTTCCTGGAACACGGTGGTGATCAGGGGGATCGAGAGCGGGGCAACGACGAGTGCAATGATTGAGACCACTGGCAGCAGCGACGAAAGCGCACCGACTGCGATCACGACGAAGGCAGCGACCATCGTCGCTGCGTACAGCTTGCGTGCCCGCCCCCTGCCGAGGAGCACGGCAAGCGTCTTCTTGCCGGATGTGCGGTCCGTGTCGATGTCGCGAATGTTGTTCGCCTCGAGGATCGCCGCTGCCAGAAGACCCATCACGACTCCGCCGGTCCACGCTGCCGACGGCGCGGAAGGCGAGAACACGTACCGGGTGCCGACGGTCGCGACGAGCCCGAAGAACACGAACACGAAGACCTCGCCGAGCCCGAAGTAGCCGTACGGCACCGGCCCGTTCGTGTAGCCGAGAGCGGCGATGATCGATGCGATGCCGATCAGGGCGATGGGCCAACCCGCGTACCAGATGAGGTAGATGCCTCCTAGCGATGCGATCCCGAACGCAACGGCAACGCCGCGCTTCATCTCGGACTCGCTGATGAGCCCGGACGACACGGTGCGAAGGGGCCCGATGCGGTTCTCGTCGTCTGCACCTCGCTGCGCGTCCGCCAAGTCGTTCGCGTAGTTCACGCCGACCTGGATCGCGAGTGCGGCGATGACCACGACGACGAACGGGAGCCAGGCGAAGACCCCGTCACGCCACGCCGAAGCGGTGCCGATCAGCACGGGTCCGATCGTCGCCGAGAGCGTTGCGGGGCGGGCGGCGAGAACCCACGGATGTGACAGAAGGTTCTCCAACTCAGTACTGCCAGGGGAAGCGGCTGTAGTCCTGTTCCCGCTTCTCGAGGAACGCGTCACGCCCTTCGGCTGCCTCCTCGGTTCCGTACGCGAGGCGGGTTGCCTCTCCGGCGAAGAGCTGCTGGCCGACGAGCCCGTCGTCCGGCAGGTTGAACGCGTACTTCAACATCTTCTGGGCCGTTGGGGACTTCGCGGTGATCTCGCGTGCCCACTCGAGCGCGGTTGCTTCGAGCTCGGCGTGGGGGACGGCGGCGTTGACCATGCCCATTTCGAACGCCTCTTGCGCTGAATAGTCCCTGCCGAGGAAGAAGATCTCACGTGCTCGCTTCTGGCCGACCTGCCGGGCGAGGAGTGCGCTTCCGTACCCGCCGTCGAAGGATGCGACGTCGGCGTCTGTCTGCTTGAAGACGGCGTGCTCCGCGGATGCGATCGTCAGGTCGCACACGACGTGGAGGCTGTGCCCCCCACCGACCGCCCACCCTGGCACGACGGCGATGACGACCTTCGGCATGAATCGGATGAGACGCTGCACTTCGAGGATGTGGAGGCGTCCAAGCCTTCCGGGGTCCACCCCTTCAGAACCTTCGTACTTGTAGCCGTCCTTGCCGCGGATCCGCTGGTCGCCGCCCGAACAGAAAGCCCAGCCGCCGTCCTTTGGCGATGGGCCGTTGCCTGTCAGGAGGACGCACCCGACGTCTGAGGAGGTGCGGGCATGCTCGAGGGCCGCAAAGAGCTCATCGACCGTGTGAGGTCGGAAGGCGTTCCGGACCTCTGGCCTGTCGAACGCGACACGCACGGCGCCGACGTCCTTCGCACGGTGATAGGTGATGTCCTCGAACGAGAAACCGGGCACGGCCTCCCATGCGTCGGCGTCGAAAATCTCGGAAACCACCGTTCCTCCGGGTGTGCAGCTCGCGGCGATACTGTAGTGAGCGATGGATGTGCACACCCCAGCGGACTGGGTCTTCCGCAATGCCGAGAGGGATCCTGACGCTCCCGCACTGCAGTTTGGCGATGGTGTCGTCACGTATCACCAGCTTGCCGATGAGGTCGTCCGGCGGGCGCAAACGATCACTGGCCGCGCAATTGGCGCCGTCGAATCGGTCAGGGTCCGGCATGATCTTTCATCCATCGTCGACGTGCTCGCCCATCAACACGTTGGCACGTGCGTCATGCCATACGCCCATGATCGCAACGCTGCGGTCGACACCAATCCCGGTGCGGTCGTGTGCTTCGCCACATCCGGGAGCACCGGTCCTCCGAGGCTGGTGCCTCTTTCGATGGCGAACCTTCGTGCCGCGGTCGTTGCCTCGCGATCGCGCCTCGGGACGGGCGAAAAGGATCGGTGGTTGCTCACCCTCCCGCTCCACCACGTCGGCGGGATGTCGGTGCTCTGGAGGTCGTTCGAGGCTGGCGGTTCCGCGGTCGTCACCCCGTTCGGCCACGGGATCTTCGAGGCGATCGAGCGGTCGGCGCCGACCGTTGCTTCCTGGGTGCCGACGATGGTGCACCGGATTCTGGACACCGGGGCCGGCGCGCTGGACGGGATCAGGGTCAACCTGGTCGGCGGTGCGCGGATTGGGGCTGGTCTTCGGAACCGACTCCGCGCAGAGCGCATCGCCGTCGTGCCCACATACGGGATGACCGAGGCGTCGTCGCAGATCGCAACCCACACTCCCGGTTCGCCGGACTCACTCGATGGCACGGCAGGTGAGCCGCTCGAAGGGGTGAGCGTGACGATCTCGGAGCCCGATGAACGTGGGTTCGGGCGGGTCGCGGTCGACGGGCCGCAGGTGTTCGGCGGCTACCTCGGCGGGGATCCGAGGATCGGCCCCTTCATCTCGAACGACCTCGGCAGGCTCACCAGCAGCGGAAGACTCGAGGTGCTCGGGCGGGTCGACGACATCGTCGTCACAGGGGGCGAAAACGTTTCGCTTGGCGCTGTCGCGGACGCCGTGCATGAGACGGGCCTCGTCAGTGACGCGGCAATCGTCGGCGTTCATGATCCCGAGTGGGGGACTGCCGTGTGCGCGATGGTGGCTACCTCGGTCGATCCCACCGACATCGCAGACCGAATCCGCGCCTCGAACGCACCGCACATGGTGCCGAAACGTTGGATGAAGGTGGACGCGATCCCGCTCCTGCCGAACGGCAAACACGACCTGAACGCGGTCCGTGCCGCGTTCGACGCGAAGTAGCGTGGCGTCATGGACCTCGGACTGAACGGCAAGCGAGCCATCGTCGCGGCGGCTTCAGACGGCCTCGGCGCAGCCATCGCCATGACGCTCGCGGCAGAGGGATGCACGGTGGAGCTGTGCTCGCGGTCGTCCGATCGGGCGGCAGCAAAGGCAGCTGAGATCGCCGACGCGACCGGGGCATCAGTCCGCGGCGTGGCAGTGGATGTTGCCGATGCCGACGCTGTGACGGCGTGGGTCGACGAGGCTGCCGCCCGGATGGGCGGCCTCGACATCGTGATCCCGAACGCGGGCGGGCCTCGTCCCGGGTCCTTCGATGACACGACTTCCGAGGATTGGGACGCGTCGTACGCGCTGACGCTTCGATCGGCGATGGTGTTTGCGAAGGCGTCACGTCGCCACCTCACCGATGGGGGCACCGTGCTGTTCACGACCTCCTTGTCGACCCTCCAACCGATGCCCGATCTGTCGATGTCCGGCGTCTTCAGGGCGGGCGTGGCGAACCTGTCGAAGAACCTCGCCGATACCTGGGCAAGGGACGGCATCAGGGTGAATCACCTGGTGCCCGGGCGTATCGCGACGGCGCGTGTGGCCGAGTTGGATGCGGTGGCGGCAGAGCGCACAGGGCGGTCGATCTCTGAGGTCGAGGAGCGGAATGCGGTGAGTATCCCCCTCGGCCGGTACGGCGACGTTGACGAGTACGCGGCGGCCGCTGCCTTCCTGGTGTCTCCCCGGGCGAGCTACATAACCGGAGCAACCCTCGTGGTGGACGGCGGCTCGCTCCGATCGATCACCTAGGCAACCGCGGGCGGCAGATCAGCTTGCGGCGTGCGCCGTGATCCCGAGCTGTGCGAGGAACGCCTCAGCGTTGGGTTCCCGCCCGAGGAAGGCGAGCAGGTTCTCCTTCGCGTCGCGCGAAGAACCCTGCTCGAGCACTTCCCTGCGGTATCGGCGACCGACGGCTGGCGAGAGCACGCCCTCCTGTGCAAACACCGAGAACATGTCGTCGCCGTACACGTTCGCCCACAGGTAGCCGTAGTAGCCGGCGTCGTACCCACCCATGAGGTGACCGAAACCCGCCGCCATGAAGGTGCCTTCGTGGAGGGGCAGCAGCGTGTACTCGTTCGCGACCCGCTGCTGGCCGTCGAGGTCGGGAGTCGGGCCCGACGTGTGCATCATCATGTCGTACTTGCCGAGGAACACCTGCCGCAGGGTGAAGAGCCCGATGTTCTGATTTCTCGCTGCAACGAGCGCCTCGACGAGGTCTTCGGGAATGGGCTCTCCCGTCTCGTAGTGCCTCGCGAACCGCCGGAGGACGTCGGCGTTCCACATCCAGTTCTCCATGATCTGTGAGGGCGCCTCGACGAAGTCCCACTCGGTGTCGAAGCCGGAGAAGCGCTGCACGTCGACCGCCGTGAGGCACGCGTGGAGGACGTGTCCGAACTCGTGCCACAGCGTCAATGCCTCGTCGTGCTTGAGGAGCGACGGTGTCTCACCTGACGGCTTCGTGAAGTTCGCAGCGACCGCGGCAACCGGCGTCCTGAGCGAACCGTCGCGTGCCCGTGCACGCGAAACGGGATTCCAGCAGGCGGCGTGCGTGAACTTGCCCTCCCGCGGGTGCAGGTCGAGGTGGAATACCGCAAGCTGCTCGCCAGTGTCCGTGTCGTCGATACGGAAAGTCCGAACATCAGGATGCCAGGTCGGGTGGTTGGGGAGCTCGGTGTAGGTCACGCCGAGCACCTCGCCCGTGACGTCGAGCATGCCGCCGATGACGGCGTCGAGCGGGAAGTACTCGGCGACCTTGTTCTGGTCGATGCCGTAGTCGAGCTTGCCCTGGAGCGTGTGGTAGTAGGGGCGGTCCCACGGCTGGAGGGGCCCGTCATGCCCGTCGGCGTGGAGCAGGGATTCCAGCTTCTCGCGCTCGTCGCGGCCAAGCACGGTCAGCCCCGGGATCACCGACTCGTACAGGCGGTCGACCTCCCCGGGCGTCGCCATCTTCGGCTCCATCGAGAACTCGGCCCAATCCGCGTAGCCGAGGACTTCGGCGATCTCCGAACGTACGGTGAGTGCCTCCTCGAGGAGGGGTCGATTGGCGTCGCGTGCCTTGTTGAGGTACTTGAACTGGAGTTCGCGGCGCTGATCGCGGTTCTTCGCATGTTCCTGGAACGGGATGTAAGCGGGGTAGTCGAGCGTGATCTTGTACGTGTCCGGATCGTCACCAGATTCGAGGGCATCGATGTACGCCTTGGGGAACCCTTCGAGGTCGTCGAGGGTGACGATGATGTAGTCGTTCGACTCGGCGAGGTTCCTGGCGAACGCGATCTGGAGCTCTGTCAGGCGATTCGTGAGATCCTTGACGCGAACGCGGCCGGCCTCGTCGAGCTCGTGGCCGGCACGTCGCAGATCGCGGAGCCACTCGTTGTGCGATCTGCGCTCGAGGCCTTCGAGGGTTTCAGGATCCACTGCCGCGACGGCGTCGTACACGTCGCGGCGAGCGACGAGGTCGGTCCCCCACGACTGGAGCAGCTGTTCGGCCTCGTTTCCCGCGTCGCGTACCTCCTTGTCCGGATGGAAGTGCGACAGGAACGGTCCGTATCCGGCTGCATCAGCGATGACGGCAGCCGCATCGTCCAGAGGTTGGATCCGCGCTGCGAACGTGGTGTCTGTCGACGACGTCGCGCGCTCGACGAGGGTGTCAGCCAGCGCGATCGCGGCTGCGGTGGCTTCCGCGACCGACTCGGCTGTCGCGTCCGAGAGGTCATATTGCATGGCGTGGAGCGTACCCGTGGGACCGATTCAGCCGCCTGCGGCAGGGCCGAGGACGAACGTGAGGGGGAGGTGTTCGGCGCCGATGTCGGGCCCGATGTCCATGGACAGCGGTGTGAGGCTTCGTTGCACGAGGACCACATCGAGCGGGATGCCGATCCAGCCACCGATGAGAGGCATTCCGGACACCGGCCACGTGGCAACATATCCCTCGCCCTCCATCGCATCGCGCAGGTCGTTGTCAGCCATCAAGGATCCAACGCGGGATGTGAAGCGGGTCGCACCGAGGCTGCCGACGATCGCCGTCGGCACGGTCCGGGTCGCGAGAACATCGCCGATGGCGGCGAGTCTCTGGTCGAGCAATCGTGTGTCCGCTGACGAGTTGGCGAGGCCACCCGCAACGGCGATGATGTCGATTGTGCCCTCGCCAGCAGGCACGGACACGACATACACCGACTCCGTGCCATTCGCCGTGTTCAGCACCTCGACCGGGTACGACCCCCTCCCCACGATCACCAGCCCCGTGGCCTCTTCGTTCTCAGGGCCAGCGACGATCTGATAGGGAGAGCCCTCGACCGTGATCGGAGTGACCCGGGAGCGGGAGAACCCGTCGAGCACGAGGAGGTCGGCCCCCGAATCGAACAGGAAGTGCAGGACCTCCTCGGTGTTGTCGTACGCCCCGGTCAGGTTCGCGGCCACGATCGTCACCCCGTCCTCACCTGTTCCGGTCAGCTGTGAGCCCGTGAAAACAGGGTGAATCGCCCACGCGTTCAGGGCGAACGCGACGACGAAGACGCCCGTTGTGATTCCCTTCTGCGTGAGGCCGTACACGACGGCGGCGATGAGTGCCGCCCACATGAGGTGCCACCTGAAGTTGGTGAAGAACTCGAACACCCACCAGGTCGACCCGAAGAACGCCCCCACGGTCGCGGCGGTGGCGATGCCGCCAACGACGGCCGCGGCCACCATGAGCGAGGTGCGTGCCGTGACGGCGAGGCCGCCAGTGTCAATCACGAGCCAAAAGCGTACATGAAGCCGTCACGGGCACCGACATAGATGTTCCCGTTCCAGACGGCAGGCGTCGACTCGATACACGCCGACGTCGCGAGCGGCCTTTGCCACATCTCGACAGGGTTGCGGGGGTCCGTGATGTCGTATGCCCGTAGCCCAGACGTCTCTGAAGAGAAGCAATCGACAGCGATGACCAACGCTCCGCCGACGATCGCAGGCGAGGACCACGCGTTGACCCCGATATCGCCCTGCCAGACGACCTCGCCGGTGTCCGTGTCGACTGCAAGCAGGTTCCCGCTGTCCGTCGCGACGTACAGCACGCCGTCCGGGTGCAGCGCGGGTGTTGCCCACGCCCCAGTGTCCTGGCCCCTGGCTGCCGGAATGTCGACCTTCCACACGATCGGCGCGGTGCTGGTCAACGGATCCCCGACCTCCACCGACGTGTCGAGCTTCACCAGCTGACCCACCTCGCGGACGCGTCTCGCCGCGGTGTTGTTCGTCTTCTCGTGGTCTGCGTGCGCCACGACGTAGATGTAGCCCTCGTCGTCGATCGTGATGGTCGAGTCAGTGTCATCGCCGATCCACCAGTCGAAGAAGACGCTCGCGTTGCCGTTCTCGATGTCCGACAGGTCCACGCCGACGATCCTTCCGGAGCTCGTCGTGAAGTACGCCTTCTGATCGAAGATCGCCGTCGAACTCTCGATGCTCTGCTGCCGGCCGAGGAGGTCGTAGAGCTCATCGGACCAGGCCGGCATCTGGAAGACCACCTGGGGATCGACCGTGACCTTGCCCTCGGCGTCGTAGCCCCTGTTGAGCTTGATGGCGAACCACCACGAGTTCTCGCCGCCCTCGTACAGCATGTCGTCGACCACGACCGGGTTCGAATCCCAGTCGTCGTTCCACATGCCCTCCACGGACTTCGCGTGGAGCGACCACACCTCGCGTACCTCGTCCCCGTCGAGGGCGAGGATGCGGAAGCGAGGGTCCCGTGAGCCCGAGTAGAGCAGGGGATATCCGTCCGGGTCGAGCGTCGCGGTGCCCTTGATGATGTCACCCATGTCGAAGCTCGGACGTAGCTTCTCGCCGGTCTCAGCGTTGAGGAAGTGGATGTGCTTGTCGTAGGCGCCGAAGATGAGCTCTGTGATGCCGTCTTCGCGCTCGTGGATGAGCGGCTGGCCGGTCCAACCGGTGCCTGACCACGTCTTCGGTTGGTTGCCGACGGGCGAACTTCCCGACATCGGGCTTTCTGGGTAGCGCCACAGCTGGTTCGGCGTGGTGGTGGGCACCGGACCCGTTCCGTAGAACGTCCTCGTCGGGTTCCCTCGGAACATCGTGAGCCCCACGACATCGCCCCACGGTTGGAACACGGTGGCTGGCGTCACGACTCCATCAGGACGGGGCGTCGTCGTCGTGGTCGTCGTCGACGAACTCGACGGCACGGTGCTCGAGGAGGAGTCGTCTGGAACGGTCGAACTCGTTTGCACGTCGGGCAATGTCGTGACCGTTCCGAGGCCGTTGTCCGGGGACAGCACGTTTTCGCCCCCTGCGACGCAGGACGCAGCAAGGAGTGACGAGACGAGGAGGAGGAGGGGTGCGGCCCGGCGCATTGCGGCGAGTGTAGGAACCGACCTCCAATAGTCGACTGACCCCCGACGCCGTCTCGCGCACCTTCCTAACCTCGGCCTGTGTCCCGCCTTGCTCCATTCGCACGTCGATTCTGGTCAGCGAGCGCACCGCGGATCCGGCGCGCCGACCCGCTGCTGATGGGTGCGGCCATCGCCTACAACACGTTGTTCGCGCTCGTCCCGCTTGCCGTTGCCTTCACCGCGATCCTTGCGCTCCTCGACCGTTCTGACACCGCGAACGCGATCGTCGATTGGCTGATGGCCACGTTTCCCGAATCGGTGGCCGGGTTCCTCGCCGAGATCGTCCAACAGTCGGTCGATGCCATCGCGGGCCGTCAAGGCTTCGTGCTCGTGGTGGCGCTCGGCGTCGCCCTCTGGTCGGGGTCGCGGGCGGTCTACGCGGTGCAGAAGGCCCTCAGGACGATGCAGGGCGTGGATGATGGCCGTGGTTACGTCGTCAGGCGTGGGTTGGGCGTTCTCGTCACGCTGGGTGCCTCCGTCGGTGTGTTCGCGATCTACGCCGTGTTCACGTTCGGCTTCCGAGGGTTGATGGCGGTCGAAGGCGGTAACGGAGAGCTCCTGGGGCGCGCTGAGGCGCTGTCTCTCTCCGGGGGGTTGATCTTGTGGTCGTGGCTGCTGGTGTGGGCGATCTACCAATGGGGTCCGCCGGAGCCCATTCCGAGTTCATGGCTTGTCGCGGCCGCCACCTCCGCCGTTCTCGCGATGGGCTCGATCGGCGCGGTGCTGCTCCTGCCCAGCATCGGCTCGGCTGTCGCAGTCTTCGGATCGGTCGGCGTGTTCCTCGTGTGGCTGTACATGGTGGGCATCGTCGTGGTCGCCATGCCGACGATCGTGTACGGACTCGAGGCAGGATTTCGAGAGATCGATGTTGGGTAGCCTCGCCGTATGAGCGATGACCGGTCACGTCTGCGCGATCTGCGCGCGGGCTTCAAACTTCTCGGTCGGGTTCTCATCCACTACAAGTGGATCGCGGTCGTGTCGATCGTCGGCGCGCTGATCTGGATGTCGATGATCGTCACCGTGCCGTATCTGGTCGGTGAGGCGGTCGACGCGGCCATCAATGACGGCAATCAGTCGGTCGTCACGCCGATCCTGCTCGGCGTTGCCGTGGCTGGCAGCATCCAAGCGATCGGCATCGGCATGCGTCGTTACTTCGGGTTCAAGCTCTCCTATCGAGCTGAGGCCGACATCCGAAACCGCCTCTTCACGCACATCCAGCGACTTGCATTCTCGTTCCACGACGTCACCTCTACGGGCGAGTTGATGGCCAGGGCCTCCTCTGATCTCAGTCAGGTGCGGCTGATCCTCGCGATGCTCCCCATCACGCTCGCGAACCTCGCAATGTTCGTGCTGGTGGCGGGGGTGCTCATCGTCATCGACCCCGTGCTCGGCCTCACCGCCGCTTTGATGGTTCCGGCGTTGCTGTTCACCTCGGCGCGGTTCGCATCGAGGGTGGTCGGCTTCTCGTTCGACCTCCAACAACGGCTCAGCGAGCTCTCCCACGTCGTCGAGGAGACCGTCACGGGCATCGAGGTGGTCAAGAGCTATGGGCAGGAGGCGCAGCAACAGGACGCCCTCGAGGGCAAAGCGACCCTGATCTACGAGTCTGCGATGGACATGGCCCGCGAGCGAGCGATCCACCGTCCGCTGTTCGAGATCATCCCCGCGCTCGGTACCGTCGCAGTTCTCGTCGTCGGTGGTGTCCGAGTGGTCGACGGGGCGTTGACGCTCGGGGAGTTCGTTTCCTTCACGCAGTACCTCGCGGTGATGGTGCTCCCGCTCATGATCACCGGATGGTTCTTTGCCAATCTGCCACGGTCCGCCGCGGCCGCGACCAGGGTCGACACGCTCCTTTCCACCGAGCCCGAGGTCGCTGATCCGCCACGCCCCAGGACGCTCCCCGATGGACCAGGGGAGATTCGTTTCGAACACGTGTCGTTCGCCTATCCCGACGGCACAGATGTGCTCGTCGACGTGAACCTGACGATCCCCGGCGGCTCGTCCGTGGGTCTCGTCGGGACCACGGGCGCAGGCAAGACGACCCTCGCCCACCTGATCCCGCGTTTCTACGACGTCGACTCCGGTTCGCTGTCGATCGATGGTGTCGACGTCCGGGACATCTCGCTCGAGCAGCTGAGAGGCGAGGTTGCTGTCGTGTTCCAGGAGACGTTCCTGTTCTCGGCGTCGATCGAGGACAACATCCGCGTCGGCGATCCGTCAGCCACCGACGAGCAGGTCCGTTCGGCGGCGCGGCTTGCGCGGGCCCACGAGTTCATTTGCGAGTCGCCGGACGGATACCGCACGGTGGTCGGCGAGCGAGGTGCGACCCTCTCCGGCGGGCAGCGCCAGCGCATAAGCCTTGCCCGCGGCGTCGTTCGCGACCCGCGGGTCCTCGTGCTCGACGATGCGACCAGCTCGGTCGACGCGGTGGTTGAGGCCGAGATCCAGGAGGCGCTCAGGCAGGTCATGTCGGGCCGCACGACGGTCATCGTTGCGCACCGGACATCGACGCTGGCCCTCGTGGACAAAGTGGCGTTCATCGAGGACGGGACGGTGGTCGCGTTCGGCGCCCACGAGGAACTGCTGCGAACCGTGCCCCGTTACGGAGAGGTGCTGGCTGCGAACGAAGACGTGGTGGGCGTATGAGATACATGTCCTCGGCGGGGGAGTACAAGGTCGAGCGGCCGGGCCGTCTCATCGGTCGCGCAGCGAGGATCGGCGAACGTCTGAAGTGGCCGATGATCGGCGCGCTCTCCGTCACGATCGTCGCGACGATCGTGAGGCTGATCGGCCCTCTGATCGTGCGAGGTGGCGTCGACGACGGAGTCACGACGGGCGACAAGTCCGTCATCATCTCGGCGGGTTGGATCTTCATAGGGCTGCTCGCAGTGCAGTACATCGTCACCGCAATCTCGCAGTGGACCGTTGCGTACGTCGGTGAGCAGTACCTGCGTCAGCTTCGCGGGGCGGTCTTCGGCCGGATGCTCCGCCTCGACATGGGATTCTTCTCGAGGTCGAAGAGCGGTGTCCTCGTGTCGAGGATGACGGCGGACATCGAGTCGCTCCAGGAGTTCGCATCAGACGGAGCCGTGCTCGCGCTGAGCAACGGCTTGACGGTCGTGGGCGTTGCGATCGCCCTGGTCCTCGTCGATTGGCAGATGGCACTCGCCGTGTTCGCCGTCGTGACTGCCCTCGCGCTCGTGACGACCATCTTCCAGAAGCAGGCCCGCAAGGCATACGACCGCGTCCGTGAGTGGATCGGCAACGTCCTCGGCACCCTGCAAGAGGGGATCACCGGCGTCCGTGTCGTTCAGGCGTTCGCCCAGGAGGCATCGCAAGCGACCGCGTTCGGCCGCGTGAACGAGCGGCACTTCGAGGCGAACATGGCAGCGGCGAGAGCGATTTCGTGGTACTTCCCCGTGGTGGCGATGCTTCGGATCGTCGCGCTCGTGGCATCGCTCGCGATCGGCACAGCGCGGGTCATCGACGGATCGATGACGATCGGAACGCTCGTTGCGTTCTTGCTGTACCTCGACTGGTTCTTCCAACCGATCATCAACCTCTCGAACGTCTACAACCTGCTGCAGTCGGCGCTTGCGGCCTTGTCCAAGCTCTTCGGTCTGATCGATCAGGAGGTCTTGATCGACGAACGCCCTGGCGCGTTCGACCTTCCGCAGCCGGTCCGAGGGTCTGTGACGTTCGAAGGTGTCGACTTCAGCTACGTGGACGATGTGCCGGTGCTGTCCAACATCGACCTCGAGGTCGCGCCGGGCGAGCGGCTCGCCGTCGTCGGTGAGACAGGATCGGGGAAGAGCACGATCGCGAAATTGGCGATGCGCTTCTACGACCCGGATCGGGGAACGGTCGCCGTCGACGATGTCGATCTCAAGGACGTCACCGAGTCGTCGCGGGTGGATGCGCTTGCGCTGATACCTCAGGATGGGTTCCTGTTTTCTGGAACCCTGCGCGACAACCTCGTGTACGCGCGTCCCGACGCATCCGACGCCGATGTTGCCCGCGTGCTCGCGACGATGGGAATCAGCGACTGGGTCGAGTCCCTTCCCGAAGGCCTCGAGACCGAGGTCCGCGAGCGCGGTGGGCGGTTCAGCGCGGGGGAGCGCCAGCTCGTGGCGTTGGCGAGGGCTTTCCTCGCCGATCCTGACGTGATCGTGCTCGACGAGGCGACGTCGAACCTCGATCCAGAAACGGAGGTCAAGGTCGAAGGAGCGTTGCGCGCGCTACTCGCCGACCGGACGTCGATCGTGATCGCACACCGCCTCCGCTCAGCTGAGCGCGCCGATCGGGTCGTCCTCGTCGACGGAGGTTCGATCATCGCCGAGGGCACCCACTCGGAGCTCGCTGAGTCCTCGCCCAAATATCGAGAGCTCGTCGAGGTCTGGCAGCGCGGACTGTCGTGACATCCGCTTGGTAGCTTCCCGACCATGGAACCGAAGTCGAAGCGGTCGACCGTACGGCGCCTCCCCGAGCGCGGCGCGTACGACACGAAGACGATCCATGCCATCCTCGACGAGGCGTTGATCTGCCATGTCGGGTTCGCCACCGAGGACGGGCCGGCAGTCATCCCGACGATCCACGCGAGGGTCGGGAACACGCTGTACCTCCACGGCTCACCCGCGTCGCGCATGTTGCGTTCGACGGTCGACGAACCGGTGTGTGTCGTGGCGACCATCGTCGATGGCATCGTTGCGGCCCGATCGACCTTCCATCACTCGCTGAACTATCGCTCCGTGGTCGTGTTCGGCACAGCTCGCCTGGTGACCGATGATGAAGAGCGGGGTGTCGCCTTCAGGGCGGTGACAGAGCATGTGCTCCCCGGCCGGTGGCAGGAGGCTCGCAAGCCGAACCCAAAGGAGGACAAGGGGACGAGGTTGCTTGCCGTCGAGATCGACGAAGCGTCCGCGAAGGTGCGTTCGGGCCCACCCGGTGACGACGAAGAGGACATGGGGCTTGGGATCTGGGCTGGCGTGATCCCGCTTTCGATAGTGCCCGGCGATCCTGAGCCTGCCCCCGATCTCGAAGACGGCATCCCCGTGCCCCCGTCGGTCGACACCTACGGCCGCGGCTGATCTGACATGCTTCTCCCTGGGCAAAGACGGGGGAAACAGGCCCGCCTCAAAGGCGGACCAGAGGGTGCACCTGTTGTCACGCGTGGCGACACTTGCCCCCACCGCTTTCGCTTCGCCGGGCCACCTACGCCAGAACCTGTGAGAGGATTTCGGCGGTCAGCCGGCGTTGACGCGATTTCGCCAGTCGAGCCACGGCTGGACCTCGGCGAGGTTGTAGTCCGGCCCGCTGAGGCCGAGGGTGATCTCCTGCGCACCGGCCGCGACCAGGGCGTCCGCTGAATCGATCCGCGACACGCTGCTGCCAGCCGACCTGTCGATCTCCGACGGATCGCGGCCGACCTTCTGGCACCAGTCGTCGAGGATGCGGCTTTTGCGGGCGAAGGTCTCCGGGTCACCGAAGCCGTGCCAAATGTCTGCGTATTGGGCGACGATCCGCAGCGTGACCTTCTCTCCTCCGCCGCCGATCAGGATAGGGAGGTCGCCTATCGGCGGTGGATCGAGCTTCGCGAGCCGATCCTTGATGACAGGCATTGCCGCATCGAGTGCCCGTAGTCGGTCTCCAGCTGTGCCGAACTCGTATCCGTACTCGTCGTAGTCCTTCTCGAACCATCCGGATCCGATGCCGAAGATGAGTCGTCCACCCGAGATCACATCGACCGTTCGTGCCATGTCAGCCAGCAGCTGCGGGTTGCGGTACGAGTTGCACGTCACGAGTGCACCGATCTTCACGCGCTCGGTCTGCTCTGCCCAGGCACCCAGCATCGTCCAGCACTCGAAATGCTTGCCCTCGTTGCGATCGCCTCCATGCTTGTCGCCGTCGTACAACGGGTAGAAGTGGTCCCAGTTGTAGATCACGTCCACGCCCATGTCCTCGGCTCTGGCGGCCGCGTCGCGTATCTGGCCGTACTCGGCGTGTTGGGGCTGGATCTGGACGCCGATTCTCACTTTGGTCACGATGACTACCTCACGGTCGTGTGCGTGCCGCCACGATATCCCGCGTCGGTCTCCACGACGACGGCCGTTGCGACGGAGCGTCGCGTACCATCGCCTCCATGACCGACCTCACCATTCGACCCATCACCGACGAGGAGTACCCGGCGTTCGTCAAGGCGTTCATGGACGGCTTCGCCGAGGACATCCCTGCCGACGACTTCCCTTCGTACATCCGGACGAACCTCCCGCCGGAGCTGACGCTCGCGGCGTTCGACGGCGACGACATCGTGGGTACGTTTGGCGGCCTCGACCTGACGCTGACGGTGCCGGGAGGCGCGCAGGTGCCGATGGAGGGAACCACGGTCGTGACCGTGTTCCCGACGCACCGACGGATGGGTCTGATGAAGCGGATGATGCACATGCACCTCGACAACGCTGTCGAGGCCGGCAAGCCGCTCGCTGGCCTCTGGGCCAGCGAGAGCGGTATCTACGAGCGGTTCGGGTATGGGATCGCCACGTACTGCGACGCGATCAAGATGGACGGACGCAAGGTCGCCTTCCGCGACGAGATCGAGGTGGATCGGGTTCGACGCATTCCTGTCGAGGGGGCATCGGAGATTCTTGGCCCCATCTACGACGAGCGTCAGCGGGAGACACCCGGCATGTGGGCGCGTAGCGACGGGTGGTGGTACGACATCCTCGCCGACCTCGATTGGATGAAGAACGGGCGTACGAAGCTCCGCATCGTGGTCCACGACGGACCGGACGGACCGGACGGATACGCCCTCTACCGCCAGAAGGGCGGTGACTCGGACGACTGGCACGACAACGGGACCGTGCACGTGCTGGAGGTCATCGCGAACACTCCTCGCGCGACCGCTTCGTTGTGGTCGTATCTCACGAACATCGACCTGAGCCCGAACGTGAAGTACAACAACTTTCCGGTCGACGACGACCTAGGTCCGATGCTCAAGGAGGGACGACGCATCCAGCGCGTGTTCAAGCACGAAGCGCTTTATGTGCGGATCCTCGACGTCATCGCCGCGCTGGAAGCTCGTACCTACCAGCACGACGGCGAGATCCTCATCGGACTCAAGGACTCGTTTCGGCCCCACACCGCCGGGACATACCGGCTCACCTCCGAAGGCGGCGTTGGCCGGTGTGCGGAGGTCGACGAGACGCCGGACGTCACGATGGATGTGGAAGTCCTGGGCGCCATCTACCTCGGTGGTCCCGGCGCCTTCGGCTACGCCGCCGCGAGCCGCATCCAGGGAGCACCCGAGGCGATCGACCGACTGAATCGGTTGTTTCGTACCGCACGCGAACCGTGGTGCAACTGGGTCTTCTAGGTCGCACCGACCGGGAACACGCGAGGCCGTCGCGACGTTGTACAAGGTACCAATAGCGACCCGTCCAGCCGGTTTCGGTCTTCCCCCACTCCCACTCGCAGCCGGCTGGGCGGGTCGTCTGGTTTTCCGGGAACCGCCAAAGTCCCCGGCTCGGCGGGGTACAATTCACCTAGCCGCGTAGTGCTATTCCGTCAGGAGCATTCACTGTGACCACTGTTGACATCGATCTCGGTTCCTACCAACTCGGTTGGCACGACACCCAGGACGACTACGTGTACAAGCCCGAGAAGGGCCTGAACGAGCAGCTGATCCGCGACATGTCCGCCATGAAGGGCGAACCCGAGTGGATGCTCGACTTCCGTCTTCGCGCGTACAAGCGCTTCCTTGCCAAGCCGACGCCCACATGGGGTGGCGCTGGAATCCTCGAGACGATCGATTACGACAACATCTACTACTACATCAAGCCAACCGCGGGCCAGGCGAAGGACTGGGACATGGTTCCCGACTCCATCAAGGACACGTACGAGAAGCTGGGGATCCCAGAAGCCGAGCGCAAGTATCTGGCAGGTGTCACCGCGCAGTACGAGTCAGAGGTCGTCTACCACCGCAACCGGGAGGACCTCGAGAAGCTCGGTGTGCTGTTCTGCGACATGGACACCGCCGTTCGCGAGTATCCGGAAATCGTCCAGGAGTACTTCGGTACGATCATCCCGCCGAACGACAACAAGTTTGCAGCGTTGAACTCTGCCGTGTGGTCTGGCGGCTCGTTCATCTACGTGCCCCCGGGCGTGCACCTCGAAGAGCCGCTGCAGGCCTACTTCCGCATCAACGCCGAGAGCATGGGCCAGTTCGAGCGAACGCTGATCGTTGTTGACGAGGGTGCCTTCTGCCACTACGTCGAGGGCTGCTCGGCACCCGTCTACACGAACGACTCGCTCCACGCGGCCGTGGTCGAGGTCGTCGTCAAGGAAGGCGGCCGCTGCCGCTACACGACCATCCAGAACTGGTCGAACAACGTGCTCAACCTGGTGACCAAGCGGGCAGCCGCCTACAAGAACGCCACGATGGAGTGGATCGACGGCAACCTCGGTTCCGGACTCACCATGAAGTATCCGGCCGTCTGGCTGATGGACGAGGGCGCCCACGGCGAAGTGCTCTCGATCGCCTTTGCCAACAAGGGCCAGGTCCTCGACGCGGGCGCCAAGATGGTGCATGCCGCGCCGAACACGACGTCCCTCATCACGTCGAAGTCGATCAGCAAGGGCGGCGGTCGCTCCACCTACCGCGGTCTCGTGCGGGTCGAGGAGGGATGTGAGAACGCGCATTCATATGTGATGTGCGACGCCCTCCTGCTCGACGAGGACTCCCGATCGGACACGCACCCGTACATGGAGATCGAGGAGTCGAACGTCGACATCGGCCACGAGGCCACGGTCTCGAAGGTCGGCGAGGACCAGCTGTTCTATCTCATGAGCAGAGGGCTCACGGAGGCGCAGGCAACCACCATGGTCGTTGCGGGATTCATCGAGCCGATCGTCAAGGAACTCCCGATGGAGTACGCCGTCGAGCTCAATCGCCTGATCGAACTCCAGATGGAAGGCTCGATCGGCTGATTCGCTTCTCGGGCGACCGGTCGAGAACTTGGACAATCGATCGGCCGCGACCCGTCCTACAGGCCGACGCCTCGAGCGGGATCTACCCTCACCCCGATGCGCATCCGAGTCGCAGAGTGCACGGTTCGGTACGAGGGACGATTGAACGCCTTCCTCCCGATGGCGACGCGCCTCGTGATGGTGAAGGCAGATGGCTGCGTGGCCGTGCACGCCGACGGCGGTGCCTACAAGCCACTGAACTGGATGAACGCACCGAACACCCTCACCGAGGACGACGACATGTGGACCGTTCTCAACCCGAAGGGCGAGAAGCTCATCATCGAGTTCGGTGAGATCCACTTCGAAACCGACCTCGAGATGGGTGAGGACCCGGGCCTCCAGAAGGACGGCGTCGAGTTGGAGCTCCAGCGTCTGCTCGCTGAGCGCCCGGAGACCTTCGGTGTGGGCATGGCGCTCATCCGCCGCGAGTACCCGACGCCGATCGGACCCGTCGACCTGCTCTGTCGCGACGGCGACGGCACGACCGTTGCGATCGAGATCAAGCGGCGCGGGGAGATCGACGGTGTGGAGCAGTTGAGCCGATACCTCGAATTCCTGAATCGGGACACACGGCTCGCACCAGTACGCGGCATCTTCGCTGCGCAGGAGATCAAACCCCAGGCAAAGCTCCTCGCCGCTGACCGCGGCATCACCACGGTCGAGGTGGACTACGACGACCTGCGCGGTTCCGACTCGGAGGTCATGAAGCTCTTCTAGGTCGCCAGCCGCTCGAGCGGCTCCGCAGCTGGAGCGAGGTCGACGGTTGTTCTAGAGCAGGCTCTCGAGGTCGTACATGGTGGACGGGTGGCGCAACTTGCTCAGGGCACGGGTCTCGATCTGCCTGACGCGCTCCCGTGTGATGCCGAGGTGGTCGCCTACGTCCGAAAGGGTGCGAGGCGGTCTTGCGTCGAGACCGTACCGAAGCACCAGGACGGTTCGCTCTCGAGGTTCGAGGCTTCCCAGCGCGGCCTCGAGTTGCTGGCGGCGTGCTTCCTCGACAACGGTCACGAACGGGTCGTCTCCCTTGTCATCTTCGACGAAGTCCCCGAGGTGGGCGTCGCCGTCGTCGCCTACGGGCCGGTCGAGCGAAATCGTGTCGCTCGGGGCGTTGAGTGCCAGCAGCACCTTGTCCTCGTCGAGGCCGCTTGCTTCAGAGATCTCCGCGATCGTGGGAGTGCGGCGGAGACTCTCGTGGAGGGAGAGTTCGGCTTCCTGCACGAGCCTGACCACGTCGACCATGTGGACGGGAAGTCGGATCGTCCGGCCGTGATTGCCGAGGCCCCTCGTGATCGCCTGCCGGATCCACCACGTCGCGTAGGTCGAGAACTTGAAGCCCTTGCGCCAGTCGTACTTCTCGACCGCCCTGATCAGCCCGAGGTTTCCCTCCTGGATGAGGTCGAGCAGGTCGAGGCCCCTCCCGCTGTATCGCTTCGCAATCGAGATCACGAGTCGAAGGTTCGATCGGATGAACTGCTGTTTGGCGGCTTCCGCCTGGCGGATGTACCGGACCAGCTCGACCCGGCGTTCCGTCGGGATGTCGGCGTCGCTCGCGAGCTCTTCTTCGGCGATCCGGCCCCACTCGACCGTGCGGGCGAGCCTGATCTCGTCCGCAGCGGTGAGAAGCGCGTGGGACGCGACAGATTCGAGATACTGGCCGATGGCGTCAGCAACGGCCGTTTCCCTGGCAGCGTTCGCCATACAGCCCCCCGTCTGATCAACGCTCCACGGGTTCGCAGCCCCTCGAACGTATCACCGCAGGGACGGTTCGGCAAGCGGGTTGTAGCCTTGAGCGAGTCCAGCCATCCGTCTCGGAGTGTGATGACCCCCCTTCGCCTCGCTATCGCCCTGTTCGGCGCTGCCTCGATCTCTGCCTGCTCGGGCGCCGTCGGGGTGCAGCCGGGTGATGCTGTCGTGACGCCTGAGCTGGATCCGCCTCGGGTGGCGATCGTCGTACTTGCTGCAGACGACCTCGTGACGATCCCCGCATCGGTTTCTGTCGACGGCGTCGAGGTCGCGGGCGTCGACAGGGCAAGCCCGACCTTCGAGTGGGCGAGCCATCCGGTTCGCATCCTGGTCACCGCGCCGGGCTTCGTGCCGTGGGACTTCACGCTCGAGGCGTATCCGGATGGCGGTTCAATCGAGTTCCGACTCGAACCCGTGGTTCTCAGCGGCCTGGTGACGACGGCTGGCGGGCGCCCGCTCCCCGGTGTGCAGGTGAAGCTCGGATCGGCGCGAGATACCACTGACAACGAGGGCCGATATGCACTCGAACGGGCGATACCTGGCGATGTCGAGCTCGCTCGTCCGGCGTGGGAGGACGCCGCCTTCGAGTGGGATGGCGAAGTCACGGAGCTCGACATGGCAATGGAGCCCTCGGTGGTTCGGGCATTGCGAGTCGCGCCGGAGGATGTCGTCGACCAGAAGCGGTGGAACAAGATCCTCTCCCTGTTGGACACCACCGCCGTCGACGCGCTCGCGATCGACCTCAAGACTGAGGACGGCACGGTCGTGTACCCCACTGAGGTCGAGATCGCGAACGCCATCGGAGCGGTGAGCAGCTACTTCGACATCGACACGCTCGTCGCGACCGCGAAAGCACACGACGCCTACCTGATCGGGAGGATCGGCGTCTTCCAGGACAACTTCTACGCTGCCGCCGAGCCGGACAGCGCGGTGCGCACCGCGGACGGGTCCCTGTGGCGGTCCAACAACGGGTTCGCGTGGCTCGACGCGTCTGATCCGACGTCGTACGAGTACTCCATCTCGCTCGCGGAGGAGGCGTGCAGGCTCGGGTTCGATGAGATCCAGTTCGACTACGTGTCGTACCCCTTCGGAGGCGATATCTCGGACGCAACCTTTGATGGCGCGTACAACCAGGAGGTACGAGTCACGTCGATCGCGGCGTTCCTCACGCGGGCGTACGCGGTGTTGCACCCGAAGGAATGCGCGGTGTCCGCGACCATCCTCGGGATCGTGCTCGAGTCGGACAAGGACGAGGGCGTGGGGCAACTTCCTGGGACGATGTCCCGCATCGTCGACGTCCTTTCACCCACGCTCTACACGACGAACTATGGATCTGGCTGGAAGGGCATCGAAGACCCGAGTACCGAGGCGGTTCGGATCGTGTCAGAAGCGCTTCAGGCAGGGGCTTCCAAACTGGACGGGCATGCCTACCTGCGGCCGTGGCTCCAGACGTGGGCCATCAGCACAGCCGACCAGCGCGCCGTACAGTCCGTTGCCGAAGAAGACGGCATGGGATGGCTGCTGTGGAGCAACAACGCGGGGTATTCGGCGGGCGCCCTCCCGAGACCCTGATCCAGCTCAACGAAGCCGTGGTGGCCTGCCGCGCATGCCCTCGACTCACCGCGTGGCGTGAGGAAGTCGCCTCCGTCAAGCGTGCCGCATACATGGACGAGGAGTACTGGGGGAGACCGGTCCCCGGATTCGGCGATCCGAACGCGAGCATCTGCATCGTCGGGCTCGCACCGGGCGCGCACGGATCGAACCGCACGGGTCGCATGTTCACGGGCGACCGGTCGGGGGATTGGCTCTTCGCCGCGCTCCATCGAGCGGGTCTCGCCTCACAGCCTGAGTCGATCGGCTTGGATGATGGGCTCACACTCGATGGCGTGTGGATCACGGCGCCCGTGAAGTGCGTTCCACCTGACAACAAGCCGACACCCGGTGAACGCGACACCTGCGCTGAGTGGTTCGACGTCGAGCTCGACCTGCTGGGGGCATCGGTGTTCGTGACGCTCGGTGCCTTCGGCTTCCATTCGCTGTGGCGTTCACTCGGCAGAAGCCTCGATCTCCCGAGACCTCGCCCGCAGTTCGCACACGGTGAAGTGATTGCGCTGCCGGATGGGAGGTCGATCGTTACGTCGTATCACGTCTCACAGCAGAACACGTTCACGGGACGACTGACCGAGGCGATGCTCGACTCCGTTTTCGAAGCGGCGAAGGACCTCGCGGGGCTCACCTAGAAGGGTGCTTGTGCCTTCGGCCGGCGCCGCTCTCGTTTGAACGCATCGACGAGCAGCTGGTACGGATTCTCCTTCTTGCCGTCATGCTTGATCTCGAAGTGGGTGTGGTGGCGCTTGCCCTCCGCGTTCCCGGAGTTGCCGACATAGCCGATCACGTCGCCAGCGCTGACGGCCTGCCCAACCTGTAGCGTCGCGAAATAAGCCGTCCACGGGCCGCCCGCACCGTCGTTCGTGCCGAGCGTGTCGTTGTTGAGGTGCATGTAGGTCGAGACCCAGCCGGCGCCGTGGTCGACCCTGATGAAGTAGCCCGACAGCCTGTGATGGCCCATCTTCTCGATCACGCCGTCCGCGACCGCGACGACGCTCGCTCCCTGGGGCGCCATGATGTCGATTCCCCGATGCCTGCGCCCGCCTGGGCGCCGGGCCCCCCAGGAGTTCCAGAACGAGACAGCAGTGGTGTCCACGGGAAACACCTGAATGGTGAACGTCGTGTCACCTTGTTCCTCGACGCGAGCCGTCGCAGGGGGGCTGACGAACGTGGTCGAAGCCAGAACCACCACCGCGCACGCGGCAGCAAGGGATGTGCGTCGAAGCATTGGGGGAGTCCTCCTCCTCGGTCCACATCCCTGTCCTACCGACATGGACCCGATCGGGTTCCGGCAGGGTATGGAAGGGGCCCGCGTATCGACTCACCTCGACACGGTTGATTCACCTATGGCCGTGTTGGAAACGGCCGAATTGCCCACGCTGCAAGGTATCCTCAGCCTCCCGCGGCGTCGCCGCGTGCCCGCGATACAAGGAACCCCGTGACGACATCCCCAGCCCTCGGTCAACGCGACGCCAGTTGGATGGCGGCAAGACGCGCCGAAGCTGCGAGCAAGGTGCCGGCCCTGTCGATGCCGTCGACGCGGGAGGAGATCTGGCGGTACCTCGATCTCGACTTCGATCCGCGTCTCGACGCATTCGCTGAGGCTCCTGGTCCGGCGATGGCGGCGGATGCGATCGTCACCGGCTGGAAGGGCGAGGTCATTTCGATCGTCGATGGGTTCGCGACCGACGCCTCATTGCCGCTCGTCACCGAGACCTCCGAGGATGAACTCCTCACGAAGGAGACCGACCTCTTCGTGGCCGCATACATGGCCTTCTCCCCTGGTGCGGTCGTGCTCAGTGGCGACCGTCTCGCCACACCCGTGCTGATCGACGTCCAGTCCACCGGGTCGAATACCACCTTCCCAGGCGTCCACATCGACGTCCCTGCCGGATCGGATGCATCCGTTGTCGTCAGGATGAGGTCCGCTTCCGACGAGGGCTCGGTGGTCGTGCCCCGCCTCACCTCTGTCGTCGGTGACAATGCCCGTCTGAACCTCTCGGTCGTGCAGGACTGGAACTACGCAACCCGGTCGTTCGCGCGAGCAATCGTCACGCTCGGACGCGACGCAGGTCTGACGCTTGCCGAGGCCGGGATCGGAGGGCTGCTGAGCCGCCTCCACCTCGATGTCGACTTCGTCGGGAACGGCTCGTACGCCAAGATCTACGGCGCCTACTTCGGCGAGGACGACCAGACGCTCGACTACCGGTACTTCATGAACCACATCGGCACCAATACCCGGTGCGACATGTTCCTCAAAGGTGCCGTCGAGGACGATGCACTCTCGGTTTTCACGGGCCTCATCCGCATCGAGGAGACCGGCCAGAAGACGGAGTCGTTCCAGACGAACCGGAACCTCATCCTCTCGTCTGGCGCCTCGGCCCAATCGGTGCCGAACCTCGAGATTCTCGCCAACGATGTCAAGTGCGGTCACGGTTCGAGCGTCGGGCCCCTCGACGAGAATCAGCGGTACTACTTGATGAGCCGTGGACTCACGCCGGACCGCGCAGACCAGCTCCAGGTGCGCGGTTTCTTCGAGCAGGTCGTTTCGCATATTCCGGACGACGTCGTCGCGGACTGGGTGCGTGCCAGGATCATTGCGAAGTACGTCACCGCCCAGCGGGAGGGCCGGGTATGACGATCAGGCACGCCCTCGGGCCTGTTGACGCCTTCACGCCCGGGACCGCCACGAAGGTCGAAGTCGGCAACTACGAGGTGTCGATCATCCGAGTCGGCGATGACCTCTACGCGATCGCAGACCGCTGCTCGCACGCCGAGGCCTCCCTGTCCGAGGGCGAGCTCATCGACAATGAGATCGAGTGCCCGAGGCACGGAGCGCTGTTCGATGTCACCACGGGCGAGGCCCTCACACTCCCGGCGACCAAGCCAGTCGACACCTACGACGTCGTCATCGTCGACGGCGAGGCATCGCTCGTGATCACGGAAACGGAGCCTGTATGACCAACGCCCTCGAAGTCCACGACCTCCGGGCAAGCATCGGGGATCTGCAGATCCTCAAGGGCTTCGACCTTGTCGTGCCATTCGGCGAGGTGCACGCGATCATGGGGCCCAACGGATCGGGCAAGTCGACGTTCAGCCATGTGCTCATGGGGAAATCCGACTACGAGGCATCAGGTTCCGCGAAGGTCGCAGGTGTCGAGGTGATGGGCTTGTCGGTCGACGAGCGGGCACGAGCCGGGCTGTTCCAGGCATTCCAGTACCCGACGGAGATACCCGGTGTCACGCTCGATGAGTTGACGCACGAGATGGCGCTCAGCAATCCAGATGACACAGGATTCGATCAACGCATCGCCGAGACGAGCGAGCGGCTGTCGATGGATCCATTCCGCACGAGGTCAATCAATCTCGGTCTGTCAGGCGGCGAGAAGAAGCGCTCAGAGATGTACCTGCTCGGGGTCGCCGACCCGCGCGTTGCGATCCTCGACGAGATCGACTCCGGTCTCGACATCGATGCAGTACGCCAGGTAGCTGCCATGGTCGAGGACCTGCGCGACCCCCAGATCGGCGTCGTCATCATCACCCACTACAGCCGGATTCTTCGCTACATCAACGCCGACAAGGTGCATGTGATGGTCGCGGGGAGGATCGTCGAGTCCGGCGGGCCCGAGGTGGCTGACACGTTGGAAGCGGGCGGTTACGCCGACTATCAGATCGCGGCGGCTTCAGCCTCCTAGAGTCGGCGCATGGACACACCAGACGGCTCCGTGCCGATCATCATCGCCGCCACCATTGACTGCAACGACCTCGAAGGAATGACGGCATTCTGGGCAAATCTGCTCGGCGTCGAGTCCGAGGTCCACGAACACTTCGGCTTCCTCGCCCATCCGGAGAGCCGCAGGGTGACTCTGTGGCTCCAGAAGGTGCCGGAACCGAGGGTCGGGAAGAACCGTGTCCACCTCGACTTCGCAGCAGGTGACCTCGACGCGGCCGTCGAGCGGGTTCTCTCACTGGGCGGCTCCGTTGTCGGCGACCAGAGCTGGCAGGGGTTCGAGTGGAAGACGTTCGCGGATCCCGAGGGCAACCTCTTCGACATCATGCAGGCGCCGCAAAGCGATCAGAACAAAGATGGTGAGTGACGTCGAAACGCTCGGAGCGATGCTTGCCAGAGCAAACCGAGTGCTGGTCGTCACCGGCGCTGGCGTCTCGACCGAGTCCGGAATCCCCGACTTCCGGGGACCGAACGGAATATGGAACACGCGCCGACCCGTCTACTTCCAGGACTTCGTCGGCGTCGAACGCAAGCGAATCGTCTATTGGCAGCAGCACTCGGAGATCCACGCTGCGCATGGACATGCCGAGCCGGGCCCGGTCCACCGGGCGTGCGCCAGGCTCGACCAGGCAGGAAGGTTGCGTGCCGTGGTCACCCAGAACGTCGACGGCCTCCATCACGACGGTGGCCTGTCGTCCGACAAGGTGATCGAGGTGCACGGCACAGGGCGCAAGGCTGCCTGTCTCGACTGCGGCGCCGCGGTACCGATCGCCGACGCGGTGGGTGAGTTCCGAGCGACCGGAGTTCCGCCGATGTGCACCGAATGCGGCGGCCTCATGAAGCCGGCGACGATCAGCTTCGGGCAGCAGCTCGACCCGCTCACGGTTCAGCGTGCCATCGACGCCGCCGACGAATGCGACCTCGTGATCGCGCTCGGCTCAACCCTCTCGGTCTATCCAGCCGCCGACATCTCGATTCGAGCCGCGAGCCGCGGCGTCCCCTACGCCATCGTCAACCAGGGCGCTACAGACCATGACGGCGACCCCTTGGTCACGCTCAGGATCGAGGGCGAAGTGGGCACCGTGTTCGGCGAGGCGGTCGAGATCGCTCTGCACAGCGCTTAGGTAGCCTTCGCGCGACCGGAACCAGCCACCGAAGTGGAGGATCGCATGCGTACGGAACGTGACTCGATGGGGGAGGTCCAGGTTCCCGACGGCGCGTACTACGGCGCTTCGACGCAGCGGGCGGTCGACAACTTTCCGATCTCGAACCTGCGGTTCGGTCGGACCTTCATCTGGGCGCTCGGCCTCCTGAAGGCATCGGCCGCAGTCACGAACAAGGCGAACGGGTCCGTCGATGCCGAGATCGCGGATGCAATCATCCGAGCTGCCGAGGAGGTCATGGAGGGCGATCTCGACGACCACTTCGTCCTCGACATCTTCCAAACAGGGTCCGGCACCTCGACGAACATGAATGCGAACGAGGTGATCGCGAACCGGGCGACGGAGATCCTCGGAGGCGAGCTCGGATCCAAGCTCGTCCACCCGAACGACCACGTGAACGCTGGCCAGTCGAGCAACGACACCATCCCGACGGCGATTCACGTCGCGGCCGTTTCCGGGATCGAAGGCAGCCTGCTGCCGGCGTTGGATGCGTTGTGCGCCTCACTCGAGGCGAAGGCCGTCGAGTTCGATGACATCCTCAAGTCCGGTCGTACGCACCTCATGGATGCGACTCCGGTTCGGCTCGGCCAGGAGTTCGGCGGGTACGCGACGCAGGTCCGCAACGGGGCGGCGCGAGTGAGGTCCGTCACGCGTGAGCTTCTCGAGCTGGCGCTCGGCGGTACTGCGGTCGGAACCGGCATCAACGCGCCCGACGGATTCGCCGCCGCGACGATCGCCGAAATGTCACGCCGCTCGGGTTACAACTTCGTCGAGGCGCCCAACCACTTCGAGGCGCAGGCCGCCAAGGACGCCGTGGTGTCCGCTTCCGGTGCGCTGAAGACCGTTGCTGTGTCCCTCTTCAAGATCGCGAACGACCTGCGGTGGCTCTCCTCAGGACCTCGTACGGGGATCGCGGAGATCACACTTCCGTCTCTCCAGCCCGGTAGCTCGATCATGCCGGGGAAGGTGAATCCTGTCATCGCCGAGATGATGATGCAGGTGTCCTCGCAGGTGATCGGCAACGACGCAGCCGTGACATGGGGTGGTGCAAACGGCAACTTCGAGCTGAACGTCATGATGCCGCTGATGGCGCACAACCTCCTCGAGTCGATCGACCTGCTCGCGAGTGCGTCGAACGTCATGCGTGAGAAGATGGTCGACGGCATCGAGGCAAACGGCGACAGGGCGAGGTGGCTCCTCGAGCAGAACGTGATCATCATCACAGCCCTCGTTCCGGTGATCGGCTACGACAAGTCGGCCGAGGTTGCGAAGAAGGCGTTTGCCGAAGGGCGTGGCGTGCGCGAGGTTGCCCTCGAACTTGGTGTGCTCCCCGAAGCCGAACTCGACGCGGCGCTCGATTTGAGGCCGATGACCGAGGGTGGTGTCGTCGGCTAGCTCGCCGACGACATCTCGTCCGCAGTATTCAAGGCATCCTCGAGCGTTGTCCATGCGAGGTCCGCACACTTGATCCGCACCGGGAACTTGCGAACTCCCTGAAGCGCTTCGAGGTCGCCGAGCACCGACCCCGGGCGGTCGTGATCGATGGGGTCTTCACCCTCTTCGATCGTCATCATGATCTTGAACTTCCGGGAGATCTCCCTGACCTCGTCGACGGGCGTTCCGACGATCGCATCCATCATCATCGATCCGGAAGCCTGAGAAATCGAGCAGCCCTGGCCCTGCATCGCAGCGTCGGTGACGACGCCATCATCGATCACGACGTCGAGGTAGAACTCGTCACCGCATGACGGGTTGTTGCCCTCTGCGTGGATGTGGTCGCCATCGATCGTCCCGCGCCGGCGCGGGTTGCGGTAGTGGTCGAGGATGACCTCTCTGTAGAGCTCGTCGAGTTGTGCCATGTGTCTCCCGTCTCGTCGGCGAGAGTAGAGCGAGATGCCCGGAACTCAGTCGAGCCCGAACACCTTGCGAGCCGTCATGAGCGACGCAACCAGGGCGTCGACCTCCTCGGGAACGTTGTAGAGGTAGAAGGAAGCCCTCGCCGTGGCTGCCACGTCGAGGTATTTCATCAGCGGTCGGGCACAGTGGTGCCCTGCCCGGATGGCGATGCCGTCCTGATCCAGGATCGTGGCGAGGTCGTGCGGGTGGATGTCGCCCAGAGCGAAGCTCACTGCGCCCCCTCGCTTGGTGATGTCCTTCGGGCCGTAGATGGTGAGATCAGGTACCTCGGAAAGACGCTCGAGCGCGTATGCGGTGACGTCCCGCTCGTGCTCCATCACGCGGTCCATGCCGATGTTCGAGAGATAGTCGACCGCAGCGCCGAAGCCGACCGCTTCTGCGATGGGGGGTGTGCCTGCCTCGAACTTGTGGGGCACTGGTGCCCAGGTGGAATGGAACCGCTCGACGACGTTGATCATCTCGCCCCCGCCCTCCGTGGGCTCGAGCTCTTCCAGACGCTCCGGGCGACCCCACAGTGCGCCGACACCGGTCGGGCCGAGCATCTTGTGTGCGGAGAACGCCATGAAGTCGACGCCGAGGTCGTCGGCGGCCACGGGCGTGTGCGGGACGAGCTGTGCACCGTCGAGCACGGTGATCGCACCGACCGTCGCCGCGGCTCGCGACAACTCTGCAACCGGGCCGATCGCCCCGGTGACATTCGACATGCCCGAGAACGCAACGACCTTCACCTTGTCGGTGATCACGCGGTCGATGTCCGATGTGTCAACGATGAAGTCGTCGTCGAGCTCGAGGTACACGAGTTCTGCCCCGGTGTATTTGGTGATGAGCTGCCACGGGACGAGGTTGGCGTGGTGCTCCGAGATCGTCACGACGATCTGATCGCCCTCAGAAAGATGGTTCAGGCCCCATCCGTACGCGATGTGGTTGATCGATGTCGTGGTCCCGCGGGTGAAGGCGACCTGCGCGGCTGATGTGCCGATGAACGCAGCGACCTTCGAGCGGGCGTTCTCGTACATCTCGGTTGCTTCGCCAGCGAGCGTGTGGGCCCCGCGGTGCACGTTTGCGTTGTGCCGCTCGTAGTAGGCGTCCATGGCATCGAGCACCGACCGCGGCTTCTGCGTCGTCGCTGCCGAGTCGAGGTACACGAGCGGTTTCCCGTTGACCTCTCGACCGAGGATCGGGAAGTCGGAGCGAAGGCTCCGTAGGTCGGTCACCCGGCAGGCACCTCGACCCGATAGGCGTCGTACCCATCGGACTCGATCGTGTCCGCAAGGGATGCGTCGCCGCTCTCGACGATCTGACCGTCGACGAACACATGGACGAAGTCTGGGGTGATGTAGTCCAGCATCCGTTGGTAGTGGGTGATGATGAGGAACCCACGGTCGTCGTTGCGGAGCCGTTCGACACCCTCGGCCACGATGCGCAGGGCGTCGATGTCGAGCCCGGAGTCCGTCTCGTCGAGCACTGCAAAGTCGGGTTCGAGGACCGTCATCTGGAGGATCTCGTTGCGCTTGCGCTCGCCGCCCGAGAACCCTTCGTTGAGGTACCGGTCCGCAAACGAGGCATCCATCCCGAGCTCCTGCATTGCGTCGGCCACCTTCAGGCGCAGTTCGAGCACCGTGTAATCCGTGCCCTCCCGATTCGACAGGGCGGCACGCAGGAAGTTGACGACGGAGACTCCCGGAATCTCCTCGGGGTACTGAAAGCCGAGGAACATGCCTGCCTGCCCGCGCTTTTCGGGGGCCAGGTCGACGATGTCCTCGCCCTTGTACAGGATCGAGCCGTGTGTGACCTCGTACGCCGGATGGCCCATCAACACCGAAGCAAGGGTGGACTTCCCACTGCCGTTCGGCCCCATAATCGCGTGGGTCTCGCCGCGGCCGATGGTGAGCGTGAGCCCTTTGAGAATCTCGGTGCCTTCTACGGAGGCGTGGAGGTCGGTGATTTCCAGGAGGGGAGTTTGCAACATGGCGGTAAGTGTAATGGCGGGGGCCCTTGGAATATTCCCGTATCTGACCGTCGGCGCTCGGTCAGGGCCTACGACCTGAGTGCGTCGAACACCATCGACAGACGGTCGGTATCGATGTCGTCGAGATGGCGGTACTCCTGCATGTAGTACCGGCCGACGCCGAGGGACTCGAGCTTCGCGATGCGGTCGGCCGCTTGCGCCGGCGTGCCGTGCGGCACGTTCCTCTCGTCCAGGAAAGCACCGAACTCCTCGCCGGACATGTTGCGCCGTGCGCCTCGCTCGGCAAGCGCCTCGGCGTGGGCAGCCTCGTCCTCGAACACGAGCCCCGGGCCCGCCAGTGACACGAGGATCGCGTCCGGATCGCGTCCCGCAGCGGTCGCTGCGCTCCGGACCCTTGCGATGCCGTCCGTGAGGGCCTCCTCCGTGGTCACGAACCGGTTGTATTCGTTGGCGTAGGTGCCTGCGAGGCGGGGGGTTCGTTTCGGGCCGCCCCCGCCGACGACGATCTTGAGGCCGTCGGAGGCCTTCGGCAGGACAGGGTCGAGGTTCAAGGCGTAGTGATCGCCGGTCGTGCTGCCGCCCCCCTTGAACATCGTCGTGATCATCGCGAGTCCCTGCTCGAGCATCTCGAATCGCTCGCCGATCGGGGGGAGTTCGACGCCAAGGGCCTCGTGTTCCGTTTCCATCCAGCCTGTGCCTACGCCGAGCGTGAACCGGCCGCCCGAGATCCCATCGATCGTCGTGGCGGTCTTCGCCATCACCGACGGGTGGCGGAAGGTCAGGGGCGAGACCAGCGAGACAAGCCGGATCGTCGAGGTGTCAACGGCGAGCGCTGCCAGCGTCGCCAACGCGTCGGTCGAATCGACGGAGTTCGCCATGTCCATGTAATGGTCGGACCTCGCGAACGCGTCGAGCCCCTGGCGTTCGGCCCACTGGGCCAGGTCCCGGAGTCGCCCATACGAACCCCCCACCTGGGGTTCAACGAACAGGGCGAATTCCATTGTGGTCCTTCCGTTGGAGACGAGCGCTACTTCTCGAGGTTGGTGAGGATGCTTTCCAGCTGTTCGATCGACAGCTCGCCCGAAGTCCGCGCCGCGACGGATCCGTCCGCGTTCACGAACACCCAGAATGGGAACCCGCCGGAGCCGTAGGAGTCGTAGACCGAGCCGGCGTTGTCGTCACGAACGACCGGCTGCGTCCATCCTTCACGGTCGAGCCACGCGCTCGGGGGCCAGTTGCCTCGAGCCCTGTTGTAGGCGGTCACCACCGAGTACATGTCAACGCCTTCGACACCGCCGCCTTGGTCCAGCCACCGCTGCACGCGCGGGACCTCGTTCTGGCAATGCGGGCACCAATGGGCGAGCACGATGATCGCCTTTGCCCTGCCGTCGTCGTTGCGGATGGAGACGGTCGACCCGTCGAAGTCCTGTCCCGTGACATTCGGAACCGAGAGTCCCGTCGCGGTCACATCGATCGAGCTCGTCGGCGGCATGGGGGGCAGTGCGGTGCCGTCGATCGTCGGCTCGCCGTCCTCTGCGCCTACCTCGCTGTTCCCGAATGCCACCGCGGCGACGAGGAGCAGCACGAGGGCCGCGGCGCCGATGAAGATCCACAGACCGGTCTTGGTCTTCTGTTGCGTCATGGCCATGCGGAACGATCCTCAGTCGATTGGGTTGGATGTTGGTACGGGTGCAGCGCTATTGACACGGTGGGCCCACATGAGCGCGAGGATCAACGCGAAGGCCGACATCGCCATGTAAGGGATCGTGACGAACCCGAACATTTTTATCAGCGGTGTCGAACAGGATGGTCCGGTCGCGGTGCACGAGCCGGTGTCGAGCGACGGGAACGCCTGGATGAGGCGGTGGTACACCGAAATCGACCCGCCAGCCGTCGCGAGGACGACGACGTACAGGCGAGCCTTGACGTCCCGTCGGAACGCAGCAATGGGGAGGATCACGGCAAGGGGGTACATCGCGATTCGCTGGAACCAACAGAGCCTGCACGGAA
>QJWC01000058.1 GCA_003235475.1 Acidimicrobiia bacterium | reverse complement strand
GGGCGCGGGCAAGAGCAGCGTGTCGATCGGTGTCGCCGCAGCCCTCGAGACCGCCGGGTATCCGGTGGTGCTCGTGCGAGAACCTGGCGGTACTCCTGCCGGGGAGGCCATCCGATCGGTACTGCTCGACGGCGACGTCGACCCTGGTCCGTGGTCAGAAGCAGCGTTGTTCGCTGCAGCGAGAGCTGAGCTTGTTTCGAAGAGAGTGGTTCCTGCGCTCGAAAGGGGCGCCTGGGTCGTCTCAGACCGTTCTGCGTACTCGTCGCTCGCCTACCAAGCTGGCGGGCGCGGTCTTCCCCTCGACAGGGTGCGCTTGCTCAACGACATCGCCATCGAGGGTGTGTGGCCGGGGCGCGTAGTGCTGCTCAGGCTCGACGCCTCCGACGGCCTTGCCCGCCAGGCGGTCGGCGACCGCATCGGCGATGAGGGTGACGAGTTCCATCGTTCCGTTGCCCAGGCTTTCGACGATCTCGCAGACGCTGAGCCCGGCCGGTTCGTCGTGATAGATGCCTCGCAGTCGCTCGTCGATGTCGTCGACGAGGTCATCGCCGCCCTCGGTGTGACGTGAACCCGTTTCACGGCGTCGTCGGCCACGAGGCGATCGTCGAATTGCTCACGAGCGAACTCGACCAGCCAGCTCAGTCGTATTTGTTCGTCGGGCCATCGAACGTGGGCAAGGGCCTTGTGGCCCGGCACTTTGCCGCCGGAATCGTCGGCGGCGGAAACGCCGACGCGGTGGACCGAGCGCTGCGGGGGAGCCATCCCGATCTGATCTTCGTGGAGCCCGAGGGGCGGAGCTCGATCACGGTCGACCAGTCTCGCCGGGTCGTGAGCGAGTCGGTGCGTTCGCCGCTCGAGTCCGATCGCAAGGTGTTCCTGTTCGCGGAGGCATCGCTGCTCAACGACGAGGCCGCAAACGCGCTGTTGAAGACCATCGAGGAACCGGTCGCGGCGAGCCACTTCATCCTTGTCGCGGAGTCAGAGGACGACCTCCCTGCGACGGTCGCGAGCCGGTGCCGGACGATCGTGTTCGGGCGGGTGCCCGATGGCAGCATCACCGACGGTCTCATCGCACTCGGGGTCGACCCCGAGCGCGCGGAGGACGTGAGCCGCATGTCGGGTGGCAGGCCGGGCCTCGCCGTTGCTCTCGCGACCGAGCCTGCGGTGGCAGCTTTCCGGTCGGCGTGGATGTCCGTCCCTGACAGGTTGACCGGTCACCCCGGGGATGCGTATCGGGCCGTCGACGAGGTGCTCGCCGCCACGGAACCGCTCCTCGAAGCCGTCAAGCGGTCCAACGCCGAGGAGATCGAGAGGCTCTACCCGGACGGTGACGTGCCGAAGGTCGTCTCGGAGAGGCATCAACGGGCCGTTGCCCGATCGTCCGACGCCCTGTACGTCACTGGCCTGGAACTCCTTGCTTCGTACTACCGGGACACGGCGGCGGCCCAGTTCGGAGCTGACGTCCACAACACGGACGTCCCTGTGTCCTCGTTCACGAAGGTGACCCCGGCGAGCGCGGTCGAGAACACGCAGCGGATCCTCGAGGCCATTGAGGCACTCGAATCCGCTCAGCGCCCGCAGCTCGCCCTCGCAGCCCTCTTCGTCGACCTTGCGACCGATGCCTAGATCCACACGGAGGGGCCCCCGCATCGTCGAGCGGATCGTGCGGTGGCCGAGTCATGTGATCGAGAGTGTCGTGTTCGACCTCCGCGTCACGGGTAAGGACCACATCCCGAAGACGGGCGGAGCCGTCATCGCGTCGAATCACTTTTCCCACCTTGACGTGCCCCTGCTCGGGACGAACCTCGACCGGTACACGCGTTTCCTCGCGGTCGACGAGCTGTTCGGAAACTCGAGGCTGTTCGACGCCACGCTCAACTTCTTCGAGGCGATCCCGATCGACCGCGACGGCTACCCCGTGCGCGCGCTCCGCAGGGCCATCGAAGTTCTGCTGGACGGCGAGCCGATTGGGGTGTTCCCTGAAGGGCGACGAGTGGAGCAGTGGGGCGTCGACAAGCCCAAGCGGGGAGCGGCGTGGCTTGCCTGGAAGACGGGCGTGCCGTTGATACCGGTGGCGATCCAGGGAACGCAACACGCGCTCGGGCCGGCGACGAAGGGGATGAAGCGAACCGCGGTTCGCATCTGGATCGAAGAGCCGCTCACGTGGAGTGATTATGCGGATCGAACAGACCCGCTGTCATCCATGATGAGCGATTGGTACGAACGTGTGAACAAGCACCTCGAGCCGTGGAGACAAGAGTGACCCCTAAGAGAATCGTGATCACGGGCGGCACCGGCTTCCTCGGATCGGCGCTGGTCGATGCCCTGCGTGAACGTGGTGACGAGGTCGTGGTATTGCGGCGCGGCTCGGGCGCTGGCACTTGGGATCCTGCATCGGGGAGGCTCGACCCGGAGTTGCTGGCCGGTGCAGATGCGGTCGTCAACCTGAACGGTGTCGGGATCGGCGACAAGCGGTGGACCGACGCTCGAAAGAAGCTGATCGTGAAGTCCCGCACCGATACGACAGGGCTCCTGGCTCACACGTTGGCTGAGATGGATTCGCCGCCCGCCGTGTTCGTCTCCGCGTCGGCGATCGGCTATTACGGCGACACGGGCGACACGCTCGTGGACGAGACGGCTCCAGCTGGCGGCGACTTCCACGCGTCGATATGCGTTCAGTGGGAGGCTGCTGCGAAGCCGGCCGCTGCGGCGGGGATTCGCGTGGTGCACCCGCGTACCGGTCTTGTCTTGTCGAGGGACGGGGGCGTCCTCGAGCCGATGACGTGGCTGTTCAAGCTGGGAGTCGGAGGGCGACTGGGCGATGGCAGCCAATGGTGGAGCTGGATCTCGATGCGCGACGAGATCCGGGCCTTGATGTTCCTGATCGACAGCGACCTCTCGGGCCCGGTGAACCTCGTCGCACCGAACCCGGTGCGAAATGCCGAGTTCACGAAGGCATTCGGTGAGGTCCTGAAGCGGCCGACCGTCGTTCCGGTGCCGAAGTTCGCGCTGGACATCAGGCTCGGCAAGGAGATGGCCGAGTCCCTCGGTTACGGGTCGCTCCGGGTCGCTCCCGCGAAGTTGGTCGAAGCAGGATTCGAGTTCACATCGACGACCGTTCGCCAGGCTTTGGCAGAGGCGTTTGGCTGATTCCCAGGTATGTCTTCGATGAAGGCATCGCTACCATCCCGACCGGTGTCAGGTCGCTTCGACCGGACCATCCGCCGGGGTAGCTCAGGGGTAGAGCAACGCACTCGTAATGCGTAGGTCGCGGGTTCAAATCCCGCCTCCGGCTCTGT
>QJWC01000044.1 GCA_003235475.1 Acidimicrobiia bacterium | reverse complement strand
GCTCCGTGCCGGGATCGCTACGGCCCAGGCATTTGCGGCAGCAATCGGCGCTCCGATGGTGACGATGTCGTCGCTCACCGTCATTGCATTGAGGGCAGCGACCGGTCGACGCCGAATATGGCCGGTCGTCGACATGCGTCGCGGCCAGTTCGCCGTGGCGCCCTTCCAGCCGCTGCCCGGCGGAGTTGCTCCCGACGGGACACCGGAGGTCGTGAACCCGTACGACTTCAAGGCGCTCCTCGAGTCCGAAGGCCAGGACGCGCTCGTCGTCGGAGACTGGCAAGCGATGCCAGAAGAGGCACGTAGGGGCCTCCACAGGGTCCGATGGGGGAGGCCACGGTATCCGTCAGCCGAGACGATGCTCGAGATCGCTTCAATGCGCGCCAACAAGGGCAACCTCACCGACGCAGACGATGTCCGCCCGATGTACATGCGCGAGCCAGACGTCGACATCAACTGGACCGCCTTCCGTTCCGAGGGGGCGTGGCCCGAATGAGCCAAGTGTCCCTTCGCCCCATGAAGCCTTCCGATGTGCCCGCCGTCGCGAACATCGAGTCCGACGTGTTCGAGTCTCCGTGGTCGATCGGCGTCCTGAAGGAGGAACTCGGCGCGCCTCGCCGCACCTACGTCGTGGCGGAGGACAAGAGCGGCGACCTCGTCGGTTATGCCGGTGTGATGATCGTGGAGGACGACGCGCACGTCACCACCATCGCTGTTGTGCCACAGATGCGGGGGCGAGGGATCGCCACACGCCTCATGGTGTCCCTCATCAACGCGGTCCTGGCTGCCGGTGCCCGCCATCTCACCCTCGAGGTCAGGGAGTCGAATGCACAGGCACAGCGCCTCTATGAGCGATTCGGCATGACGACTGTGGGGAGGCGGAAGAACTACTACCTCAACGAGGATGCGGTGGTGATGTGGGCGACGGACATCGACTCGGCTGACTACCGGGAGCGCCTCGACTCGATCGCCGAGACGACGGAGGCCACGGTATGAGCGGTCCGCTGGTGCTCGGAATCGAGACGAGCTGCGACGAGACCGGGGTCGCGGTTCTCGAAGGAATGAGTGTTCGGAGTTCGGTCCTCGCCTCGCAGGTGGAGATGCACGAACGGTTCGGCGGGGTGGTGCCCGAGGTGGCAGCCCGTGCGCACGTCGAGGCGATAAGGCCCCTTGCCCATCAGGCGCTCACGAACGCAGGCATACACCCGGATCAGCTCGACGCGGTTGCCGTGACCAGGGGCCCAGGGCTCGTCGGCGCACTCATGGTCGGCTTCGCGTTCGGGAAGTCACTCGCGTACAGCCTCGGCGTGCCGGTGTTCGGAATCGACCACATGGAGGGGCATCTGATGGCGCCTCGACTGTCCTTCGACGAGTACGAGCCGCCGGCCGTCGTGATCCTCGCAAGCGGCGGGCACAGCCAAATCGTCCACGTCAAGGGATGGGGCGACTACGAGGTGCTCGGAGGCACGATCGATGACGCGGCAGGCGAGGCGTTCGACAAGCTCGCACGGTTCATGGGCCTCGGCTATCCCGGCGGGCCCGCGATCGACCGTGATTCGACCGAGGGTGACCCGACCGCGGTCGATTTCCCGCGGGCGCTCAAGGACAGGCCATTCGACTTCTCGTTCTCGGGGCTCAAGACCTCGGTCGTCACCTATCTCGAGAAGGCGAAGGATGAGGGAACGCTCCCCGAGAGGGCCGACGTGTCTGCATCGATCCAGGAAGCGATCGTGGACGTACTCGTCGAAAAGACCTTCAACGCGGTGGAAGCGACCGGCGTCGAGCGCGTGGGTGGTGGGGGCGGCGTGCTGGCGAATCGCCGGTTGCGTGAGCGTTTCGCGGAGGAAGCGGACCGCCGAGGCGTGGGGCTGTTCATCCCCGAGACGAGCCTGTGCACGGACAACGGGGCCATGATTGCTGGCGTCGCGGTCGACCGTCTGAACGCCGGGCACGAGGGAGATGACCTTCGGGGCGATGTCGATCCGGGCTTGAGGCTCGGCGCATGAGCGTCGGGATGCGCCTCTTCCGGTTCCGCGGCGCCGAGGTGGTGGCAGACGCATCCGCCCTCGTCCTCGCATTGCTCTTTGCGGGCATCGTCCTCGTCGACATCAGGATGAACGTCGCTGTCGGAGCAGAAACCGACTGGATCGTCGCGGCGGTCGCGGGTGCGCTGATGGTGCTCTGCGTGCTCTTCCACGAAGGGAGCCACGCGGTCGTCGCGAGGTCGCTCGGTCTGAAGGTCCGTTCGATCCGCGTGTACATCTTCGGTGGCTACAGCGTCATCGAGGGAAGGCCGTCTCCGGGCGTCGAGGTACTCGTTGCCGTGATGGGCCCGGTCGCGTCCCTTGCCCTCGCGGGGGGATTCTGGTTCCTCGGTGGCCAGATCGGCCTCGACGTCGCCATGGGACGGGCAGCAGGGGCACTCGCCCTTGCGAATGCGGCAGTTGGTGCCGTCAACCTCGTACCCGGGTTCCCGCTCGATGGCGGCAGGGTGCTTCGGGGTCTCCTCTCGATGGGGGAGCGGAGTCGGCTCCGGGCGACGGTCGTCGTCTCCCGCATCGGGGGCACGTTTGGCCTCGTTCTCGTCGGCGCTGGGCTGTACCTCCTGTTCAACGCGTATCTGATCGGCCTCGTGGTCGGCCTCGGCGGATGGTTCCTCTCGTCGGCCGCGAGGTCCGTCGGCCGCCGCGAGGAGCTGACCGCTACCTTCGACGGGCTCGTCGCTGCCGACGCGATGCGCCCTGTTTCCGTGGCGATTCCAGGCTCGATGTTGGTTTCGCAGCTCCTCGATTGGTACTCGATGGGCCCGCGACTCCGTTCGCTCCCTGTGGAAGAGAACGGTCGCGTCGTCGGCGTCGTCGGTCAGGACGAGATCGAAGCCATCGCACCATCGCGGTGGCCATCGACGCAAGTGAGGAGGGTCATGACGGCGATCGGGCCCGCCGACTGCGTCGGTGCCGAAGAGCCGATTGACACGCTTCTCATGCGTCCAGCAGGTCGAAGTCGGCGTGCGGTCGTCGTCGACGAGGGTGTCGTCGTAGGCATGATCGAGGGCGCAGACCTCGGGCGCGTCCTCGCCCGATAGCGCGGATCCGACCCGCCAAAGATCGTTAGCACTCACCCGTTCCGACTGCCAGAATCTTTGGTATCATTAGCAGTCGTAACGACCGACTGCTAACCGATAAAAGGAGAGTCGGATGAATCTGAAGCCTTTGGGCGACCGCATTCTGGTCAAGCCCCGGGAGGAAGATGAAGCTCGCACCGCGAGTGGACTCGTGATTCCGGACACGGCCAAGGAGAAGCCCCAGCTGGGCGACGTCCTTGCCGTCGGGCCGGGAGAATTCAAGGACGGGGAGCGCGTTCCCGTCGACGTCAACGTTGGTGATGTCGTCTTCTACTCGAAGTACGGCGGCACCGAGGTCAAGCACAACGGCGAGGAACTTCTCATCCTCTCGAGCCGTGACGTGCTGGCCGTCTTGGGCTAGGAGGGACTTCCCACATGGCAGCCAAAGAAATCCACTTTGATGATGAGGCCCGTCGCGGGCTTCAGGCAGGCGTCGACAAGCTCGCCGACACCGTCAAGGTGACGCTAGGCCCGAAGGGGCGCAACGTCGTGCTCGAGAAGAAGTGGGGCGCACCCACCATCACGAACGACGGTGTCACCATTGCGAAGGAAATCGAGCTCGAGGACGCCTACGAGAACATGGGCGCCCAGCTCGCGAAGGAAGTAGCGAACAAGACGAACGACGTCGCCGGTGACGGCACGACGACCGCAACCGTGCTCGCACAGGCGATGGTGACCGACGGGCTCCGTCTCGTCACCGCTGGTGCGAACCCGATGGAGATGCGTCGTGGCATCGAGGAGGCCGTGACCGCGGTCGTGGCCTCGATCGCCGAGCTCGCCATCCCTGTCGGCTCCGACGACCGCGACTCGATCGCCTACGTCGCCGCGAACTCCGCAGCAGACATGACGATCGGCGAAAACATCGCGGACGCGATGCAGAAGGTCGGCAACGAGGGCGTGATCACGGTCGAGGACAGCCAGACGTTCGGCGTTGACCTCGAGTTCACGGAGGGCATGCAGTTCGACAAGGGCTACATCTCGCCGTACTTCATCACTGACGCTGATCGCCAGGAAGCGGTTCTCGACGACCCGTACATCCTGATCGCGAACCAGAAGATCGGTTCGGTCCAGGACCTCGTGCCGGTGCTCGAGAAGGTCATGCAGACCGGCAAGCCGGTGCTCGTGATCTCTGAGGATGTCGAGGGCGAGGCACTCGCCACGCTCGTCGTCAACAAGATCCGGGGCACGTTCAACTCGGTCGCCGTCAAGGCTCCGGGGTTCGGCGAGCGTCGCAAGGCCCAGCTCCAGGACATCGCCATCCTCACGGGTGCGACGGTCATCTCGGAAGAGGTTGGCCTCAAGCTCGACGGCGTGACGATCGACATGCTCGGTACCGCTCGCAAGGTGGTCATCACCAAGGACAACACGACGATCGTCGAGGGTGCCGGATCGGCATCCGACGTGGCGGCCCGTGTCAAGCAGATCCGCCAGGAGATCGAGAACTCGGACTCCGACTGGGACCGTGAGAAGCTCTCCGAGCGCCTTGCGAAGCTCTCGGGCGGCGTTGCGGTCATCAAGGTCGGCGCCGCGACAGAGGTCGAGCTCAAGGAGAAGAAGCACCGCATCGAGGACGCCATCCAGGCGACCCGTGCGGCCGTCGAAGAGGGCATCGTGCCCGGTGGCGGCGTCGCGCTGCTCCGTTCGGCCGCAGCGGTCGACAAGCTTCGCGGCAAGAGCGATGACTGGAAGGCCGGTCGTCAGCTCGTTCGCCGCGCGCTCGAGGCGCCGATCCGCCAGATCGCGGTCAACGCTGGCTACGAGGGCGGCGTCGTCGTCGACAAGGTCAAGGCCGAGTCCGGCAATATCGGCTTCAACGCAGCGACGGGCGTGTACGAGGACCTCATCAAGGCGGGCATCATCGATCCCGCCAAGGTGACCCGCTCCACGCTCCAGAACGCTGCGTCGATTGCTGCGCTCGTCGTCACGACGGAAGCGCTCGTCGCAGAAAAGAAGGAAGATGCCCCGGCAGGAGCTGGCGGCCACGAACACGGCGGAGGCATGGACTTCTAACCGAAGTCGAAGCTATCTGCGAGATGGGGCGTCCTACGGGGCGCCCCATCTGCTATTCCAGGTCGTCGTCCTCGTCGACCATCTCGTCGGAATAGACCGCCTCGTCGATCAGCTCGTACACGCGGTCGACGATCTGTTCCTCGAGCGATGCTAGGGCCCTGGCGAGCGCGAGTTCCTCGCCGATCACCGGGACATTCCTGTCGTCCGGGTTGCGCTTGGCCCTGCCGGTCGCATCGAAGATGTCACCGCGCAGATCGAGCTGTGCATGGACGAGCGTCATTGCATCGTCCTCGTCGATGCCGATTTCGATTGTGATGTCTCGATGCACTTGTCCTCCGATCGTGACACCACCATTGTCTCCCCGACCGTCGGGTTGTGTAAACAGCGATTGTCAGGCGATGGTGCCCTCGGCGCGGTGGCGGTCCCGCTGTGGCCACCACTCTGCCTCGAGCAGGGACCACACGGTGTGGTCGAGCCAGCGCCCGTCGACCTTCACCTCGTCGCGTAGGGTGCCCTCGTTGGTGAAGCCCAGCCGCTCGGCGATGCGCTCGGATCGGATGTTCCCCACGGCGATCCGGAGCTGGACCTTGTGGAGGTGGAGCTCCTCGAAACCGATCTGCACGGCCATCGTGGTGGCCTCCCTGCCGTAGCCGCGGCCGACCTCGTCCGAGCGTATCCAATAGCCGATCTCGCCGATGTCGTTCTGCACCGACGTGTGCCAGATGGAGACGTTGCCGAGGTGACGCTCCGGTTGATCGAGCGGCCGGATCGCGAAGTCATAGGCGCGGTGCTCGGCCCACGCTGCCACGGACTCCCTCACGAAGCGCTGCGCGCTGCCACGGTCGTAGCCGCTGACCCACGGGAGCCACGGCTGGAGGTCGGCGATCGAGACGTCGATGGCTTCGTGGAGGGATGCGACGTCCCGCCGCTTGAACGGCCTCAGGAGCAGTCGGCGCGACAGCCTCGGATGACTGTGGATTGCGGTCGCCATCGACGCCAGCCTATCCGCTTATGCTCGTTCGGATGGACATGTGGGCCCTCCTCGAAGCACTCCCGCCGGTGACCGATCCACCTGGTTCGCAGGCCGCTGTTCTGGTGCCGCTGTACGAGGACGAGAACGGCGATGTGCGCGTCGTGCTCACCAAGCGGCCGGACCACATGCCGACCCACCCAGGCGACGTCGTGTTCCCCGGAGGGCACCGCGAGGAGGGCGAAGAGCCGATCTCGACGGCGATGCGCGAGGCATGGGAGGAGATCGCCCTTCCGCGGGACGCGGTGATCGAGATCATCGGTGGCCTCGATCCGGTGACGACGCGCGACAGGACGCGGCCGATCGTGCCCGTCGTCGCCCGCATCAATCGTCCGGCGAGTCTGGTGCCCGATCCGAGGGAGGTCGAAGCGATCATCGAGCCGAAGCTGACCGATCTCCTCGACGACGACCGCTGGGTCGAGAGAGATTGGTTCGGACACAGCCTGTGGTTCTTCGAGTTCGACGAGGGCATCCTGTGGGGAGCCACCGCGTTCATGGTCAGGGACCTGCTCACCTACCTCAGACCCGCGAAGTGAGTATTCGGTGACGGAGCACGACAGTCCTCACATGTCTCCTGAGGAGTTCCGCCGCCACGGGTATGCCCTCATCGACTGGCTCGCCGAATACCAGCAGCGCGTCGAGGACTTCCCCGTCATGTCGCAGGTCGCACCCGGTGACATCGCACGAATGCTGCCGGAGAGGGCACCCGAGGAAGGGGAGCCGTTCGAGGCATTGATCGAGGACCTCGACCGCGTCGTGATGCCAGGTGTCACCCACTGGCAGTCGCCGAGCTGGTTTGCGTACTTCCCCGCGAACGCGTCCCCGCCTTCGATCCTCGCCGAGATGGTCTCAGCGGGGCTTGGGCTGCAGGGCATGCTGTGGTCCACCTCGCCTGCCGCCACCGAGATCGAGATGAGGGTGCTCGATTGGCTCGTCGATCTGATGGGCCTCCCACACGGATGGAGGAGTGAAGGGCCCGGAGGCGGCGTCATCCAGATGAGCGCGTCAGACGCAACGCATATTGCGCTCGTCGTTGCCCGGCGCCGGAAGCGGGAAGGAGCCCGTTCGGAGAACATGGTCGTCTACGTGTCGAACCAGGCGCACTTCTCGATAGAGAAGGGCTGCACCGTCGCCGGGATCGGCCATTGCCGCAAGATCGCTGCCGACGAAGCGTTCGCCATGGACCCGGGAGCGCTACGAGCGTCAATCGAATCGGATATTGAATCGGGCCTGCTGCCAATCGCCGTGGTGTCGGCCGTAGGAACAACAGCGACCACTGCCGTCGACCCCCTTCCCGAGATCGCCGACATCGCCGGGCAGCACGACCTGTGGCACCATGTCGACGCGGCGTATGCAGGGACCGCAATGCTGTGTGAGGAGTTCCGGGTCCATCAGCCAGCGCTCGACAGGGTCGACAGCTATACGTTCAACCCGCACAAATGGATGCTCGTGAACTTCGACTGCAACGTGCTGTGGGTAGCCGACAGAGCACCGCTGATGGAAGCGCTCAGCATCCTGCCCCCAATCCTGCGTAACGCCGCGACCGACGAGGGTCAGGTGATCGACTATCGCGACTGGCATGTGCCCCTCGGTCGGCGATTCCGAGCCCTGAAGTTGTGGTGGGTGATCCGGAGTTACGGGGCCCAGCGACTCCGCGACCTCGTTCGTTCCCACGTCGCCATGGCGGACGACTTGGCCAGCCGCATCGAATCCGATCCGAGGTTCGAGCTGTTCGCTCCTCACCCGTTCGCACTGGTGTGCTTCAGGCACGTCGACGGGAACGACACGACCAGGACCCTTGCTGCTGCACTCAATGATTCGGGGAAGGTGGCCGTCACGCCATCCGAGGTCGACGGCACCGCCTTCATCAGGGTGTCGATCGGACAGACGTACACGGGTCAGCGGCACATCGACGCGCTCTGGGACCTCATCGACGAGTTCGCCTAGGCGTCGCCGCTCGTGCCGATCCAGCGGTCGAGCCAGCCGAGGAACTCGCCCCACCAGTGGATGGCGTTGTCGCGTTTTTCGATCCAGTGGCCCTCGTCCCCGTAGTAGACGAGCCTCGCAGGGACGCCCTTGGCCTTGAGGGTGCCGTAGAGCACGAGTCCCTGTGTGATGACGACGCGGTAGTCCAGTTCGCCGTGGATGACGAGGGTCGGCGTTGTGATGTCGTGGGTGTGCGCCATCGGGGACCACCGCAGAACCGCGTCCATGTCCTCCCACGGCACGCCGCCGACCGCGGCTGCCCGGCCCTCGGTCAGGTCGGATGCCCACTGGCCGAGGAGGTCGGTCACGCCCGCGTGGCAGATGGACGCTGCGTACCGGTCTGTCTGCGTCGTGATCCATGAGACGAGATATCCCCCGTACGAGCCACCTGCGATCGCGATGCGATCCGGGTCGATGTATCCGAGGCCGATCATGTGGTCGCTCGCGGCGTCGATGTCCTTCGCCGGTTGGTCGCCCCAGCTGCCGCGGATGCTCCGCGTGAACTCGTCGCCGAACGAGGAGGATCCGTGGAAGTTCACCGACATGACGACGTAGCCGGCCGCGGCCATCACCTGCGTGTTCCACCGCCAGTGCCAGTCGTCCATCACCCCGTTGTGCGGGCCGCCGTGCACGTTCTGGAGCAACGGCCACCTCTCACTCGAATCGAATTCCGGCGGCACGACCACGAACGCCTGGATCTGATGGCCGTCTGCCCCTTCGAAGCGGATCTCTTCGGCCGGTCGCATCTTGAACTCGGAGAGCGCCTCGTCGTTGAACGTGGACGCGATCGTCGTGTGACCGCCGCATGTGTAGGCAACCTCGGGCGGCCGCGCCATCGACTCGGAGCGATGCCAGTAGCAGCCGACACCGGCCCGGGGCCCGTGGTTCGAACCCGTCGAGGTCTGCGGCGTGGGGGTGCCGCCGTCGAGCGGCATCGTGTAGAGGCGAACATGCCCCTCGTCCTGCGCATGGAATACGACGCCGTCGTTGCCGACGAACTCCCACCCACCCGCCGAGCGATCCCAGTCGGGCGTGAGGACGGTCTCGGAACCCGTCGGGAGATGATGGGAGATGAGTCGCACGCGATCCGCGTAGAAGGCGTGTTCGTACTGTGCGCCATAGAGCAGCGTCTCGCCGTCGGGTGACACCTTCGGCCGATGATGGTTCACCGCTTCGCCGGTCGGGAGTCGTTCGATCTCACCGCCGTCGACGGGGACCGAGTGGATCGCATAGGACTGTTCCTCCCATGCAGGTTCGTTGGCGTCGACCAACGCGTAGATCGTCGTACCCGTCGGATCGATCGTGAAGCGAGAGCCCAGTTCCTCGAGGCCGATCAGCCGGTCGAGGCCGGGGGTGATGTCCGTTGCATCGCCGGAGTCGAGGTCGATGCGCACGAGGTGGTGCAGCGTCGAGCCAGCGATCCACCGCTTCCAGTAGCGATAGAAGCGGTCTTCGGTCGCGACGGGAAGCGTCTTGCCCTCGCGGCGCTCCTTCTCTTCGGCTGTGGCATCGAGGCTCAGGTGATCGCGGAACACCGGAACCACGGCGACAAGGGAGTTACGCCCCGGCACCCACTGCACGGCTGCAGTGCCGAGCGGGAAATCACTGACCTTCTCAGCCTCTCCGCCGTCCAGGCGCATCACGTACACCTGCCCCGGGTCATCGCCCTCCGAGCCGATGAACGCCACCCGGTCCCCGGACGGGGAAGGCATCGGCGATGAACTGGACCGCGTTGCCGAAGTCAGGCGGGTCGTCATCCCGTCACGGTCGACCAGATACAGGGTCGAATGGGCCTTGCCCTCGTCCGTGTAGTGCACGACGGGCACCACGCACACGCTCGTCCCGGGAACAGGTTCCGGCTGGCCTACTCGTTTCAGCGACCAGAGGTCCTCGGCGGTGAATGGGCGCGGCATGCAACTCCTTGGCTCGCATACGAAGGATGCCACACCTCGTGCCGGTGCGTGTGGGCCGGGCATTGGGCGTGGCCTTCCGTATCGTTGTCCGAAGCGATTGCGACGGAGGAGCGTTGGTGGCGGACCAGACCCGACCCCGAATCTTTTCAGGTGTCCAACCGACCGGGAACATGCACCTCGGCGGATATCTGGGAGCGTTCAGGAACTGGGCGCGCCTCCAGGACGAGTACGACACCATCTACTGCATCGTGGACCTTCATGCCATGACCGTGGAGTACGACCCTGCTGAGCTGGCAGCGGCCCGTATCGAGACGGCCAAGGTGCTGATCGCTCTCGGTGTCGACCCCGATCGGTCGCTTCTGTACAACCAGTCGCAGGTACCCGAGCACGCTGAGCTCGCCTGGATCCTCGGCGCGATGACGCCGATGGGTGTGCTCAACCGGATGACGCAGTTCAAGGACAAGACGGCGAGGGGCGCGAGCCCGAACCTCGGCCTGTATTCGTATCCCGTGTTGATGGCCGCCGACATCCTTCTCTACCGCGCGAACCTCGTGCCGGTCGGGGACGACCAGCGCCAACACATCGAAGTGACGAGGGATCTCGCGGAGCGCTTCAACAACCGGTTCGGTGAGATCTTTCCGATCCCAGAGGGTTACATCCCGGAGACCTCCGCACGAGTGATGTCGCTCACCAATCCGACCGACAAGATGTCCAAGTCCGATCCACAGGAGAAATCCCGGATCGACCTCACTGACGAGCCCGATGTGATCCGGAAGCGAATTCGGTCTGCCGTCACCGACAGTGACCCTGAGGTGCGATTCGACCGGGAGGACAAGCCCGGCATCTCGAACCTCCTGGAGATCATGTCCGCCTGCACCGGGCGTTCGATCGACAACCTCGTTGACGAGTATGCGCATACGGGGTATGGCATCTTCAAGGACGCCGTTGCCGATGTAGTGATCGAGGAGCTGGCCCCTATCAAAGAGGCGCATGACGCGCTCGACGATGGCGACGTGCGTGCCGTGCTCCACGCGTCGGGCATCAAGGGCGCTGAGATGGCGGCGGCCACCATGGACCTCGTGCGTGCCGCGACAGGTGTGAAGCGGTTCTGAGGAGACTCGAATGCCGAGGTGGCCCAAGGATGAGCTCGCGGAGTCAGACGAACGCACCACGCTGCTCGGATTCCTCCAGCACCAGCGCAAGTTCCTCGAGTTCAAGGTGCGCGGCGTCAGTGAAGCGGCAGCAAGGGAGGCGACCTGCCCTCCCAGCGATCTCACACTGCTCGGACTCGTGTGCCATCTCACCGATGTGGAGCGCGGATGGTCGCAGCGAGGGCTCGCGGGGCGATCCACTTCCGCGATCTACTCCAGCAGGGATGATCGAGACGCCGACTTCCATCCTTCATCGGATGTGACGATCGACAGCGCGCTCGAACGGTTCTGGTCCGAGGTCGGGGAAGCGGAAGCGATCTACGCCGAAATGGACCTCGACGACGTCGGGCCCCGCGAGCGACCCGTTCGCTACTCGCTCCGGTGGGTGCTCGTTCACCTGATCGAGGAGTACGCACGCCATCTCGGCCACGCGGATCTCATCCGCGAGGCGATCGACGGCCAGGTCGGCGACCCGATGGCCAAGGACTGACACCAACCCCGTATCGGGCGAGAGGCACCAGCCCGCATGGGCAGGGGAGTGACTACCCTTCCTTTTTTGGCGCTCCGGAGGTTCCTTCGTGCAAATTGAGATCGGGATGGCGAAGTCCGGTCGTCGGGCGTGGGGCTTCGACGACATCGCAATCGTGCCGTCACGCAGGACCAGGGACCCCGAGGATGTCGACCTGTCGTGGGAGATCGACGCGTTCACGTTCGACCTCCCGATGATGGCATCCGGCATGGATTCCGCGGTCACACCGGCGACTGCGATTGAGATCGGCAGGCTCGGTGGCCTCGCAGCCCTCAACCTCGAGGGCCTATGGACTCGCTACGAGGATCCGATCCCCGTCTACGAGGAGATCGCTGAGCTCGACAACGAGAAGGCGACCCGCCGCATGCAGGAGATGTACTCGGCCCCGGTGATCCCCGAACTCATCACCCAGCGCATACGTGAGATCAAGGACGCAGGCGTGGTGACCTGTGGATCCCTCACCCCGCCGAACGTCGCGAAGTACGTCGACTACGCCAAGGCTGGCGGGCTCGATGTGCTCGTCATCCAGGGCACGGTCGTTTCTGCGGAGCATGTCTCATCCAGGGAAGCCCCGCTCGACCTCTTCAAGTTCATCCGCGACGTCGAACTCCCCGTCATCGTTGGCGGATGTGCCTCGTACTCCGGTGCCCTCCACCTCATGCGCACCGGCGCGGTCGGCGTGCTCGTGGGCGTAGGCCCGGGTGCAGCATGCACGACCCGCGGCGTGCTTGGAATCGGCGTTCCCCAGGCGACCGCGATCGCAGACGCCGCCGGAGCACGCTCCGCCTACCTCGAGGAGACGGGCCGCTACGTGCACGTGATTGCCGACGGAGGCATGCGTACCGGCGGTGACGTCTCGAAGGCGATCGCATGCGGCGCTGACGCAGTGATGCTGGGTTCGCCCATTGCCGCGTCGACCGAGTCACCGACCGGCGGCTACCACTGGGGGATGGCGACCTTCCACCCGACGCTTCCCCGTGGATCGCGCGTGAAGACAGGCATCCTTGGTTCCCTCGAAGAGATCCTTCTCGGTCCGGCGCACGAGAACGACGGAAGGCGCAACCTCTTCGGCGGGCTTCGCGGGTCGATGGCCACCACCGGCTACGCGACCGTCAAGGAGTTCCAGAAGGCCGAGGTCATGATCGCCCCGGCGCTCCAGACAGAGGGCAAGCAGCTCCAGCGATCCCAGGGCGTCGGGATGGGTTGATGGCCACGTCGAGTACGTCAGGCCACGCATCGCAAGGGGACTTCGACAGGGTCCTCGTCGTCGACTTCGGAGCGCAGTACGCGCAGCTGATCGCTCGGCGCGTCCGAGAGGCCCGCGTGTTCTCAGAGATCGTCCCCAGGGATGTCACCGCTGCTGAGGTGGCGGCCAAGGACCCGGTGGGCATCATCCTTTCGGGAGGACCCGCATCCGTGTACGCCGAGGACGCATACGACCTCGACCCCGACATCCTCGATCTCGGTATCCCCGTGCTCGGCATCTGCTACGGACATCAGGTGCTTGCCAAGACCCTCGGCGGCACCGTCTCGAACACCGGCGGTTCAGAATTCGGAGGAACCACCCTCGAGGTCACTCCAGGGGCGTCTCGTCTCTTCGTCGGCCAGCCAACCACGCAGCAGGTGTGGATGAGCCACAACGACGCCGTTGCGGAAGCCCCCGACGGGTTCGTGGTGACGGCGTCGACAGAAGAAGCACCCGTCGCAGCGATGGAGAACGCCAGCAGGGGGATGTACGGCGTCCAGTTCCACCCGGAGGTCGCCCACACCGACCACGGCCAGCAGATCCTCGAAGAGTTCCTCTGGCACGCTTGCGGCGCTCGCCCGACGTGGACCCATGTCGGCATCATCGAGCAGTCGGTCGACGCGATCAGGGACGCCGTCGGGGAGCGTGTTGCCATTTGCGGCCTCTCAGGCGGGGTCGACTCGTCGGTCGCGGCGGCGATCGTCCACAAGGCCATCGGCGACCAGCTCGTGTGCGTGTTCGTGGACCACGGCCTCATGCGCCAAGGGGAGGCGGCCCAGGTCGAGGAGACCTTCCGCAACCACTTCAAGATGAACCTGGTCCATGTCAAGGCCGAGGAACGCTTCCTCGACGCCCTGAGCGGCGTCACCGATCCCGAGGAGAAGCGGAAGATCATCGGCGAGACCTTCATCAGGGTGTTCGAGGAGGTCGCAGAGGGCATCGAAGGTGCGAGGTTCCTCGTGCAGGGCACGCTCTACCCGGACGTCATCGAATCCGGGACGAAGGATGCCGCAAAGATCAAGTCGCACCACAACGTCGGCGGACTTCCTGACGACATGACGTTCGAGCTGATCGAACCCCTGCGTGACCTTTTCAAGGACGAGGTCCGCGCCGTCGGCGAGGAGTTGGGCTTGCCGGAGGAGATGGTGTGGCGCCAGCCGTTCCCGGGCCCCGGCCTCGCGGTGAGGATCATCGGCGACATCACCAAGGAGCGCCTTGACATTCTGCGGGCGGCCGATGCGATCGTCGTCGACGAGATCCGCAAAGCGGGCCTCTACCGAGAGATCTGGCAGTCGTTCGGGGTGCTGCCAGCGATCCGGAGCGTCGGGGTCCAAGGTGACGGCCGCACCTACGCCTATCCGCTCATCATCCGCGCAGTGACGAGCGATGACGCGATGACCGCCGACTGGGCTCGGATTCCCCACGACGTGCTTGCAAAGATCTCATCGCGGGTCATCAACGAGGTCCCCGGGATCAACCGGGTGGCCTACGACATCTCGTCGAAACCGCCCGCCACCATCGAGTGGGAGTGACCGGCCGACAGCCGCCGGAAAAGGAAGCGTGAGAGGGCACTAGTCATACCCCTCAAGCGCAGTGCTGGAAGGGTCGATATCGCTGTGTGGGCCCAGCAGTTTCCCCACTCCAGGCGTAATGGACATTCTTCAGGATCCGGAGCTCGAGAAGCTCTTCAAGGACGAACTCGACGAGCGATCGAAGTCGCTCATCGAAGGCGCGAGGGCGATGGCCGACGGCGAAGCCGGGTCGGAGGTCGCTGGCACGATGCTCCGCGAGGGCCACACGATCAAGGGCACCGGCAGGGTCATGGGATACGAAGCCGTCGCCCGTGGCGGAGAGACCTCAGAACTCGTGTGGCGATGGATCCAGCAGGGCCGACTCGAACCGTCGTCGATGCTCGCCCGCACGCTCCAGCACCTCGCCGAAGCGATCCCAGGCGCGCTCTCGGGTGAGGAGCGGTCGATCTCGGTCGCCATCGACGCAGTGAGGGCCCTTGTGATCGACGAGGAGCTGCTCGAGATGCTCCCGAACCCCCTTGCTGACGAAGACGATTCGGACACCGAGGCCAGCGCCGACTCAACGGCGCCCGAGGACGTCCCGGATGAACCCGTCGTGGAAGACGCCACGCTGGAGGAAGCGCCCACACGGGACGACGAATCCGCGGACCCCGCCTCGGGCGAAGACGTTGTGCCGGATGCGCACGACGCCACCGGAGACGGCAGCGACTCAACAGCCGTGGATCCTGAGAACGTGGGATCGGACGACGACGAACATCGCGACATCGCCATCGCTGACGATGATGCGTGGGACGCCCTCATCTTCGAGCCCGGGCCAGACGGCCGCCTTCCGACACCGGTGATCACCTACGAGATCGTGTCATCCGCCTTTGCAGAGGCACCCGTGCCAACGGACGCAGACGCCAAGGAACCAAAGCCAGCTGAGGTGGAGCCTGCGCCGAGCATCAGCATCGCCACGCTCGAGGAGTCCGCGGCGCTCGATGAACCGCCCAAGCTCGTCCTCGTCGACGACATGTCGTCGTTGGTCGACGGCGAGCACGACACCTATGACCTCGGCGGCCTGCTGGGCGCCGTCGAGACCTGGGCGGCGGAGGAGTCCGTTCCCGTGAATGCGGGGCGGCTCTTCCGCCTCATCAACGACGTCGCCGCGTTGAGGATCGATGTCGAGTCAGCGGTGAACCAGGCTGCCGACATCCTGCAGAAGTCGAATTCGGCGCTCTCCACCGGGGCAGTCGCTGGCTCCCTCGAAGCGCTCGAGAGCCTTCGGAAGGCATCGGCGACTCTTCAGTCCGGTGCCCTCGGCCTCACGATGATGCCTGTCGAGACGGTCATCGCCACCCTTCCTCAGCTGAGCAAGTACCTCGCAAAGCGTGTGCGCAGGGAGATCGCCCTGACCATCGATGGGGCCGACACGCTCGTCGACCGCCAGCTCGTCGATCGCATCGGCGAGATCATCCGCCAGCTGGTCGTCAACGCCGTCGCGCACGGGATCGAACCCGTGGAGCAACGTCTCGCCCTCGGGAAGACACCGGAGGGCGCAGTGAAGGTCTCCCTGAGCAGGGACGACCAGAACGTGCAGATCGTGGTGAAGGACGACGGATCCGGTATCGACTGGACCGCCGTGCGCGAACGAGCGCTCGCGGAGGGGCTCGTCGAGGGGCATCCTTCCGACGACGAACTCCGCTCGATCCTCTACCTGCCCTCGTTCTCGACGACAGCGAGGGCGACAGAGTTCGTCGGCGACGGCGACGGCCTCGCGCGAGTCACCGCGATCGTCGAAGAGGTGTTCGGAACAATGACGCTCGAAACCGTCGCGGGCCGTGGCACGACGTTCGTCGTCACCGTTCCGGCGCACCGTGCTCTGCAGCGGGCCAGGATCTTTTCAGCAGGCGGGCGTATCTGGGGTATCCCGGACAGCGCCGTGCTCGACGTCTTCGACCTCGCAGACGTCACGGTCGACCACACCGCCGAGGGCACCACCATCGCGGTGGGCGACGAGGCAGTTCCGTACAGCTCGTTCGCTTCTGCTGCGGGCCTCGATTCCGAAGGCTCACCAGCTCAGGTCATGTTCCTCAAGAGCCCGACAGGCGTGATCGCAATCGCGGTCGACGCGGTGCTGTCTGTGTCCGAGGTGTCGACAAAGGATCTCGGACCCCTCCTCAGTGGCTCCACCGTTGTTTCGGGTGCAGCCCTTCTCGGTGGAGGAGAGACCGTGATGCTGGTGGACTCAGGCCGTCTCGCAGACCGAATGCGGCACACCGATTCTGGTCCGGAGGGAAGCGGCCATTCCGTCTTGATCGTCGATGACAGCCAGGGCGTCCGCCAAGTCGTTTCCGGCGTGCTCGCGTCGCATGGGTTCTCGACGGTGTCGGCTGGCAGCGTCTCGGATGCACTCGCTGCTCTCGCGAAGACGAGGGTGGATGCCCTCATCGTCGACTTCTCGATGCCAAGGGCGGACGGTGTCGCTCTCATCCACATGGTCCGCCAGCGGTACGGCGACATCCCCGTCGTGATGCTCTCGGGCGTCGCCGACGAGGAGGACCGGGCACGGGCCGACCGGGCAGGCGCAGACGCGATCTTCGACAAGTCTGACTTCGCGAAGGGAGCGCTCGTCGAGACGTTGCGCGAGCTGGTCACGTCCGGCAGGCCGACCTCGGCTGACATCGCAAGTTGACAGTCCGCAGGTAGGCTGACTGCACCCGAACAACGGAGGTCACCTTGTCCATTGTCGCGCTTCTCGTCGTGGTCGCCATCATCGCCGTGGCATGGTGGTTGTTCAAGAAGGTTCTCCACATGGGATTCCTCGTGGCCGGTGCCCTCGTCCTTCTCGTTGCCTGGTATTTCATCTTCGTGAATTAGCGCGACACCCCGCATCGGTACACTCGCCGCCGATGCCTGAGTACCCCCTCCTCGATGCGCTGAACCCCACCCAGCGTGAAGCGGTCGCCGCAACGGAGGGCCCACTGCTTGTGATCGCGGGCGCGGGCTCCGGCAAGACGAGGGTGCTCACGTATCGCATCGCGCACCTGATCCGCGACCTCGGTGTGTCCCCGTACGAGATCCTCGCCATCACATTCACGAACAAGGCCGCCGGGGAGATGAAAGAGCGTGTCGCCTCGCTCGTCGGCCCCGTTGCACAGAACATGTGGGTCTCGACGTTCCACTCGGCGTGCGTCCGCATCCTGAGGCAGGAGATCCACCGGTTCGGCTACCGGTCTGCCTTCACGATCTACGACGACGCAGACGCGAACCGGCTGATCACCATGTGCATCAAGGATCTCGACCTCGATCCGAAGCGGTTCCCGCCGCGCCAGATCAAGGGTGTGATCTCGAATGCCAAGAACGAGCTCGTCGACTACGAGACGTTTGCCTCCCAGGATGCCGGGTACTACCACGAGAAGGTCTCGGACATCTACAGGTTGTATCAGCAACGCCTCGTCGAGGCTTCCGCGGTCGACTTCGACGACATCCTGAAGCTGACCGTCGAGCTGTTCCAAGCCTTTCCCGACGTGCTCGAGCGGTGGCAGAACCGGTTCCGCTACATCCTCGTCGACGAGTACCAGGACACCAACCGGGCGCAGTACATGCTCGTGAACCTCCTGGGGCGCACCCACCAGAACGTGTGCGTCGTCGGCGACTCCGATCAGTCGATCTACGCGTTCAGGGGTGCGGACCTGCGCAACATCCTCGACTTCGAGAAGGACTATCCGGACGCGAAGATCGTGCTCCTCGAGCAGAACTACCGGTCGACGCAGACCATCCTCGACGCAGCTAACGCGGTGATCTCGAACAACGCGGGACGCAAGGCGAAGCGGCTCTGGACGGATGAGGGGAGCGGAGACCGCATCGTCGTCTTCGAGGCGCAGGACGAGCAGGAAGAAGCTGCCTTCATCGCCGAGGAGATCGCTCGATTGCAGGACGGGGGCCGGAGTCTCGAGGACATCGCGGTCTTCTACCGCACGAACGCGCAGTCCCGCGTCATCGAGGAGATATTCGTTCGGTTCGGCGTCACCTACCAGGTCGTGGGCGGCCTCAAGTACTACGACCGGCGGGAGGTCAAGGACGCGCTCGCCTATCTCAAAGCAGTCGTGAACCCCGACGACCAGGTGTCCGTGAAACGCATCATCAACGAGCCGAAGCGCGGGATCGGCGACACGTCGATAGGCCACCTCGATCGATTCGCCGAAAGGGAACGGATCACGTTCAGCGAGGCACTGCGGAGGGCTCGCGAAGTCGACGGGCTCACGGCTCGCGCGCAGAACGCGGTCCTCGAGTTCGTCTCGGTCATGGACGGTATTGCGGACAAGGCGATGGCCGGTCCGGGCGCCGCCGTCGATGCGGTCCTCAACGACACCGGCTATCTCGACATGCTCCGTGTCGAGCGCACGGTCGAAGCGATGGGTCGCGAAGAGAACCTCAAGGAGCTCCTGACGGCCGCTGCGGAATTCGAGGAAGTGGGGCCAGCCTCGATGGGGCCAGACGAGTGGAACGCCCTCGAGGGGCCGGAGAAGCTCAGCATGTTCCTGGAGTCGATCAGCCTCGTCACAGACGTTGACTCGATGGCTGACACCACGGCCGTCACGCTGATGACGCTCCACAACGCGAAGGGCCTCGAGTTCCCAGCGGTGTTCATGACGGGGCTCGAGGAGGGTGTCTTCCCGCACATGCGGTCCCTGGGCAACCCTGCGGAGCTCGAGGAAGAGAGGCGCCTCTGCTACGTCGGCATCACGCGAGCAGAGGAACGCCTGTTCCTGACGAGGGCGTGGAGCCGCAACCTCTGGGGCCAGAACAACTTCAACGGCGCGAGCAGGTTCCTCGGCGAGATCCCTGACCACCTCATCCGGAGTACCAAGCGGACCAGGCGGACGACCATGGAGGCGAGGACCCCCGTGTCAACCGTTTCCGACGCGGACATCGAGCGTGGGGACCGCGTCCGCCATTCCCACTGGGGCGAAGGTGTCGTGACGGACATCATCGGCGAGGGGGATCGAGCCGAGGCCGTCGTCAGCTTCAACGGCCACGGGTCGAAGCGGCTCCTCCTTGCGTGGGCTCCGCTCGAGAAGGTCTAGGTCGCGAGGCGCTGGTCGGGCGTGAAGGCGGAGCGGGCAGTCACGAACGCAACCACCGACGCGGAGACCGCCACCGAACCGACCACGAGGTACATCACGACGAGCTGAACGATCGCGGCGTCGAATGGGTCGACGCCGGCGATGAGGAGACCTGCGAACGCGCCGGGAAGCGCCACGAGCCCCACCACCTTCGTTCGCTCGATCTGCGGGATGAGCGCGACCCGCACGGCCTCGGCCACGAGGAATCTGCTGGATCGTCTTGCGTCGATACCAAGCGCAAGCAGGCCCTCGACGGTCGCTCGGCCGTCCGTCAGCTGTCTCGTCACCTGGTCCGCGGCGACGACCGTCGCACCGAGGGTGTTCCCGATGGTGATGCCGGCGATCACGATCATCTGGATCGGCTCTGCTGGAAGGACACCCAACCCGAAGACGACCCCAAGGGAGAGCGTCGTCGCCACCCCAATGGCGGCGCCTGCGGGGACCACGATCCGCCTGTTTCGCGAGCGGCGGGCCACGACACCGGCTGCGATGGCCACCATGGCGATGATCCACGCGGGAGCGAGCAGATGCTCCCATTCGGTCCCGACGATGAGCGACAGCACGAACCCGACCGCGATCAGTTGGATGGCCGCCCGGAGAGCTGCTTCGACGATCGACCGTTCGACCCGCAGGCGCAGCCACAGGGACATGCCGATCGCCGCGCCGATGAGGACGAGCGAACCGGCGAGGACGATCAGGGGGTTCAGGTCGAGTACGGTTCCGTCCACTTCCACAGTCTCGCAGGATGCCGCATGGAGGAGTCGTGGACGAGAACAAACCGGGGATCTCGAGCTCGGACTTCCCCAGCGCCTTCGTGTGGGGCGTCGCGACGTCGGCATACCAGATCGAGGGCGCGGCAAGCGAAGACGGCAGGTCACCTTCGATCTGGGACGAGTTCAGCCACACGTCCGGCAGGACACGCAACGGCGAGACGGGCGACGTCGCCGCGGACCACTATCACAGGTACCGGGAGGATGTCGCGCTGATGAAGGACCTCGGCGTTGACGCATACCGCTTCTCGATCGCATGGCCCCGGATCCTTCCCGGTGGCGTCGGCGCGGTGAATAGCGAGGGCGTCGCGTTCTACCGGCGCCTCTGCGAGGAACTCCGCGCCCACGACATCACCCCATTCGCAACGCTGTACCACTGGGACCTTCCTCTCACCCTCCATGAGCGCGGGGGATGGCTGAACCCGGAGTCCGTTGGTTGGTTCGCCGAGTACGCGACGGTGGCGAAGGAGGCCTTGGGCGACCTCGTCACTGATTGGGCGACGCTCAACGAACCACATTGCACGGCGTTCCTCGGGTACAGCGAAGGCGTCCACGCTCCGGGGTCGACGAACCCAGCCGACGCCTTCGCGGTGTCGCATCACCTCAACCTTGCGCACTTCGCGGCGGTTCGTGCGATGCGGTCGACCCGGCCAGATCGTCGAGATCGCTTCGGCATTGCCCTCAACCTCATTCCGGCGTGGCCGTCCGATGACGCGCCAGCGACGGTGCGGGCAGCCGCGCAGGCCGATGCCATCCACAGTGGGATGTTCGCCGAGCCGACTTTGCACGGCCGATATCCAGACGCCGTCCGCCAGATGGCCGCCCGGTTCGGCGTCGCGGACCTCGTGGATGGGGCCGAGATACGGGAGGCGTTCGAGCCGATCGATTTCCTCGGGGTGAACTACTACAACGTCAACCATTTCAGCCACCGGGCCGGCATTGAGCCGCTGCCGAGCTGGCCCGGCGCCGAGGGTGCGGTCCTCGATCGCCCTCCCGGCGAGCTGACCGACATGGGATGGGGCGTCGAGCCTGAAGGGCTCACGTGGACGCTCCAACGCGTCGCGCGGTGGGCTCCCGACCTGCCAGTGATCGTGCTCGAGAACGGTGCGGCCTATCCGGACGAGGTCGACGACAACGGTGCGGTCATTGATCCGGAGCGGATCCGCTACATCGAACAACACATCGCAGCGGTGAAGGATGCGATCGACAGCGGCGTGAACGTCATCGGGTACTTCGTGTGGAGCCTGCTCGACAACTTCGAATGGTCCCTTGGCTACGACATGCGTTTCGGCCTCGTCCGGGTCGACCCTGAGACGCTCGATCGCACCGTGAAAGCGTCCGGTCGCTGGTACCGCGACTTCATCTCAGGCCGCGTCCGGGCGTGATCCCGTAAGGGGCTGCACCTCGGCCCGTCACTACGATTGCGACCATGGCCGTTCGCATCCTGATCGCAAAACCGGGGCTCGACGGGCACGACCGCGGTGCAAAGGTCGTGGTCCGGGCACTCAGGGACGCAGGGTGCGAGGTCGTGTACTCCGGGCTCCATCAGACGCCAGCCCAGATAGCTGATACGGCCGTTGCGGAAGGTGTCCAGGGCGTCGGGCTCTCAGCCCTCTCCGGTGCCCATCTCACCCTCTTCCCGAGCGTTGTCGAGGAACTCGAAAAGCGCGGTGCGTCCGACATCGTCGTGTTCGGCGGTGGCGTGATCCCTGACAAGGACGTGCCGGTGCTCGCCGAGTCAGGGGTCGCGCCGATATTCGGCCCCGGAACCTCCCTCGAAACGATCGAGCGGTGGGTGCACGACCACTTCGATGACACCGAAGATCCCGATTGAGACGTCCCGAGGAGGACCAGTGAAGATCCATGAATACCAAGCGAAGGCCCTGATGGCCGAGCGAGGCATTCCCGTGCCCGAAGGGACCGTCGCGACGACGGTCGAAGAGGCCGTCGCCGCCGTCCGCCCGCTCATCGAGCGATCGGGAAACCCCGTCGTGGTGGTGAAGTCGCAGATCCATGCAGGCGGAAGAGGGAAGGGCACCTTCAAGGAGCACCCCGAACTCGGAGGCGTCAACGTCGTCCTCGACGGAATCGAAGGAGGGATCGAGGCTGCAGAGGCCAAGGTGCGCGAGCTCGCTGAGGCGATGCTCGGGTCGACGCTCGTGACGATCCAGACGGGGCCCGAGGGAAAGCTCGTCTCGCGGTTGTACATCGAACAGGGCATCGACATCGCAACCGAGCTCTACCTCTCGGTGCTGCTCGACCGCGCAACCAGCCGCAACATCGTGATGGCCTCAACCGAAGGCGGCACTGAGATCGAGGTGGTGGCTCACGAAACGCCGGAGAAGATCCTGAGGGAGGAGATCGACCCTGCGTTCGGGCTTCTCGACTTCCAGGCAGCGTCACTCGCCTGGGGCCTCGGGCTCGACGGCGACGCCCACCGCAACGGCGTGAAGTTCCTGAAGGCGCTGTCCGATGCCGCCGTCGAACTCGACACGGACCTCGTCGAGATCAACCCATTGGTCGTCACCACGGACGGGAAGGTGATGGCGCTCGACGGCAAGATGTCGTTCGAGGCGAACGCCCTCTACCGGCATCCGGACGTCGTCGCCCTCAGGGACGAGACGGAGGAGGACCCTGCGGAGTCGATGGCCAAGGAGTATGGCCTGTCGTTCATCAAGCTCGATGGCACGATCGGTTGCATGGTCAACGGCGCCGGCCTCGCCATGGCCACGATGGACATCATCAAGTTCGTCGGCGGTGAGCCAGCCAACTTCCTCGACGTCGGGGGAGGCGCCGACAAGGACCAGATCTCAGCAGCGTTCAAGATCATCACAGCTGACCCGGCCGTGAAGGGCATCTTCGTCAATATCTTCGGCGGGATCATGCGGTGCGACACGATCGCCGAGGGCGTCGTGGCCGCCGTCACCGAGGTGGGGCTCGACGTGCCGCTCGTCGTGCGGCTCGAAGGCACCAACGTCGAGTTGGGGAAGCGCATCATCGATGAGTCGGGGCTCAACGTGGTGAGCGCTCATGACATGAAGGACGGGGCAGTCAAGATCGTGGAGCTGGCGAAATGAGCGTGCTTGTCAACGCCGATACGAAGGTCCTCGTGCAGGGCATGGGGAAGACGGGCCGCTTCCACACGGACAAGGCGATCGCCTACGGAACGCAGATGGTGGGTGCTGTGCACCCATCGCGGGTTGGCCAGACCGAGACCTTCACGGGCGAGACCGACCACTCGGGCGTCGAGGGCCGGGACGACACCTACGAGGTCGACGTCCCGATCTTCCGGTCGGTCGAAGACGCTGTGGATGCCACGGGCGCGACGGCATCCGTCGTGTACGTGCCGCCGCCGTTTGCCGCCGACGCGATCATGGAGGCGGCAGCCGTCGGCGTTCCGCTGATCATCTGCGTCACGGAAGGGATTCCCGTTGGAGACATGGTGGTGGCGAAGCGATTCCTCGAGGGGCGGGGCGTGCGCCTCGTCGGGCCGAACTGCCCGGGTGTCATCACACCGAAGGAATGCAAGATCGGCATCATGCCGGGCTACATCCACACGCCTGGCCGCATCGGCGTCGTATCGAGGTCCGGCACGCTCACCTACGAGGCGGTCCATCAGCTCACGCTGAACGGGCTCGGGCAGACGACAGCGATCGGCATCGGCGGGGACCCCGTGAACGGCACGAATTTCGTCGATTGCCTCGACCTGTTCAATCGGGACGACGCAACCGAGGGCGTGATCATGATCGGTGAGATCGGCGGAACTGCCGAGGAAGAAGCCGCCGAGTGGATCACCGCAAACATGAAGAAGCCAGTTGCCGGATTCATCGCAGGGACGTCCGCGCCTCCAGGCAAGAGGATGGGCCATGCCGGCGCCATCATCTCGGGCGGCAAGGGCACGGCGGCGGCGAAGATCGAAGCCCTCGAATCGGCAGGAGTGGTCGTCGCTCCGACCCCGACGGACATGGGTTCGGCGATGATGGAAGCGCTCGGATAGGGGTCGCATTCCCGATTCGGGCAAGGGCACGTGCCCTTCCTAGAATCCGCCGAGATGACCCACGCGCCGCGCATTGCCGTTCTTGTGTCCGGTCGTGGATCCAACCTCCAGGCATTGCTCGACGCCGAGGCGCGCGGTGAGCTCGGTTGCTCGATTGCGGTCGTCATCTCGGACGTACCGGACGCCGGAGGGCTCGATCGGGCGAAGGACGCCGGAACGCCGTCAAGGGTTGTTCGGTGGTCGGATCACGCCAACCGTGACTCGTTCACGACGGCCATCTGCGATGTCGCAGACGAGTTCTCGGTCGACGGCCTCGTCCTCGCCGGATTTATGCGGATCCTCGCACCGGAGGCGATCGATCGGTTCCCGAATCGCATCATCAACATCCATCCATCGCTACTCCCATCCTTCCCAGGGGCCCACGCGGTGCCGCAGGCGCTCGCTTACGGCGTTGCGCTGACCGGTGTCACCGTTCACTTCGTCGACAGGGAGGTCGACCACGGGCCGATCATCGCCCAGGAGAGCGTGCCCGTCGAGGCAGGCGACGATGAGGTGACCCTTCATCGCAGGATCCAGCAGGTGGAGCACCGTCTGCTCCCCGAGGTCGTTGCTGCGTTTGCAGCCGGTGAGTTGGACGTGGACGGCCGAAACGTCGTGTGGAAGCGAGGAGGACGGGCATCGTGACGAGGATTCCCATCGACCGGGCCATCATTTCGGTTTCGGACAAGCGCGGGCTCACGCCCTTCGCCGTCGGATTGGTCGAAGCGGGCGTGCAGATCGTCTCGTCAGGGGGAACGGCTGCCCACCTCGAGGACGCCGGGATCCCAGTGATCAGGGTCGAGGACGTGACAGGCGCTCCTGAGATGCTTGGCGGGCGGGTCAAGACACTCCATCCGAGGATCCACGGAGGCATCCTCGCCGACTTGGGTCTCGACGACCACCGCACGACGTTGATGGACCACGGCATCACGCCGTTCCAGCTCGTCGTGGTGAACCTGTATCCGTTCGAGAGGACCGTTGCCGGGGGAGCCGGCCACGCAGAATCCGTCGAGAACATCGACATCGGCGGCCCCACGTTGATCCGGGCAGCGGCAAAGAACCACGAATGGGTCGCAACCGTCGTCTCTCCTGACCGCTACGACGACATACTGCAGGCGATCGCACGAGGGGGTACGACGCGCGAGCTCCGCCTCGAGCTCGCCCGCGAAGCTTTCTTCCGAACAGCCGAGTACGACGCCGCGATCGTCAATTGGCTCGAGCGAGATGGCGCTGATCGCCTCGTGCTGCCTCTCGAGAAACGCCGGGACCTCCGCTACGGCGAGAACCCGCACCAGCTCGCGGCCGTGTATGCGCCGAGGGCATCTGAGGGTTGGTGGTCCACTGCGTCGATCGTCCAGGGCAAGGAAATGTCCTTCAACAACTATGCGGACGCGGATGCCGCATGGAGGCTCGTCCACGACCTCCCGCCCCGATCGGTCGCGATCTTGAAACACATGAACGCGTGCGGAGCGGCCACGGCGGATTCGATGTCCGGTGCGTTCGAAAAGGCGTGGGACGGTGACCCGCTTTCGGCGTTCGGAGGGATCGTCGCACTCAACGAGCCCCTCGACGGCCCCACGGCGGAGCTGATCGCCTCCAAGTTCGTGGAAGTCGTGATCGTGCCTTCCTCCAACGAGGACGCCAGGGCGGTCATGGCGAGAAAGAAGAATCTCCGCCTCGTCGAGGCACGGCCTCCGTCCGACTTCGACCTCGACCTCCGAACGATCGACGATGGATATCTCGTCCAGAAGCGGGATGTCGTGCAGATCGGTGAGTGGTCCTCCATGGCGCGGACGCCGACCGACGCCGAGCGCCGAGACCTCGAGATGGCATGGGTGATCGCCGCACACACCAAGTCGAACGCGATCGTGCTCGTCAAGGACGGTGCCGCCGTTGGAGTCGGGGCAGGCGACCAGAGCCGGGTTGGGGCAGCCGAGCGGGCCATCGTGAAGGCTGGGGATCGCGCCGCCGGCTCGGTGTGCGCGTCCGATGCTTTCTTCCCGTTCAGGGACGGGCCTGATGCCCTCGCAGCGGCTGGCGTGACGGCGATCGTCGAACCGGGCGGGTCGATCCGCGACGATGAGGTGATCGCAGCGGCGAGCGACCATGACATGGCCCTACTGTTCACCGACGAAAGGCATTTCCGACATTGAGCGCCCAGATACTCGACGGCAGGGAAGTTGCGGCGGCGGTCAAGGCCCGTGTTGCCGAAGATGTCGCGGAGATGGCCGCAGCGGGTGTCACGATTGGCCTTGCCACGCTGCTCGTCGGTGATGATCCGGCCTCCCATGTCTACGTGTCGTACAAGCACAAGGACGCCAAGGCGGTCGGAATCGTCTCCATCGACGTGAAACTCCCGGGGTCGGCCACCCAGGAGGAGGTCTTCGCTGCCGTCGACGATCTCAATGCCCGCGACGACGTGACCGGCATGATCGTCCAACTTCCCCTCCCGGACGGACTCGACGGTGAAGCCGCCGTCGAGCGGGTCCTCCCGTCGAAGGACGCAGACGGCTTGCATCCCTACAACCTCGGAAAGATGGTGCTCGGGCGCCCAGGGCCCCTTCCTGCCACGCCCTCTGGTGTGATGACGATCCTCTCCCATTACGGTATCGAAACGGCGGGGAGGACGGCGGTTGTGGTCGGCAGGAGCTTCCTCGTCGGCAAGCCGATGGGCCTTCTGCTCGGGGCAAAGGGCGCCGACGCCACCGTGATCCAGGCACATTCGAGGACACCGAACCTCGCGGCCACATGCCGACAGGCCGATATCCTCGTGACTGCAGTCGGCCGACCGGGCTTGTTCACCTCGGAGTTCGTCAAGCCGGGGGCCGTGGTCATCGATGTGGGCACCAACCGCACCGACGACGGCCTCGTAGGAGATGTGGCGTTCGATGATGTCGTGGATGTCGCGTCGGCGATCACGCCGGTCCCCGGTGGGGTCGGGCCGATGACGCGGGCGTCGCTCCTGACAAACACCGTGTCGCTCGCCCGTGCCGCGATGGCAGGCGGACGCAACTGAAGTTCCAACGAAAGAAGAGAGAAGGTAGGACTGATGGGTACGCCGATCACCAAGCACGAGTCGGGGCTTGTCGTCCCGGACGATCCGATCATTCCCTTCATCGAGGGTGACGGCATCGGGCCTGACATCTGGGCGGCGGCGCAGAACGTGTTCGACGCCGCGGTCGAAAAGGCATACGGAGGGCAGCGCTCCATCGAGTGGCTCGAGGTCCTTGCGGGCCAGAAGGCGTTCGATGCCACCGGTGAGTGGCTCCCCGACGAGACGATCGACGCGTTCAGGACGTACCTCGTCGGCATCAAGGGGCCCCTCACGACGCCGGTCGGGGGAGGAATCCGCTCGCTGAACGTGGCGCTCCGCCAGATCCTCGACCTCTACGTGTGCCTCCGCCCGGTCCGCTGGTATGAAGGCGTGCCTTCGCCCGTGAAGCGCCCCCAGGACGTCGACATGGTGATCTTCCGAGAGAACACGGAGGACGTCTACTCCGGTAAAGAGTTGCAGGCGGGAACCGCCGAGGCGAAGGAACTCATTGCCTACCTGTCGGACCACTTCGGCTGGGATCTGCGGGATGACTCGGGTATCGGCATCAAGCCCATCTCCGAGACCGGCACCAAGCGGCTCGTCAGGGCTGCGATCGAGTATGCGATGAAGTACGACCGCAAGAGCGTCACGATCGTCCACAAGGGCAACATCATGAAGTTCACCGAGGGCGCCTTCCGCGAGTGGGGGTACGAGCTGGTGCGCGACGAGTTCTCAGACGTGGCCGTGTCGTGGGAGGACTGCAACGGCGATGCCGGTGACAAGATCCTCGTACAGGACGTCATTGCCGACGCCTTCCTGCAGCAGATCCTGCTGCGCCCGGCCGAGTACGACGTGATTGCCACGATGAACCTCAACGGTGATTACCTCTCCGACGCACTCGCGGCCCAGGTGGGCGGTATCGGCATCGCCCCGGGCGGCAACATCAACTACGAGTCCGGCTACGCCATCTTTGAGGCGACGCACGGCACGGCGCCAAAGTACGCGGGCCAGGACAAAGTGAACCCCGGTTCCGTGATCCTCTCTGGCGAGATGATGTTCAGGTACATGGACTGGAACGAAGCGGCCGACCTCATCGTGAAGGGAGTCGAGGCCGCGATCGCGGACAAGATCGTCACCTACGACTTCGCACGGCAGATGACGGACGCAACGAAGGTTCCGACGTCGGTGTTCGGCCAAGCCGTCGTCGATCGGATGTAAGACACCAACTGCCTCCGCCACGAGTGGGTGGGGGCTGCGATTCGAAGGAGCGCGCATGAGCAAAGTCACCGTCGTAGGCGCTGGCAAGTACGGATCGACGACCGCACAACGCATCGCCGAGTGGGACATCGTCGATGAGGTCGTCATGACCGACATCGTCGAAGGCCTTCCTCAGGGCCTTGCCCTCGACATGAACCAGTCGAGGCCCGTCGTCGGCTACCGGACCCTCGTCACGGGAACGAACGACTACGCCGACACTGCGGGATCGGACGTGGTCGTGATCACGGCCGGCCTCCCTCGCAAACCGGGCATGAGCCGGATGGACCTCCTGGAGGTGAACGCCGGCATCGTGAAGGCGGTGACCGAGGAGATCGTGGCCCGTTCGCCGGACGCCGTCATCATCGTCGTGACGAACCCGCTCGATCAGATGGTGGCGCTCGCCGCAGACGTGTCAGGCTTCCCGAAGCATCGGGTCCTCGGCCAAGCGGGCATGCTCGACAGTGCCCGCTTCGCCCATTTCATCAGCGAGGCGACGGGACACGACGTCCTCGACATCACGGCGGTCACGCTCGGATCCCACGGCGAAACCATGGTCCCCGTGCCATCGCTCTGCACCGTGGGGGACACACCTCTCAGTGATGCGCTCGACGCGGCCACCATCGAGGAGCTCGTCGATCGGACCCGCAAGGGAGGCGCTGAGATCGTGGCCTACCTCAAGACGGGTTCTGCCTACTACGCGCCGTCTGCAGCGGCGGCGGCGATGGTCAAGGCCGTGGTCGAGGACTCGCGGGCGGAGATGCCGGTGTGCGCATGGATGACCGGGCAATACGGGATCTCCGATGTCTACCTCGGCGTCATGGCGAAGCTGGGCCGCAATGGCGTTGAAGAGGTTGCTGAGGTCGAACTCACGGAGTCCGAGCTTGCGGGTCTCGTCGAAGCAGCCGCAGCCGTGAAGGAGAAGGTCGCGGACCTCGATCAGATCCAGCAATGATCAGCTGACGATCCGGGTCGGCTACCGCTTGTTGGAAGCGGCCGCCTGCTCCTTGGCATAGAGCTCGGCAGCCTCGGCGATCTCGGCAGCGCTCTTTTCGGCAGCTGCCCGTTGGCGGCGGGCCCTGGCGATCGCAGCCACGATGTCACGCCGCTTTGCCCAGAGGCCGACGGATCCGACGAACAGGACCGTCATGGCGAATCCGGCGAGCCACCAACCCATTGCAGCCTGCGTGTCCTTGTACTGCGCCGCGAAACCAACCACACCGCTGGCCTGTTCTGTTTCGAGCTGGACGCCGATGAGGTGCTGCCTGAGCGCCCCTGCGGAGAACGCAACGGTGCCCCAAGCCAGGACCGACGTCACGATGAGCATGCGGCTCGCCGCCATGGTGACGGGCCGGATCGAGAGCGCGAGGCCCGAGAAGACGAGGAAGACGATGAACACGACCGTCCACGCCTGGAACGTGACCTCATTGCCTGCGATCACTGTCAGGAAGATCGCCCCGAGGACCACGTACGCAACGACGAAGATCGGAAGCGCCCTCTTGAAAAGGGCCCGCTTGTCGCCGAAGAGGCTCCGGAACGCAAGGGCGACCGATGCTGCGAGGAAGAACGAGACGATGAGAGCCGCAACAGCGGAAAACGTGACCGTGATCGTCCGGTCGGCAAAGAGCGCAGTGAACACGGTGGCAGCGATCACGAAGTAGGCGGTGAGGGCCGCGGAGACCCGCGGCTTGAGTGCGCTCTCCCACGACGTGGCGAGCCCGCCGGCGAGGAGGAGGATGCCGAGTACGACGAACAGCACCCCGTGGTCCGTCTCACTTCCTCGGATGGCCCACGGTTCGATGAGGTAGTTGTAGGACGAGTTGGTGCGCGCATACTCCCACGTGTAGGTCCCAATGAGCATCACGGGCCCGAGGGCGATCGCGACTTTGCTCCAGTGCTTCTTCAAAGAGGTCCTCCGGTCTGGCGACACTCTATCCGATTTGTGGTGGTGCGGCACGCCGAGAGCCCGTATTGTTGCTACAGAATCGGGTGGTGGGGTAGAGTTACACCCGTGTTATTCGTCCCACGACGGTCGTGGGCATGAGGAGGTTTCCCAGTGAACAAGGGCGAACTGATTGACGCTGTGGCTCGCAATACCGGCGAGTCGAAGGCGCTAGCGGAGAAGATGGTCAACGAGACGCTCGACGTCATCGTCGGCGGTGTCGTGACGACCGGCAAGGTCGCCATCACCGGCTTCGGCACGTTCGAGGCTCGCGACCGGGCCGCACGTACTGCTCGCAACCCCCAAACGGGCGCACCGATCCACGTTGCGGCCACCAGGGTTCCCGCCTTCAAGGCAGGTAAGTCGTTCAAGGACGCCGTGAAGCCAGGCTGACGCCGACCTTCACCCTGAACCACGAAACGGCGCCCCCGGGCGCCGTTTCGCTTTGTGCGGGATCGATTCCGTCAGTACTCGAGGTCGAGCCCTGACTGGACGCGGGCGAATTCGTTCACCACACCCTGGTGCATCATGACCTTCGCCGTGTTGCCGCCGAGCTTGATCTTCCCGGTGATGAATGCCATCTGGACGTTCAACTCGCCCTTTGAGATGGCCATGGCGGTCGCGTAATCGCTGGTAACGCTGACATCGGCATCATCGAGCACGCCGGCGTTCGTGTCTGCCTTGCCGTCAGCGATGTCGAGGTAGTACGAGGTGTCGCCGTCAGGGCCGTCGGTGACGACGAATTGGATGCCCAGCGCAACGTTGGAAATCGAGCTCTGGAAGCCCGCGTCTGATGCGAGGGCCTCACGGGAGGCGGTGAAATGATCGTCGCTCAGGAACTTTGCCACGGCCGGTCCTTTCATGGAATCGAGGGGCAAGTGTACCGGTGGATGCCCGACGAGGGCGATGGCCGGTGATCCCCGGGCCAGCAGGAGTGCGGTGGATCCCCGTGGGCGAGCTCAGGCCTGGCCGGCCCTCGCGAAGTTCTTGAACTGTGCCTTGACGTAGTCCCTGTTCATCATCGCGATGAAGTCGATCGAGATGTTCTTCGGGCAGGCGGCCTCGCATTCACCATGGTTCGTGCAAGAGCCGAAGTACGCCTCCATGGTCTCGACCATCGCAACGGCCCTCGTGTATCGCTCCGGCTGGCCCTGGGGGAGGAGGTTGAGGTGTTGCATCTTGGCGGCCGTGAAGAGGTTGGCTGCTGAGTTGGGGCATGCGGCGACGCATGCCGCACACCCGATGCACGATGCGGCATCCATCGCCGAATCGGCGGCTTCTTTCGGGATCCGGGTCATGTTTGCATCGGGCGCCGCGCCGGTGTTGATGGTGATGAACCCGCCGGCCTCGACGATGCGGTCGAACGGTGATCGGTCGACGATCAGATCGCGAACGACTGGCATCGCAGTCGACCGCCACGGTTCGATCACGATCGAGTCGCCGTCGCTGAACTTTCGCATGTGGAGTTGGCAGGTCGCCGTTCCGTCCTGGGGCCCGTGGGGGTGGCCGTTGATCATGACGCCGCACATCCCGCAGATGCCCTCACGGCAGTCGTGATCGAAGGCGATCGGCTCCTCGCCTGCCTCGTTGAGCTTCTCGTTGACCTGGTCGAGCATCTCGAGGAACGATGCCTCAGGGGAGACACCGTTCGCCTCGTACGTCTTGAACCCACCCTCTGCGTCGGGGCCGGCCTGGCGCCACACCTTCAGCGTCAGATCCATTACTTGTAGCTCCTCTGGCTCGGAGGCACGTACTCGAACGTGAGCGGCTCCCTGTGGAGCTCCTGGGGCGTGTCGACGTCGATCCACTCCCACGCGGAGACGTGGGAGAAGTTCTCGTCGTCGCGCCTCGCCTCTCCGTCCTCGGTCTGATGCTCGACCCGGAAGTGGCCACCACATGACTCCTCGCGGTCCAGGGCATCGAGGCACATCAGCTCTGCAAGTTCGAGGAAGTCGGCGACCCTGCCGGCCCGTTCGAGCGACTGGTTGAGGTTCTCAGCTGTGCCGAGGACTCTCAGGTCCGACCAGAACTCGGCGCGCAGCGCCTTGATCTCCGAGATTGCCTTCTCGAGGCCTTCGCGGGACCGTGCGAGGCCGCAGTTCTCGATCATGATCTTGCCGAGTTCCCTGTGGAAGTGGTCGACCGACCTGGTTCCGCCGATGGCGAGGAATTGCTCGGTTCGCTCGTTGACGGCCGCTACGGCGTCCACGAACACATCGTCCTCGGTTGACACGGGTTCCGTGTTCAGCCAGTCGGACAGGTAGTCGCCGATGGTTGCTGGAAGCACGAAGTAGCCGTCTGCGAGTCCCTGCATGAGCGCGGAGGCTCCGAGGCGGTTTGCGCCGTGATCGGAGAAGTTCGCCTCGCCGACCGCGTAGAGGCCTGGCACGGTCGTCATGAGGTTGTAGTCGACCCAGAGGCCGCCCATCGTGTAGTGCGGAGCCGGGTAGATGCGCATGGGCACCTCGTACGGGTCCTCGTCGGTGATCCGCTCGTACATCTCGAAGAGGTTGCCGTACCGCTCTTCGATGGTGTTCTTTCCGAGACGTTCGATGGCCGAGGCGAAGTCGAGGTACACGCCGTTGCGCAGCGGGCCGACACCGCCTCCCTGATCGATAATCCGCATCGCGGCGCGGGAGGCAACGTCCCGCGGCACGAGGTTTCCGAACGCCGGGTACTGTCGCTCGAGGTAGTAGTCGCGTTCGTCCTCGGGTATGTCGTTCGCAGGACGGCGGTCGTCCGGATCGAGGGGCACCCAGATACGGCCGTCGTTGCGAAGCGACTCGGACATGAGCGTCAGCTTCGACTGGAACTCGTCCGACGCCGGGATGCAGGTCGGGTGGATCTGCGTGAAGCACGGGTTTGCGAAGAGCGCGCCCTTGCGGTGGGCCCGCCACACGGCGGTCGCGTTGCATGCCATTGCATTCGTCGAGAGGAAGAACACGTTCGAGTAGCCGCCCGTGGCGAGCACCACGGCGTGTGCCGAGTGCGACGCGACCTCACCGGTGACGAGGTCGCGGACGACGATGCCAACGGCGCGCCCGTCCTTGACCACGACATCGAGCATCTCCGAACGCGTGTGGAGTTCCACGGTGCCCGCTGCCACCTGGCGCGACAATGCGTGGTAGGCACCGAGAAGGAGCTGCTGGCCCGTCTGGCCACGGGCGTAGAACGTCCGGGACACCTGCGCACCGCCGAAGGATCGATTGTCGAGCAGACCGCCGTACTCCCGGGCGAACGGGACCCCCTGCGCCGTCGTCTGGTCGATGATCGCGTTCGAGACCTGAGCCAACCTGTACACGTTGGACTCGCGCGCCCGGAAGTCGCCGCCCTTGACCGTGTCGTAGAAGAGGCGGTAGATCGAGTCGCCGTCGTTCGGGTAGTTCTTTGCGGCGTTGATGCCGCCCTGGGCGGCGATCGAGTGCGCACGCCTCGCGGAGTCGTGATACGTGAAGGCCTTGACGTTGTACCCGAGCTCACCGAACGTCGCTGCCGCCGATGCGCCAGCGAGGCCGGTCCCGACCACGATGATCTCGTACTTCCGCTTGTTGGCGGGGTTGACGAGGTTGACATCGAATTTGTGGTTGTCCCAGCGATCCTGGATGGGTCCGTCGGGAATCCGGGCGTCGAGCTTCGGGGATGCTGTGTCGGTCACTGCGGCCTCTTCCATCTAGGACACCCAACCCGCCCACACGGCGACCACGATCGCGACGTTGCCGAGGAACATCGCTGAGGCGAAGGCCGCGGCGAAGTACCGGCGGAATGCGTTGTATCGAGGGTTCGCGCTCCCGAGGCTTTGGAACAGCGACCAGGCGCCGTGGAAGATGTGCAGCGCAAGCGCCGCCTGGGCGATGAGGTACAGGATGGCGACGGGCGGTCTGGTCAGGCTCGCGAGGACGTTGTCGAAGACCTGCCCGTGTTCGAATGACGGGTTGGCCCACCCGAGCGTGAGGTCTGCGAGGTGGAAGAGAAGAAACAGCAGGATGATGGTGCCGCCCCACCGCATCGTTCGGCTCGCATAATTCGCCGCCGCGTACTGGCGCGGCGCCTCGTATCGGTTCATCCCGCGGGCATCCCAGTTCCGCCTCGTCAGGATGGCGGAAGCACCGATGTGGATCACGAACGCCGCGATCAGGCCGAGCCGGAACAGCCAGAGGATCGATCCCGCAGGAACGAGGTGCCCGCCGAGGTTGCGCAGCGCCTCCGAATAGAGATCGATTTCGTACTCGCCGAACTCGTTCGCGCCGAGGAAGATCTTGAGGTTGCCGACGAGATGGGCGAGCACGTACAGGAGCAGGCCGATGCCGGTGAGCGCCATCATCCACTTGAGGCCGACCGATGAGGTGAAGAACCCGCTGAGCCAGTCCTGCCATCTGCGTCGCTGGCGAACTGCCGGCCTCTGTTGTGTGGTCACGACGATCCCTGTTCTCCGCCGTCCCTGATTATCGCGTGTTCTCGGGATCAAGTGTTCCCCAAGGGCCTGCGTGACGGGGGAGTGGGCGTCGCGGACTTGACATGCGCGCGCGGGGTTGTTTGAATTACACAATCGTAATTACACCGCTGTAGGGAGTTCGCGCGTGATCGCCGATCTGTTGGAAGCCCTCAAGAACGAGGGCATCGATATGGCATGGCAGGACTTTGCCAATTGCCGGGGCGCAGACCCAGACCTGTTCTTCCCTGAACGCGGTGCGTCCACGCGGCAGGCGAAGTCGATCTGCCGAGAGTGCACGGTTCGCGAGGAATGCCTCGAATTCGCCATCGAGTCGAGCGAGAAGTTCGGCATATGGGGGGCGATGTCCGAGCGCGAGCGGCGCAAGATCCGCCGCGAGCGCCAGATCGCCGTTCGTCGGCGAAAGGCCGGATAGGCGACCGACCTGTTTCTTGGTGGCCGCGTGACTGCCCATAAACTGATGGCCACGAGCCAAGGAGCAGACACGTGACCGCGTTGGTCGTAATCGTCATCGTCGTGGTGGTGGCCGCCGCTGTCATCGCCTTCGTCATGAGGCAACAGAAACAGGACTCCGCAACCACGTCTGGGATGGATCGATCCGACGGGTCGTTGAAGCTGCCGGACCGCCCGATGCCGCTCGTGACCGACTTCCACGTCACTGGCGACACGGCACGCACGGTCTTTGCGGTCCCCCTTGGTGATACAGAGCCGGGCGACCACCTCGTCGAACTCCTCGGTGCCGCTGCGGTCGAACACATCAGGACCCGCGTGTTGGACGGCCTCCCCCTCACGGGCGTGGCTCGTGTCGCCGTATGTGCGATGAGGGGCAACGAGCCGGAGCAGATCACGGTCGTCGAGCTTCCGAAGATCGGTGAACTCCCGCCACCCGCTCCGATCCTGATGAGGAGCCACGAGGGCCACGATCCGATAGCTGCGGTGCAGGCAGTCACAGCCGATACGACCGTCGCTGCCACGCCGTCGACGGACGGATCGCTCGAACCCGTTGCGCACTTCGTCGAGCTTCCGTCCCAGATCGACGCCCAGCTGCGCGCGATCGGTGTCGACACGCAGAAGATGTCGCTCGAAGACCTCGTGATCGGGCTGCTGCGCAATGCCGGGTACCACATCGAAATCGGGCGAGCGGGTCTCAGCCTCGCCACCACTGACACTGCGGACATCTACTCGGCGACGCGCGGGGGGAAATCCTCCCTCCTCGTGATCGTCCGTCATGACGAGGGCAGCTACCCCGAGCTCGACGAGCACCTGATCACGGAGTTCGCGGCAACGGTGGCGCAACTCAGGCCACACCAGGGCATCCTGATCACCGACAAGTTCTCGCCCTACTCGATGTATGAGCGCGAGAAGCGTGACAAGCGGCTGGTTTTCGTCACCCGCGAGCGGCTCCAGGCGTTCGTCGACTCCTTCCTCGTCTCGTAGCACTCCGACGGCAACCTCATCGCTTGATACACTCCGATCGAAAGGAGCATTCATGCTCGCGTTCCTGCGCAACATCGGAGGGCCTGAGGTTCTCGTGATACTCGTGGTGGTGATGCTGTTCTTCGGCGTCAGGCGGCTCCCTGAGCTCGCTCGGTCGCTCGGCGCCTCCGCGAAGGAATTCCGGAAGGGCCTCGACGAAGGCGTCGCCGAGGACGAGGACGCTCCGGCCGACGAGCCGACCGTCTAGACCGGTCCCCTCGTTTGGCTGGAACTCCCGGCCGCCTCCCGTCGTTTATGCAATGAGATGGGGACCTTGACCGAACACGTCGATCTGTCATGGGAAGATGTCGCTCATCGGTACGGCCGCAAGATCTACACGTTTGCCTACCGGCTCACGGGTAATCCCGATGATGCGGCCGATCTGGTGCAGGACGTCCTGCTGCGCGTGCGCAAGGGACTCGAGAACTACACACCGGGGAGTTTCGAAGGATGGCTGTGGCGGATCACGCGGAATGCGTTCCTCGACGGCGTGCGCAAGAAGAAGCGGCGCCCCACCGTTCCCTTTCCTGAGGGCGACCATGTTGCGTACGGATCGAGCCCGTCACCCGACGAGGTTCTCGCATCGGTGCGCCTCTCGGACGACGTGCAGTCGGCACTCCTGAAGTTGCCATTCGAGTTTCGCGAGGCCGTCGTGCTGTGCGACGTCGTGGGGCTCACCTATGAAGAGATATCCGCCGCCATCGACGCACCCGTCGGCACCGTGCGTTCGAGGATCCATCGAGGCCGATCGCAGTTGAGGGAGATGCTCACATGGCCGGTATGACGCCGGACGAACGCCTGTCAATGCTGCTGTCGTGCTATCTCGACGGTGAGTTGACCAAGGACGAACTTGCCGAGGTCGTCGACGTGCTCGAGCACGACGTCGCGGCCATCGCAGAATTTCGGAGGCTCAAGGAGGCGCGGAATGCCCTTCGCACCCTTCCGACACCGAGGATGCCGATGTACCTGCTTCCAGCAGGACACCTCGGGTCGGAGCTCTCCGCGTACCTCGACGGCGAACTCGCGACAGGAGAACTGCCTCGCATCAGTGGCCATCTTGACGTCTGCGCCGAGTGCCGTGATGAGCTCGCTGACCTCGATCGGTCTCGCACCGCCGTGCGGTCCCTTCCCGGGCTCGAACCTCCTGACTTCCTCGCCCTCGCCCGGGACGCGAGGGAAGCCCGCACACGCGCTCGGTGGCCCGCCGTCGCGGCAGCCGTCACGGGCCTCGCAGCGGTGGCGATCGCGTTCACCGTCGGCATCGGGATCGGTGATCGCGGCACGGTCGCCGTCGACGTCGCAGAACTCGAAGCCCGCCACGGCGCCGTGGTCTCGGGTACCTCCGTCACCGGGATTCGGACATCGAGCCCATGACCAGATCCCGAGTTCGCGTCCTCGCCGCCGTAGCAGCCGCGACGACCCTCGTCGCATCGGCGGCCCCCGCCCTCGCAGACGAGGTCGTCGACGTGGTCGAGCGCGTGAACGCGTCGACGTACGCGGCCAATCGGCTCGTTGTCTCCGTGTGGGGTGACGAGACGCAGGTGGTCAGGGAGCGGGTCGAGCACGCATCAGGCCAGGAGATGGTCCGGACGGATGAGACGTGGTCGATGAAGGGCGGCGGCCGGGTGGTGACCATGAGCGATGCACCGAGCGGTATCGCATTCATGATGACGCCCACGGCGATCGACACCGGCCGCTACGAGGTCGGTGAGACGACGCAGGTGACGCACATGCGCCGAGATTGCACGCTCATCCCGATCCTCGAGGACGGCCAGGTGCGCGCTCACATGATCGTGGACGACCGGACGGGTGCCCCCCTCATCACCTACATCTACGACGGCGACGGCTCGGTCTTTCGCACGGTGTCCCTGTCGGACTTTTCGCCATACCGGATGTACGAGTGGCCGGACGCCTACGAGGACGTGCCTGTGGAGATCGTGATGCACGACGAGGCGAAGATCGTGCCGACGGAGGCAGCGGGATATGAGCTCGTCGAGGTGTTCCCTGGTCCCGGCGGCTCCGAACAGGGCTTCTACTCGGATGGCCTGTTCTCGTTCTCGCTCTTCGCGTTCAAGGGTGACGCGTCCGTGGCCGGATTCGAGGATCCAATGGCCTTTGTCACCGAGTCCGGCATCTACGACATCGTGCCGACGGCAAAGGACGTCCGTGTGACGTGGGCCGATGGCCACCGCCGGTATGTCCTGGTCGGCGACCTGCCGCCGGACCATCTCGGTGACGTGCTCGCCGAGCTTCCCCAGCAGGACAGCGCCGGGATGTTCGTGCGCTGGTGGCGCCGACTCTTCGGTTAGGTCGTCGCTCTACCGATCTCTCGGCGCGCGACCACCATCGCGTGAACCTCGTCCGGTCCGTCCGCGATGCGAAGTGTCCGCATGCCTGCCCACATGGCCGCCAACGGAGTGTCGTTGCTCACCCCCATGCCACCGTGGACCTGGATGGCCTTGTCGATCACCCAGAGGGCTGCCTCGGGGGCGACGACCTTGATGGCGGATATGTCGCGCCTGGCCGCTCGGTTGCCGTAGGTGTCGATGAGCCATGCCGTGTGGAGCACGAGAAGGCGGGCCTGATCGATCCGCCATCGTGACTCGGCGATCCAACGCTGGACGACGCCCTGGTCCGCGATGCGCTTTCCGAACGCCTCACGCGAGGCTGCTCGCTTGATCATCAGGTCGAGGGCCCGCTCGGCCTGGCCGATCGCCCGCATGCAGTGGTGGATTCGGCCGGGCCCGAGCCTTGCCTGGGCGATCATGTAGCCATCGCCGGTCCCTGCGATCAGATGTGACGCCGGCACCCTGACGTCGTTGTACCGCACCTCGGCATGGCCACCCCGGTGGTGGTATCCGAACACAGGCACATCGCGAACGACCTCGACGCCTTCGGCGTCCATGGGAACGAGGATCATCGAGTACCGGTGCTTCGGCGGCGCCTCCGGGTCGGTCACGCCCATCACTATCGACACCGCACAGTCCTTCGACACCGCGCCGGTCGACCACCATTTCGTTCCCGACACGATGAAATCCTCACCGTCCTTGATGATGGAGCACTCGAGGTTGCGGGGGTCTGACGAGGCGACGGCCGGCTCTGTCATCCCGAATGCCGAGCGGATCTGGCCTTCGAGCAGGGGGACGAGCCACCGCTCCTTCTGCTCGGGCGTGCCGAACATGTGGAGGACCTCCATGTTGCCCGTGTCAGGCGCTGAGCAGTTCGTCGCCTCCGGCGCGAGCTCGATGACCTGTCCCATGATCTCCGCGAGGGGTGCGTATTCCACGTTCGAGAGCCCGGCGCCGTACTCCTCGTCCGGGAGGAACAGGTTCCAAAGCCCCATCGACCGAGCGGTTTCCTTGAGACCCGCCATTTCCGGCGGCGCTTCGGTGGGATCGCCCCACCCTCGAGCGGCGATCGCCTGCTCGGCGGGGTGGATGTGATCGTCCATGAACGCCGTCAGTCGTTCCTGGTAGTCGAGGGAGCGGGGTGAGTGCGCGAAGTCCATGGCTGTGACGGTACCTGAGGACGGCGGTCAGCGGTCCTCAGGGGCTTCGTCGTAGTAGTCGAGACGGTCGAGCGGCTGGACGAGCGAAGTCAGCACGTTCATGACGTGCGCTGTCGTGCGCTTGAGGAAGCGGTAGTAGAGGGCCCGAGCGACCGCACCTTTGACATCGTTGTCGTCCGAGAACTGCTCCTTGACCTTCACGTCGTATTCGCGGAGGAAACCGTCGGCTTTGAGCAGAAGGGCCTGGGCCCGCTCGGCGTTGACCTCATCGAACACGTTGGCCGCCTCGACGATCAGCGAGCTCACCGCGGACCGATACCCCTCGAGCTCGTCTTCGTCCTCAGACCCGTCAAAGGATGCCCCGTACCGGACGAGGTCGTAGAGGTTCTTTGCGTAGTCGCCGACTCGTTCTGCATCCTTGACGATCGATGCGTACTGGAGGACAACGGAAAGGTCGGCGGGGTTCACGGCTGCATGCGTCATGAGGATGCGCCGCACCTCGGCCTGCATCTCGTTGATGCCCCGGTCCGTCGCTCGGACCTCCCTCTTCGTGGCCTTGGACTTGCCGCCCTCGAAGAGCGCGTCGGTCGCCGTGTTGAAGGCCTCGTTGCCGTCGTGGAGCATCTTGGCGATGAGATGTCGGATTTCGTCGACGGGGTGCTCCGCTCCACCCCTGAAGAACTCGAGAACCATGGTGTGCTCCTTCTCAGCTGAAGATGAAGATACCAACGAGGGGTATCGCGACGAAGACAACGAGGACATAGACGACCGCGAGCCACTTGCGGTTGGCTGCGGTCTCCGAAAGCTTTGATGCGAGGATGACCGGCACATAGCGGGTCTTGATCCACGGGTAGATGATGAGGATCCCTGTGACGTTGAAGAGCAGGTGGACGAGGGCGATCGTCATGCCGTCGACGGTGCCACTCGCGAGGGCTGCGAGCAGCGCCGTCACGGTCGTCCCGATGTTGGCACCGAGGGTGATGGGATACGCGTTGCGCACCAGCAGGATCCCCGATGCCACCAACGGCACGAGGATGGACGTGGTAATCGACGACGACTGCACCATGATCGTCACGATGATTCCCACAGCCATCCCGACGAGCCCGCTCTTTGCAAGCGCGGCGTTCATCGACGTCTCGATGCGGGCGGCGATGAGGATCCGCATGTTCTTCGTGATGTAGGTCAGGGTCAGGAATATCAGGGCCACACCGCCGACGATCAGCGCGACCGCGATTGCGGTCTCGCCCGAGAGAAGTGCCTCGATCACCCGCTCGAACTGCGAGGCGCCCCACTTCACGGCCCCCTTGATCGGTGAGTTGAACGTGGCGTCTGCGCCGCCCGGGAGCAGGTCCGCGATCCACGTGGCAACCGACTGCAGGAAGCCGGTGAAGATCTCGAGGGGAAGGAGGATTGCGACGGCGATCAAGTTGAAGAAGTCGTGCATCGTCGCCGCCGTGAAGGCCCGCTTGAAACCGTCGTCCTGCCGCGCCGAGGCGAGCGACACGATCGTGTTGGTGACCGTCGTCCCGATGTTTGCGCCCATGATCATGGGCACAGCAGTCTCCAGGGGGATGACGCCGGCCGCGACCAGACCCACGATGGTCGAGGTCGTCACGGAAGACGATTGCACGAGCACCGTCGCCAGGATGCCGACGAACAGCGCGGCGAGCGGGTTCGTGATGCCCTCGAAGAGTCGCTTGGCTGACTCGTCGCCGAGCCCGTGAACCCCGGACTCCAGCATTCGAACGCCGACGAGGAAGAGGTAGAGGAGCCCCACCACGAGGATCGCCCGTAGCCACGGAGGCATCCGTCTCTGCGGTGGCTCAGCGATCGGCGACGATGCGCCGGGCTGGTGGTCCATCATGTCCGCTGCACATCCGAACGGCGAGGGCTCATTGCGCCCTCATTGTTCACACGGTCGGGGTGTCTATGCCAAGTGCAGCGGGATCAACCGTCGCCGTCCGGGAATTCTCCGGTGACGGCGAAGGTGATGTGCTGGGCGATGTTGACGCCGTGGTCGGCGATGCGCTCGAAGAAGCGTCCGATGTAGAACAAAGCCACGCACGCCTCGAGCCCGATGGCGTCCTGGCGCTCCGTGACCGCGGTGAAGAGATCTCCCGTGACCGTGTCCGTCTCCTCATCTTCCTGCTCGGCCCCTATGCCGATTGCCGCATTCATGGTCGCAACCGCCTCGACCGCATGGTCGAACATTCGGGCAGAGGCGTCAGACAGTCGAAGCACGAGACCATCGAGTCGAAGGTCGGTCGGCACTCCGTCGAGGCGTCGCACCTGCTTCACAATGTTGACGGCGAGGTCGCCGGAGCGCTCCATCTCGTAGAGGATCCGCGTCGCCGCCACCAGGAACCGGAGATCGCTGGCGACAGGTTGCTGGAGGGCGAGGATGGTGAACACCTTCTCTTCGAGGTCGTGATATCGCGCGTTGATCGGCCGGTCGGCTCCGATGACCGCGTCGACCTCGTTGAGGCGGCCCTCGGTGACCACGACACCTGCGCGGCGGATGTTGGCTGCCACCATGCTTCCGAGTTCCACGAGCGCTGCCCTGATGTCGTCGAGTTCGTCGTCGTAATGGTGGCGTGTGTCGAAGGCTGATTCCATGTCGACGCTCCTCGTTACCCGAACCTGCCGGTGATGTAGTCCTCGGTTTCGTCATGCTGGGGATTGGTGAAGATGGTCGCGGTATCCGCGAACTCGACGAGGCGTCCCGTCCGCTGCCCTTCCTTGACATCCACGCTGAAGAACGCCGTTCGATCGGATACCCGCGCAGCCTGCTGCATGTTGTGCGTCACGATCACGATCGTGTACTCCTGTTTCAGCTCGTACATCAGCTCCTCGATCCTCAGTGTTGCGATCGGGTCGAGCGCAGACGCCGGCTCGTCCATGAGGAGGACGTCCGGTGACGTCGCGATGGCCCTAGCGATGCAGAGGCGCTGCTGCTGGCCCCCTGAGAGCGCGTACGCCGAGTCGCTGAGTTTGTCCTTTACCTCGTCCCAGAGGGCGGCCCTGGTGAGTGAACGCTCGACGAGCTCGTCCATGTCGCCGCTGTACTTGCTGATCTTCGGGCCGAATGCGACGTTGTCGTAGATCGACTTCGGGAAGGGGTTCGGCTTCTGGAACACCATGCCGATGCGCCTGCGGACCTCGACGGGGTCGACCCCCGGCGCGTACAGGTCAACGCCGTGATAGGTGATGGCGCCCTCGATGCGCGCGGTGGGGATGAGGTCGTTCATCCGGTTGATCGACCGGATGACGGTCGACTTCCCGCATCCGGACGGCCCGATGAAGGCGGTCACTTCCTTCTCGCGGATGGGAAGGCTCACCGAGTCGACGGCGTGGAAGTCCCCGTAGTACGCGTTCACGTCCGAGAGTTCGAGGATGACCGCATGCTCGTCGCTTGGCGTCCCGCCGGTGACCCTCGGCGAGCGCGTTGCGGCGAGGGACGGCGAAGCATCCTCGAGGGTTTCGGGGCGCGTGTGGTCTACTGAATCCACGGTCGTTCCGATCCTATCGGCCATGGTCACCACCTTCCTTCCGTGCGGTTACGCAACCAGATGGCGAATCCATTGAGGGCGAAGAGAACGGTGAGCAGCACCACGATCGCCGCAGGGGCGAGTGTGTCGGCGAACGCGGCTTGGGTCTGGCGTGACCACGAGAACACAACGACCGGGAGCGCGGTGTACGGACCCGTCAGTTGGTCGAGAAGGGTCGCATCACCCGCCGGTGAGAAGAACCCGGTCGCCACGCCGATGACGAGGAGAGGAGCCGTTTCGCCGAACGCACGGGCGAGGGTGAGGACCGTGCCCGTGAGGATCCCGGGAAGGGCCGATGGGAGCACATGGGAGCTGATCACCTCCCATTGTGTTGCACCGACGCCGTAGCCCGCGTCTCGGATCGAGTTCGGGACGGAGCGAATGGCTTCAGCCGAAGTGATGATCACGATTGGCAGAACAAGGGCGGCCATCGTGATGCCGGCGGCGATCACGTTCTTGCCGCCGGTCGAGCCTCCCAGTCCGATGCCGCGCACCACGGGGACGAAGATGGCGAGTCCGAGAAGCCCGTACACGATGCTCGGGACCCCGGCGAGGTTGCGAACGGTGGTGTCGACGAACCGAGTCCGTCGGTTGTCGGGTGCGTACTCCTCGAGATAGATGGCGGCGGCCACCCCGACCGGGAACGCCAGGATGGCGACGATGAACGCGATGATGAGCGAGCCGACGATGCCGGTCCACACGCCCGCCGTCGCGGGGTTGAGTGAAAGCCCGTTCATGACGAACGAAGGCCCGCGCTCGGCGAATGTTGGCCACGCACTCGACGCGATGTCCGCGAGGAGCGCGGCGAGGATTACGAACGACATCACCAGCAGGGCGAGAAGTAGCAGCCTGAAGGCCAGAGACCCCAGTTTCGGGCCACCGTGGGTAATCGCCTTCTCGACGGCGGCCCTCGTCGCCTCCTCCCTGCGAGTGGCCGCTGTCGTCATTCGTACTTCTCCCGGAACCTACGGACGATCCGATTACTCAGGACATTCAGGGCGAGCGTGAGCACGAACAGGAGGAGTCCCACGAAGAACAGGCTCTGGAACGCGAGGCCCTCACCGGCGACCTGATCGGTTCCCGTCGCAAGCGAAGCGATCGCCGCGGTCATCGTCTGGCCGGGTTCGAGCGGGTTGAACGTGCGAAGGGCGCCCCCGACCGCGCCAGCGGCCATGAACACGATCATCGTCTCGCCGATCGCCCTGGACACCGCGAGGATGAGGGAAGCGGCGATTCCCGAGATCGCGGCTGGAAACACCACCGTCCGGACCGTCGACGCCTTGTTGGCGCCAAGGCCGTAGGAAGCCTCTCGCAACGATCGTGGGACCGCTCTCATGGCATCCTCCGAAACCGTTGCAACAAGGGGGGTGACGAGCACGCCGACCCCAAGGCCGGCAGCGAGCATTGTGAACGGCTTCGCTGACGAGAAGAAGCGCTGCACGACCTGAGGGCTGATGAAGGTCAGCGCCCAGAAGCCGAGCACGACGGAGGGGATGCCTGCAAGGATCTCGAGGGCCGGTTTCATCCACCGGCGGTTTCGGGGTGTTGCGTACTCGGACAAGTACGAGGCTGCGCCGAGGCCGAGCGGCACGGCGACGAGCATTCCCGTTCCCGCGATCACGAGCGTCGCGATCAGCAGGGTCGGGATGTCATAGAACCCCCGTCTTGGGAACCAGCCGAGGGTCCACAGGGACCCGACGTCCACCTGCGAGACGAACCGCCACGCCTCTCCGGCAAGGGACACGATGATCAGCGCGCTGATTGCGACTGACATCAGTCCCGCGACGAGGAAGATCGACCGGATGGTCCGCTCGCGCGACCGCCGCTTGGGGTCACCCGTGAGATCGATGGAGGCGGGTTGCGTGATCATGTGATGAGGGAGCGTAGGAGGGGCCGAGTGCTGGAATCCGGCCCCTCCCGTGGCAATCGACCTAGTAGCCGAGCTTCCCCGTTGTGCGGTTCGCCCAGACGGCGCGAACGGCGTCGTAGTCGGCGATGCGCACGTAGCCCGCCTGATCGATGCTGCGCAATCCCTCGTCTGACAGGTAGAAGTCGACGAAGTCACTCACCGCCTGGCTCGATGACGCGTTCGCCTTGTTCACGTAGATGAACAACGGGCGCGCGATGGGGTAGGAACCGTCGGCGATCGTCTCGGGCGTCGGGGTGACGCACCCGTCGCCGCCGTCGACGGCAATGGCATTGACCTTGTCCTGGTTGGCGAGGTAGAACGCGTAGCCGACCCAGCCAAGCGACGTATCACTTCCCGAGATGCCTTCGATGATGACGTTGTCGTTCGCTGACGCCGTGTAGTCAGGCCGGGATGCCGCAGCTTGGCCCCGTTCTTCAGCGATTCCTTCTAGCACGATCTCGACGAACGAGTCGTAGGTGCCGGACTCCTCACCGGGCGCGGTGACCACGAGGTCCACATCGGGGTACGGCGGCGATGCACCTTCGATCTCCGCTGCGAGCGCGTTGGCGTCCGACCATGATCGGAAGCCGATCGACTCCGGTCCCAGCAGCGAGTACAGGTCGCCGAACGACAGGCACGACACGCTCTGGTTGTTCGCCGAGGTGAGGACTGAGAGACCGTCGATGGCAAACCGCAGCTCGATGAATTCGATGCCCGCGGCGGCACATGCCTCCGCCTCGGAGTCCTTGATCTGTCGGGAGGCGTCAGAAATGTCGGTCTCGCCGGCACAGAACTTCTTGAATCCATCGCCCGTGCCGGGTCCCTCGACGCTGATGCCGACTTCGGGGTGCAGGGCGTTGAACGCCTCGGCGTTGAGAGCGGAGACTGGCTCGACGGTCGACGAGCCGGAGATGGAGATCGTTCCTGTGCCAGAGCCAGGGTCGGTGGTTCCCGGCGCGTTGCTGGACGACGAGCACGCCGCCGCAGCGATCGCTCCGGCGATCATGAGTGTGCCAGCCATTCGAGTCCTCACGGTCGTGGTTCCTTTCGTGGCGCTGCGCGCGCAGCGCCGTTGACGCTTTCGGATGTCGGGGAGAACCGTACGAACCGGAGTTGACGCCATCTTCTCCTGAAGATGAACTGGGTGTGAATTCACTCCGGATGGCGACGAATCGCCAGAGACGCCGTTGGGGCCCGTTCCTAACATCCCGGTATGCCCGCCGTGATCACGTCAGCTCTGGTCGCCGTCTTCGTCGCGGTCATCGTTGGAAACCTCGTGATGATCCGCCGCCTGAGGATGCTGGCAAGAGAAGCGAACATGGCTATGCCGATGGCGATCGATGTCAGTCGCTCCGACGAGCGCGATTCGGAGATCCTTCGATATTCGCTTGGGGTTGTTCGAGATGGCATCGTCGTGGTGGGTTCGGACGGGCACGTTGCATTCGCCAATGATCAAGCGCAGCGAATTCTCGATTCCGACGATCGCACACTCAGCGCGCGGCTCGCGTCGGCCGGAAAGAATGCGGCTTCCGGGGTCGAATTTCCGAAGCAGCTCACTGAGTCGGTCGTGCTCGGCCGCACCTTCGAGATCTCAGCGGCACCCGCGCGACCAGGGGATGGCGTCGTGCTCATCGTCGACAGGACCGATCAGCTCCGACTCGACGCGATGCGCACCGACTTCGTCGCGAACGCTTCGCACGAACTGAAGACGCCGTTGGGTGCGGTCTCGCTCCTCGCGGAGACGATCGCACAGGCATCCGACCCCGCCATGCGTTCTCGCCTCTCCACACAATTGCAGCAGGAGACGAAGCGTCTTGCCCTCGTCGTCGACGACATCCTCGAGCTCGCCGACGCGGAAGCAGGATCCCCCGACCGGCAGCCTGTCTCCGTCTCGGACATCGTGAATGCCGCACTCGACCTCACATTCGAGCAGGTCCCGGGGGCCGAGGGCGCCGTCGTCCTCGGAGAGGTTGTGGACGCGACCGTTGTCGTGAATCGGACCCAGGTGGTGTCGGCCCTCCACAATCTCGTCGCAAACGGTGTGGTCCACGCATTCCCCAGCGGTGAACCGGGGCAGGTCGCCATATCCGCAGAGGAGACGGACGGGGTCATCGAGTTCCGGGTCGGGGATGACGGGGTGGGGATCGCTCCGCAGCATCTCGATCGGCTCTTCGAAAGGTTCTTCAGGGTCGACCGGGCGCGAAGCCGGGCGTCCGGCGGTACCGGCCTCGGACTTTCGATCGTGCGCCATGTAGCCCTCGCTCACGGAGGTGACGTTGGCGTCGAGTCCCAGGTCGGGGTGGGATCGACCTTCTGGATGCGCATACCGCGGGCAGCAGCGCCGTGAGGGTGTTGATCGTCGAGGACGAGGAGGCGTACGTCCAAGCGCTCTCGGCAGCGATGGAAATGGATGGCATCGAGCCAATCGCAGCGACCGACGGCCGGGAGGCGATCCGCCTCTTCAGGAGCACCGGTGTGGACGCCGTGCTCCTCGACCTGATGCTCCCCTCCGTTTCCGGGCTGGATGTCCTGAGGACGATCAGGGAGACCTCTGTGGTGCCGGTCATCGTTGTTTCCGCGAAGGACTCCGAAGCGGACGTCGTGGCCGCACTCGAAATCGGCGCCGACGACTACTTGACGAAGCCCTACTCGGCCAGGGAGCTGATCGCCAGGCTCCACGCAGTCGTGCGGCGCACTTCCACGGCTGACATGAACCAGTCCAGCACCTTCGGCAACATCGTTCTCGATGCGAGCAGATACGAACTGCGGGTCGGAGACGCAACCTTTCCCCTCCCACGCAAGGAATTCGAGGTGATGCACCTGCTGATGTCCGGTGGTGGGGCGATCGTGACGCGCGACCAACTCCTCGATGAGGTGTGGGGGCTCGGTTGGGGTGACACGAAGAGCCTCGACCAGCACATCCGCCGCCTGCGCCGAAAACTCGAGGCGAGCTCCGAAGCGCCAGCGATCGTGACGATCAGGGGTGTTGGCTACCGGCTCGAGTGATTGCTAGACCGCAGCGAGCGCGTCGATCTGGACCTGGTGCTCTCGACCGACGCCGAGGCTTTCGGTGGCAATCACGTCTCTCACGATGCCTTCCTCGTCCAAGATGACCGTCATCCGGTTCGCAGCGCCAACCTTGTCGTTGAACGCTCCGTAGGCCATGCTGACCGCTCCGTGTGGCCAGTAGTCGGAGAGCACGGGGAAGTCGAAGCCGTACTCCTGCGCCCAGCGGCTCGTGAGGTTCACCGCGTGGCAGGTGATCACGACGACGTTTGCGTCCATGTCGTTGAGCTCGCCGAGGCCGTCCCGGATGGCGCATCCTTCGCCGTCGCATATCCCGGTGAACGGGAACGGAATGAAGACGATCATGGATTTGCGTCCCTTGAGACTCTCGCTGCTGAACTTCTCCTTGTTCTGCGTGACGAGCTCGAACGCGGGGGCTGGCTGACCGATGAGTGACGACATGGAGGACTCCTTGGGAGAACGAGTGCTGTGCAAGGGTACAGGCCGACAGACGCCCTACGCGCTGTCGCCGTCGACCTCCGGATCCGGATCGATGTCGAACGATGCCTCGTCGAGGAGCACCCGTGCATTCCATCCGATCGGGTCGGTGAACTCGGCGACCGTCGGCAGGTTCGAAGGGTCTTCCCACACCCTTTCGAGCGCCTCATCGCCCCAGCGCGCAACCACCTCGTCGCAGAACGACGCGGCGTCGGCGGCTCTGAAGCGTTCGAGCGATAGGCCAGCGAACTGCTGGAGGAACTGCTCGGTCTGGTCCGGTTCGGTCCGGCGCGTCCGATAGGCCGCTTCGATACGGTCGATCGACGGGAGGAGCTCTCCTCCGGCGCGGCGAACCACGTGGTCGCCGTAGCCCTCGATGAAGGCGGTGAAGGCGCGGACCGCTGCAAGGCGCTCGGGGTCCGATGTGCTCTTGATGAGACTCGTCGCATCTGCTTCGCCGTCCGCGATCATCCTCTGGATGTCCTCCGGGTTACTCATCGCGCCAAGGGTGCCGAGCAGTTCGGAGGTGTCGAGCTCGACCGTGGCGTAGTACTGCTCGACGAGCTCGATGAAGCGTCCACGGACCCACTCGACCGCCATGACGCGGTGGAAGGCGACCTCGTGGAGGGCTGCCCACAGCCTGACCTGTCGATGGTCGATGCCGTTGTCGATGGCGAACTCGTCGAGGTTCGGGACGATGACGTATGGCCTGTCGTGGTCCATCGCAGGGATGCCGGTGTCGAACTGTCCCAGCGAGCGGTGCGACATGAAGCCGACCATCGTCCCTGCCTGGATCCCGAGGAGCGCTGGGCCGAGCGGGGCGAGCATCGCCGACATCCCACCCATGTCGCCTAGTCCCGGAAGGCCCCCGTCCGCCATACCCGAGAGCTTGTCGGCGAGGGGTTCGACGAGGACGCGGAACGACTGCTGGTTCTCGGCAGCCCATGTGGCGCGGTCCGTGGGGTTGAGATCTCCTGGTGACGGTGAAGGCAGGTCGATGATCGCCGAGATGCGGACATCTGCGACGTGTGCGAGCTCGCGGTATTCCTCAGCGACGGAAGGCTCGACCGGCATCGGCGCGCCGGCGAGGCTCTTCGTGACCTCTCGCGCGAGCTTCCAGTTCACGGGGCCGCTCGATTGGAGCATCTTGAAGAGCTGTTCGAAGATCCCCTCGTCGCCGAGACCGTCCATGTCAGCCCCCGAATTCAGCTGGGCGCTGCCCGAGCGTGACCGTGGTCGTGAAGGTCTCGCCGTCGCGAATCACGGTGAACTCGACTTCGTCGCCGACCCTGTGGAGCCTGATGTCGAGGATCAGGTCCGTCTGCGACGCGATCGGCTTGCCGTCGATGGCGACGACGACATCGTCGACCTGGAGACCAGCGGCGCCTGCCGCCGAATCCGCTCCCTCGATCGTTGCGATCTGGGCGCCCGCCGGACGCCTGGCACCGTCATCGAGGGTTTCGACATAGGTCGAGATCTGAACGCCGAGGAACGGGTGTGCGACGTCGCCGGTTTCGATGATCTCGTCGGTGATCCGCTTGACGAGTTCCACGGGGATGGCGTAACCGATTCCCTCGGGTCCCGAGGTGGAAACGCCGATCGCAGAGGTGATGCCGATGAGCTGCCCCTCGGCGTTGACGAGTGCACCGCCTGACGAGCCGTTGTTGATGGCGGCGTCGGTTTGGATCATTCCGAAGAGCATCGAGCCGTCAGCGAAGTCGACCTCGCGGTTGAACGCAGAGATGATGCCGACGGAGATCGACGAACCGCCACGCTGACCGAGCGGGTTGCCGACCGCGACGGCCGGATCGCCGAGGCTGAGCGATGTCGTGTCACCGAATTCGATGGGTGTGATGTTGTCGGCGTCGATCCTCAGCACGGCGAGATCTGTGAGCGAGTCGTCCCCGACGAGCTCCGCCTGGTAGACGCGCCCATCCTCGAACGTGACGAAGAAGCCAGCGGCGCCTTCCACGACGTGATGGTTGGTAGCGATGTACCCGTCTTCGGTCATCACGACGCCGGACCCCGAGCCGGTTGCGTTGTCGTCGGTGTCCGTCACCATGACCGTCACGATCGAGGGCACCGTCTTGATGGCAACGGCCGCGGGGTTCACAGAGGAACCGACCTCGTTGACGATCGTGTTCGTGATCGTCGGTGGCGCCGTCGTACCGGTGGCCGCGGGCTGTGCTGCGGCGTCGGTGACCTGCGGCGTTCCCTCGTTGGTCGACAAGGTGCCGGTGGCCGCCAGGAGCGCCACCGTCAAGGCGGCGCCGAGGAGTGCGGCCGCGACAGCGCCTCCGAAAAAGAGGATGCCATCTCTGCGCTTGGGGGGCGCGGACGGCAATGTCGCCGGGGCATTCGCTCTCGTGGGCTGGTCTGCGTCGGTCTCGTAGTAGCGGTCGTAATCGAACGGTGAGCTTTCGATCGCTGACGGCGACGGACTCGACATGGGCTCGAGCTCGCCCGTGTCGTCCGTCTCCACGACGATCGCCGACGTGTCCCGTCCAGGAACGTCGGTCGTTGTGTGTTCGGTATCCATGATCGATGCAACGCCCTCGTCGGCGGGTTCGTTCCGCTCGTCCATGAAGAACGGATGAGAATCCGGATCGGCCCCGGAGGTATCGTTCGGCATGGGCGGAGTGTATGAACCATGATCCAGTAGCAGGCGGCGGACCGACCTCAGTGGCCGTTCGGGCATCGGTGATCGACGTCGCAGCGGTCTCGGCACTCGTCAACGATCCCGGGGCCGGTTGCAGCGTCGTGTTCACCGGCATGGTCAGGGACCATGCGCCCGGAAAGCCAGATGTCTCGAAGCTCGAGTACGAGGCCTACGCCGACGTGGTCGAGTCCAAGATCCGCGAGGTCGTCGAGGACGCCCGTCTCAGGTGGAACGTCATCAAGGTCGCTGTGGAGCACCGCGTCGGCGTCCTGGCTGTTGGCGAGGTCGCCGTCGTCGTCGCTGTTTCAGCGGAGCACCGAAAGGACGCATTCCCCGCCGCCCAGTTCATCATCGACGAACTCAAGGCGCGGGTTCCGATCTGGAAGAAGGAGCACTGGAGCGGTGGGGCCGAGTGGGTCCAGGGCGCGTAGGAAGCCCCTTCAGCTTTCCCTGATCTGCCTGCCAACCACCATCTCTGCAGCTTCCCGCACGCCGGGGTTCTTGTCCAAGGCTGCTCGACGCAGCGCAGGTTCGACGCGAGGATCGTCGAACACCGTGATCGCAGCGACGGCGCGCCTGCGAACGGGGGGCGGCCCGTCTGCGAGCAGCGTCAGGAGCGTGTCGACGGATCGCGGTTCGCCGATCGCGCCGAGCGAGGCCACCGCGGCCTCCCTGACGTGCCGGTCCGGGTCGAGCTCCGCGATCGACTCGAGCCAATCAACGGCTGAGGCGTCGCCGATTTCACCGTACGCGGTGGCAACCGCTTCACGGACGCGCGGATCGTCATCGCCGCCTAGGGAGTCGAGGATGGAGCGGGCCTGATCCGTGGGAAGCGCCGACGACCTGTCCGCGACGGCCGCGCGGACGGGTGCCGCGTCGTCATCGGCCAGTGCACGCAGCTTGTCGAGTGAATCCAGCGGGTCCACGAGGGCCGAGACCGCGATGCGGCGCAAGACGGGATCGGCGTTGGTCAGGAACGACGCCGGGTCGTCCATGAGACGGAGGAGATCCTCGCGGGCTGATGTCATCGCGCGGGTGCGCTCGTCACACGCGTTCGAGGAGCATTGCGATGCCCTGCCCGACGCCGATGCACATCGTTGCGAGCCCGTATCGGCCTTCTCGTTCGGCCATCGCCCGAGCCACCGTTCCCACGAGCCTCGCACCGGTCATCCCGAGCGGATGGCCGAGCGCGATGGCGCCACCGTGCGGGTTAACGTGGTCTGCGTCGTCCGGCAGGCCAAGCTCCCTGAGGCAGGCGAGCGACTGCGACGCGAACGCTTCGTTCAGCTCCACCACGTCGATGTCGCCGAGGTCGACCCCAGTGCGTTCGAGGAGCTTCCGAGTCGCGGGAACCGGGCCGATCCCCATGATGCGGGGAGGCACGCCCGCGGTCGCCATCCCGACGATCCTCGCCATGGGCGTGGCGCCAAGCTCTTCGACGACCTTCTCGCTCACCACGTACACCGCGGCCGCGCCGTCGTTGATCCCGGACGCGTTCCCTGCCGTGACGGTGCCGTTCTCGAAGAGGGGTTGCAGGCGAGCAAGCTTCTCGATGGTCGTGTCCGGCCTTGGGTGCTCGTCACGGTCGACGACGATCGGATCGCCTCGGCGTTGCGGCACGTCGACCGCCACGAGCTCTCCGCCGAGGAATCCGTTGTCCATCGCGGCCGCTGCTCGTTGCTGGCTCCGCAACGCGAACGCATCCTGGTCCTCGCGGGAGACGCTGAACTCGGTGGCCACGTTTTCGGCCGTTCCGGGCATCTCGTCGGTTCCAAAACGGTCTCGCATACGCGGGTTCACGAAGCGCCAGCCGATCGTCGAGTCGTGCACGACAACGCTGCGGTCGTAGGCAGAAGACGCCTTCGACATGATCTTCGGGGCCCTGCTCATGGATTCGACGCCGCCAGCCACCACGATGTCCGCCTCACCCGTCTTGATGGCCCTTGCTCCGAGGCCGATCGCCTCCATCCCCGACCCGCAGAGGCGGTTGACGGTGGTGCCAGGGACCTCGACCGGGTACCCGGCGAGGAGCGCAGCCATGCGTGCGACGTTTCGGTTGTCCTCGCCCGCCTGGTTCGCGTCCCCGTAATAGACATCGTCGATGCGCGACGGGTGCAGGTCGTTGCGCTCCACGAGGGTTCGCATGGTGAGCGACGCCAGATCGTCCGGCCTGACGGACGCAAGGGATCCGGCGAAGCGGCCGATCGGCGTGCGGACATAGTCGAGGAGGAAGGCTTCCATGGGCATGAGCCTACGCATCGTCCCGACGGTCTTTCGACCACTTCCACGACGTCTCGGCGTGCAAGTACGCTGCGTGTGGCTGACGAAAGGGGCGGCGTGACCGATCTCGCTGAACGGCATCGCGAATTACTTGCTCAGGCGCTCGACGCCATCGACCGGAGGACCTTCTGGGCGGGGTACGCCGAGCATCCGAAGGCATACGGCGAAGAAGCGCCCGCTGTGGGCCAGGAGCGTTTCGAGGCTCTCCTCGGAACAGACTTCGACACCGGTCAAGCGACCAGCGGGTACATGGAGGTCGCAGAGCGATCTCCCTACGGCCTCGAACTCGGTATCCGCTACCCGTCCGTATCCGTCGACGACGCCGTCGTCGCCGCATCGGATGCCATGGCCGCGTGGGGTCGCCTTTCGCCGAGCGATCGCGCCTCCGTGTGCCTCGAGATCCTCGACAGGCTCGCCAAAGATCCGTTCACGATGGCCAATGCCGTGATGCACACCACGGGACAGGCGTTCCTTATGGCGTTCCAGGCTGGCGGCCCCCACGCGCTCGACCGGGCGCTCGAGGCCGTGGCGTACACCTACCGAGAGGAAACGAGGATCCCTGAGCCGTTGCGGTGGGTGAAGCCGCAGGGATCACGCGATCCGCTCGTGCTCGACAAGCGCTGGATCGTCCGTCCACGAGGCGTCGCGGTGGCAATCGGCGTGTCGACTTTCCCCACGTGGAACGGCTACCCCGGCATCTTTGCGTCGCTGGCCGCCGGAAATCCTGTGATCGTCAAACCACACCCGGAAACGATCCTCCCGTTCGCGCTCCTCGTCCGCACGGCGAGGGACGTGCTGTCCGAATTCGGGTATGACCCGAACGTGGTGCAGCTCGTCGTCGACACGCCTTCAGCCATGGTGACCAAGGATCTCGTGATGCGACCCGAGGTTGGCATCGTGGATTACACGGGCGGATCGGCGTTCGGCACGTGGCTCGAGGAGAACGTCCACCACGCGGCGGTGTACACCGAGAAGGCAGGTGTCAACTCGGTGATCCTCGACTCCGCAGCCGACCTCAAAGGGGTGTTCCGCAACCTTTCGGTTTCGATGACCATGTATTCGGGCCAGATGTGCACGACGCCGCAGAACCTGTTCGTTCCTGCAGGGGGAGTGAAGGTGGGGGATGCCATGGTGCCCTACGAGGAGGTTGTCGCGAGGTTCGTCGGTGCCGTGGACGGCCTTCTCGGGGATGACGCCCGCGCATCAGGAATCCTCGGTGCGGTGAAGAGCGAAACGTCCCTTGCACGGATAGGTGCGGCGGCCGAGACGGGTCGTGTCCTCAGTGAGTCGCGCGAGGTCGGCAATGCCGACTTCCCGGATGCAATCGTGAGGACGCCGGTCATCGTGGAGGTCGACACGTCATCGCCCGCGTACGCCACCGAGATGTTCGGCCCCGTGATCTTCGTCGTGAAGGCCGAGTCGACCGACGATGCGATCGCGTCGGCGAAGGCGGTGGCGAAGGAACACGGCGCGATCACGTGGCTTGCATACTCGACCGACGAATCGGTGGTCGATGCGATCACAGACGCGGCATTGGAAGCAGGGGTGTCCGTCGCGTTCAACCTGACAGGCGGTTGGTTCGTCAACCAATCGGCGGCGTACAGCGACTTCCACGTCACCGGAGCCAACCCGGCTGGAAACGCGTCGCTGACGGATCCTGCCTTCGTTGCTGGCCGGTTCAGGGTGGTCGGCGTCCGGAGCGAGCCCGCGGCCTGAGCCCGGTCTTCGATTCCACGTGAAAACCTGGGCGGAATCGTCTACATTCGCGCCAGGACTCTGCGTGGTAAAGGTCTCCCTTGACGGCAACACTTGACCGAACCGAGCCGAACGCGCTGGACGGCGCGGCGAAGACGGTTGCATGGCGGATGCGCGACTGGGCGATGAGGACGCCAGACCGCGTCGCCATGAGGGACAAGGACTTCGGCATCTGGCGTGAGTGGACGAGCGCGGCGCTGTGGGACGCGATCCTCACGGCAGCGCACGCGCTTTTGGCGCTCGGCGTCAAGCCCGGTGACGTGACCTCGATTCACTCGGAGGACCGTCCGGAGTGGATGATCTTCGACTTTGCAACTGTGGCGATCCGCGGTATCGCGACGGGCCTGTATCCCACGAATCCGGAGGCCGAGGTCCGGTACCTGCTGAACGACTCGAAGGCGCGGATCCATCTCGCCGAGGACCAGGAGCAGGTCGACAAGGTGATCGGCCTTCCGGCGAGCGAGTTCCCGACGGTCGAGAAGATCATCTACGCCGAACCGCGGGGCGTCCGAACCATCGATGACGACCGCCTCATGTTCTGGGACGACTTCATGGCGCTGGGTGCCGAGCATCGTGCGGCGAACCCGGGTGCCGTCGAGGCGCTCATGGCCGAGGCCGAGATGGATGAGGTCATGACGCTCATCTACACGTCTGGTACGACCGGACCGCCGAAAGGTGCGATGCTCAGCCACCGCAATGTCGAGTTCGCGGTGGCGAACACGCTCAACTCTCCCAGACGTTTCGAAGGAGGGAAGGGCGAGTCCACGGAGGACATCAAGCTGACGTACCTCCCGCTGTGCCACGTCGCCGAACGGCTGTTCTCCGCGTGGTCGATGGCGTACAACGGCCCGGTGATGAACTTCGCTGAGTCCATCGACACGGTTGTCAGCAACCTCCGCGAGGTACAGCCGACGATCTTCTTTGCGGTCCCTCGCATCTGGGAGCGGATACACGCGGCGGTCCTCATCAGGCTCCAGGACGCGACCCGCTTCAAGAGGATGATCGCGTCGTTCGGCCTCAAGCTCGCGTCGTACATCGGTCGGGAACGTGTCGGCAACCACGGCAACTTCACGTTCGGAGCCCGTTTGGCGTACTGGGTGGGAAACCCGATCTTCTTCAGGCCGCTGAAGGAGCGGATCGGGCTGCGCCGGTGCAGGTATGCGTCATCAGGCGCCGCGCCGATCGCACCTGAAGTCCTCGAGTTCTTCATGGGCCTCGGCATTCCCGTATACGAGTTGTACGGCATGACGGAGAACACCACCGTCGCGACGACGAACTTCCACGGCCGCGTGAAGCTCGGGACGGTCGGGGAGCCCTACGACGGCATCGGGTTCCGCATCGACGAGGAGACGGGCGAGATCCAGACGAAGCACGACGGGGTGTTCGTCGGTTACTGGGGAAAGCCCGAGGCGACGAGGGATACGTTCACCGAAGATGGCTGGCTCATGACCGGTGATGTCGGGCAATGGGTTGACGGCACGCACGTCAAGATCGTGGACCGCATCAAGCACATCATCATCACCTCCGGCGGGAAGAACATCTCGCCGTCCGAGATCGAGAACAGCCTCAAGACGTCGCCGTACATCAAGGAGGCGATGGTGATCGGCGACGGCAGGAAGTACGTGACGGCCCTGATCGGCATCGAGCTCGACGTGGTTGGTGACTGGGCGTTGCGGAGGCAGATCCCGTACACGACGTACCGCGATCTTTCGGAAAAGCCGGAGGTCATCGAGCTCGTCCAGGGCATCGTCAACAAGACGAACGAGAAGCTCGCCCACGTCGAGCAGATCAGGAAGTTCCGCCTGCTGCCGAAGGAGCTCGACCACGAGGACGGGGAGCTGACGGCGACCCAGAAGGTCAAGCGCTCAGCGATGAAGGAGATGTTCGAGGAACTCGTGGAGTCGATGTACTCGTGATGGCCCTCATCCTTGTCGGTCAGGCGGTCCAGCAAACTCCGGTCGAAAAGTTTGCGAACGCACTGACCTCGGGGATCGCGCTCGGTGGTATCTACGCGATGCTGGCCCTTGGGTTCGTCATCATCTTCAAGGCGACACAGGTCGTGAACTTCGCGCACGGTGCCATCGCCGCGCTCGGCGGCTACTTCGTTGCTTATTTCGCAACGGTGCTCAAAGTTCCGGCAAGATGGATGGGGGACACGCCGACTTGGATCTCGTGGACGCTTGCGGTGCTGCTCGCCATGGCTGCGACGGCCCTCGTGGGCATGGTCGTCGAGCGTGTCACGATTCGCCCCATGATCGGCGAGCCGCTCTTCGCCGTTGCCATGATCACCCTCGGCCTCGATCTCATCATCCGAACGTTCACGAACGACCTCATGGACAACGACGTGAACGGCCTCGGTGACCCGTGGGGCGCCTCATTCTTCGACGTCGCTGGCGTGCGCGTCGCACACACCCAGATCGTCACCGTCGGCGTCCTGATCGCGGTGGTACTGCTGCTCGTCGTCTTCTTCAGGTCGCGCACCGGGATCGCGATGAGCGCTACGGCGTTCGATCAGGAAGCTGCCATGGCTCAAGGGATCTCGGTCGGGCGTATATTCGCCACGGCGTGGGGGATCGGCGCCGCGCTCGCCGCTCTCGGCGGCCTCTTTGCCTCAGTGGCGCCCCGGGCGGCTGGCGTGAGTCCGGTGACCGCATTCATCGCGTTCCGCGCGTTTCCGGTGGTGATCATCGGTGGCCTCGACTCGATCTCGGGCGCGATCATCGCAGGACTCTTCGTGGGTGTGGCCGAGGTGGCTGCAGGCGTCTATCTCGGGAGCGTGGATTGGTTGGGCATCGGCTTTTCGGGCATCGTTCCGTGGTTGCTCATGATGGCGATCCTCATCGTGAAGCCGTACGGGCTGTTCGGCACTGAGGAAGTGCGTCGGGTATGAGGGGCAGACCGAACCTCTACACGAACTACCCGTCGGAGATGTCGCTGTTCCCGACGATGACGAAGCGAGTCGTCATCGGCATCTTCTTCGTCCTCATGGTCCTTGCCCCGTTGTCGGGGATTCCGTGGTTCGGGTTCCTCGGGGGCAACAGCTGGCTCGGTCTCCTCAACCGCGTGCTGATCTTCGGCATCGGAGCGCTCGGTCTCAACCTGCTCACCGGCGTTGCAGGTCAGGTGTCACTCGGACACGCGTTCTTCCTGGCGGTCGGTGCCTATACCGCCGTCGTCGTGGGCGGCGACGGGGGCGCATTGTGGGGCCTCGGCCTGCCGATCTGGATCTGGCTCCCCGCATCCGGCCTCGTGGCTGCCCTCATCGGGATCCTGGTGGCACCCATGGGTGTGCGGATCCGCGGGCTCTATTTGGCATTCGCAACCCTTGGTCTCGTGTTCATCGGGCTCCACCTGTGGCGAAACCTCCACTTCATCTCGGGGACGCCGGGGATCGGTCGTCGATGGCCGAACCTCGATCTCTATCTCTGGAAGGGCGAAACGCCGTTGATGTCATTCACGAGCGACGGCCCGCTGTGGTGGTTCCTGAAGCCGATCAACTGGCTCCCGTGGGTGCACGTCGACGAGATGCCTGGCAACGCCAAGACGTATTTCCTCCTCGCCGTGCTCCTGATCGTGTTCGCACTTGCCGCGAAGAACTTGATGAGGACGCGGATCGGGAGGTCGTGGGCAGCCATCCGCGACCGTGACATCGCTGCCGAGGTGATGGGGGTCAACGAGATCAGGGCAAAGACGGAAGCGTTTGCTGTCTCATCGTTCTATGCCGGTATCTGCGGTGCGTTGCTGGCAAGCTTCCTCGGCGGGGTCACTCCCGAATCGTGGGACCTCGCGCTCGCCGTCGAGTTCGTGGCGATCATCCTGATCGGTGGTGCCGGTACGGTCGCTGGAACGCTGATGGGGACCTCGTTCGTGCTGCTCTCGCCCCGGATCGTCGACAACCTCACGCACTTCCTGGCAACGCAAGCCGACGAGGGAGGGCCGCTCGCGTTTCTCGGCAAACTCGTCATCCGATCGAGCCCGGACGACTGGCTCGGCATCCTGTCACTCGACGCGGCGGGTCCGGGCCTCAGCATCTTCCAATTCAACGTCGTCCTGTTCGGCGTCCTCATCATCGTCTTCCTGATCGCGGAGCCCTTGGGACTCTTCGGTATCTGGATCAAGATCAGGAATTACTGGAAGGGCTGGCCCTTCACATACTAGAAATGTCCCGGTACGGCCGGGATCAAAGAGAAAAGGCACACAGGAGAGGAGAAACACAGATGAGAAAGCGACTCAGCTTCCTCGTCATGGTGATCGTGATCGCAATGGTGGCTGCCGCGTGTGGCAGTAGCACCGACGACACGACGACCACCACGACAACGGGACCCGGCGACGGTGGTACGAGCACCACGACCACCGCAGCTCCCGTCGAGTTGAAGACCGATTACGGCGTCGACGTCGAGAACAAAGTCATCAAGCTCGGCTTGCTGGCCGACCTGACGGGCATTTTCTCGCCGCTGGTGATCGACATCACCGATGCGCAGAAAGTCTACTGGGACAACGTGAACGCTGCCGGCGGTATCGACGGCTGGACCGTCGAGCTCGTCATCGAGGACACGAACTACAACGTGGACCAACACCTCGAGAAGTACGAGAACCTTCGCAATCAAGTATTGGCGATTACCCAGTCGACCGGTTCTCCGACGAACGTTCAGGCTCTTCCGAAGTACGTGGAGGACGACATGCTCGTCATCCCACTCAGCTGGTACTCGGGTTGGCCGTTCTCGGACTTTGACTCGGGCGTCATGCTCGAGCAGAACACCAACTACTGCCTCGAGGCGATGAACCTCGTGGAGTACGCGAAGGACCAAGGTGCGCAGAGCTTTGCGCTCGCGACGTTCCCTGGCGACTATGGCCAGGACGCTGCGGCGGGTGTCAAATATGCCCTCGACTACTACGGACTCGATCTCGCGTACGACGGCGAAGGTGCGGTCATTCCGGGACAGGACCAGACGGCTGTGATCCAGGGTATCGCTGGCTCCGGCGCCGATTGGACCTTCCTCACGACGAACCCGTCGATCGGTGCCGAGATTCTTGCCGGCTCCGTCCAAGCGGGGTATCAGGGCAGGTTCACGGGATCCGGCCCGACATACAACCCGGCACTGCTCGACACGGCTGCCGGTCCGCTGTATGACGCGGTGTACACGGCAACGAACTACAACGTGTCGTGGGGCACTGACACGCCTGGCAACAACGAGATGATGGCTGCTCTCGCAGCGGCCTATCCGGATCGTCGACCCTCGGATTCGTTCGCCGCTGGGTGGAACGAGTCAATCGCAATGCATGAGGTCATCAAGGCGGCCCTCGCCAACAATGACCTGACGCATGCGGGGATGGTCGCCGCGGCGAACTCCCTCGCCGGGGTTTCGTTCGGTGGCTCCCAACCTGACCAGAGTTGGGCAGGCACGCCGAACGACTTCGTGCAGCGGACGAGCCTGATCAGCGATGTCGACCTCGCGGCATACACCGCGGCTGGCGGTGCTGATCAGACGCTCTCGACCGAAGGTGCAACCTCGGGAAGCATCTTCCTGGAGGAGCGGACGAGCGAGGCGGCTGCGGGCTACGACTTCAGCGGCCCTTGCTACGTGCTGCCGTAACAACCAACTGACGGTGGGGGTGCGGTCCGCCGCACCCCCACCCCGACCAACCGGCCATCGCGCCGGACCCAGCCCAGGACAGGAGCGTGGATGCTTGAGGTAGCAAACCTCGAGGTCGTCTACAACGACGTCGTGCTCGTCCTCCGAGGCCTTTCGATCAAGGTCGAGGAGGGACAGATCGTCGCGTTGCTCGGCGCCAACGGCGCTGGCAAGACCACAACGCTCCGGGCCATCACCGGTCTCCTCGACGTCCACGAGGGGGACATCACCAAGGGGTCGGTCACCTTCCTCGGCGAGAGGATCGACGGCAAGGACGCGTCGGCCATCGTCAAGGCAGGCATCGGGCAGGTCATGGAGGGACGGCGGGTGTTCGCCGAGATGTCCGTCGAGGACAACCTCCGCACGGGCGCCACCACGAACCGTGACTCGGCGAGCGTCAAGGCGAACCACGCGATGGTCATGGACATGTTCCCTCTCCTGGCAGATCGTCGCAAGGACACCGCCGGGTACCTGTCCGGTGGTGAGCAGCAGATGCTCGCCATCGGTAGGGCACTGATGGCAAACCCGAAACTCCTCATCCTCGATGAGCCCTCGCTCGGGCTCGCCCCCATGCTCGTCGCGCAGATTCGCGACATCATCGTGGACATCAACAAGCGCGGGACGAGCGTGCTGCTGATCGAGCAGAACGCGAACATGGCGCTTTCCATCGCCGACTACGGCTACATCATGGAGACCGGCAAGGTCGTGATGGACGGGAACCCCGGCAAGCTGCTGGCTGATGAGGACGTTCGCGAGTTCTACCTCGGCCTCCACGCCGAGGGCACCGACCGGAAGTCCTTCAGAGACGTCAAGCATTACAAGCGACGCAAGCGGTGGCTGTCGTGACCGTACCCCTTCTCGAGTTCGACACCGTCTCGCTGTCCTTCAAAGGTGTGAAGGCGCTCCAGGACGTCGGCTTCACCGTGGCCGAGCGCGAGCTGTTTGCCATCATCGGTCCCAATGGCGCCGGCAAGACCTCGACGTTCAACTGCCTCAACGGCGTCTACAAACCTGACGAGGGTGACATCCGGTGGCGCGGCGAGAGCATCCTCGGCATGCGCCCTGACAAGATCGCAGAACTCGGCATCGCCCGCACGTTCCAGAACATCGAGCTCTTCCCACACATGACGGTCATCGAGAACATCGCGCTCGGCCGCCATGTCCGGACCGACGTCGGATGGTTCAAAGGCGCCCTGTGGTGGGGTGATGCGAAACGCGAGGAGATGGCGAACCGCGCCCGAGTCGAGGACATCATCGACCTCCTCGAGATCGAGGCGTGGCGCTTCCATCCGGTCGGAATGTTGCCGTACGGGATCCAGAAGCGGGTCGAACTCGGACGAGCCCTCGCAATGGAGCCGGATCTGCTGCTCCTCGACGAGCCGGTTGCCGGGATGAACCTCGAGGAAACCGAGGACATGGCGCGCTTCATCCTCGACGTCAGGCAGGAGCTCGGGATCGCGATGATCCTGGTGGAGCACGACATGGGCCTCGTGATGGACATCGCTGACCGGATCCTGGTCCTCGACTTCGGTGAGGTGATCGCCACGGGGACGCCGGCTGAGATCCAGGACGACCCGAACGTCATCAAGGCGTATCTCGGCGAGGAACTGGACCTCTAGTCGTTCGCCGGCTTCGGTCGCTTCACGAACACAGTGCCGGTGAACAGTCCGACGATCCGTCCATCGTCACGGGTCACGTCGACGCGGTACGTGGCGAGGCTGCGACCGCGAGTCTTTTCGACAGCCGTCGCGGTCAGCAAGCTTCCTACGTCCGAAGGGGCGTTGATCGTCAGGTGCGTGTCGATTGCGACGGCGTCTTCGGGATACGCGTTGCTCGCGAGCGAGAAAGCGCAGTCGGCGAGGGAGTGGATCACGCCGCCGTGCGTGCCTCCGAGGAAGTTCACCTGATCGTCGCGCACGGTCATCGATACGACGACCGCGTCGTCCGTGACGGACACCAGCTCGAACCCCTGTGCGGCGGCATAGGGGTCTGCATCGAAACTCGCCCGGACGATCTCTTCCCTCGTCATCGAGGGAAGACCCGTTTCATCGCTTGACGACATCGACCAGCTTCCAGGCCACGGGCAACAGCAGCCCTGCCGCGACGATCTTCGTGATGTCGCCGAGCACGAACGGTGTGAAGCCCGCCGCCATTGCGTCGCCGAGCGTCGTGATCGACTCGACCGACCACATGAGCCACGGGACGCCGAAGAGGTAGATCACGGTGTTGCCAGCGAGGAAGGCCGGCACGGCAGACCACACGTTGCGGTCCTGGCCCTTTTCAGCGAGATAGCCGACGACCCACGCCGCGATGATGAATCCGAAGAGGTAGCCGCCGGTTGCGCCGGTCGCGACTTCCCACCCGCCTGATGCCTCCGCATAGAACGGGAGGCCAACAGCCCCGAGGATCCAGTACAGCGCCTGGCTCGCCGCGCCAGCTCGGGAGCCGATCGACGCGCCTGCAAGAAGGACCGCAAAGGTCTGGGCCGTGATCGGGACTGGCGTTCCCGGAACGGGGATGTAGATCTGCGCGGCGACGGCCGTGAGGAGCGCGAATCCAACGACCAGGACGAGCGTCGTGACCCAATTGCGGGGGATCACGGCGTTGAGGATCGTTGGTCGGGGCTGTGCGGTGGTCATGGGTTCTGCCTTCCTCTGTGGCGTGTACGGATTCGTTCAGACCCCTTCGGTGGGTGCCGATAGGTGTGATTATGGGACTGATTCGGATCCTTCGCCGTTTCATCGTCGTCGTGGCAGCCGTCGCCGTGTTCTCGCCGTTGGGCGCCAGCGGCGCCGCTCCACCGTCCGAACTGGCAGCGCCGAACCCCGCCAGGCAGAACACATTCCACCGGTCGCAGTCGGCAGGGTACGAACTCGCCAAGCTCCGTATACCGGCGATCGGCCTGAACGAGACCGTTCGGTCCGGCATCGCGATGTCCGTGATCGATCAGGGCGTCGCGCATTGGGCTGGAACATCGCTTGCGGGAGAGCAGGGCAACGTGGTCCTCGCGGGCCATCGCACGACCCATTCGAGGCCCTTCTACAACCTGGATCGGCTACGCAAGGGCGATCTCGTCTACCTCACGGATGGCGATGGGTTCGAGGTGATGTACCGCGTAACCGATCGGTTCGTGGTCTCGCCAACGGACATGTGGATCACCTACGACTTCGACGGCCCGATGCTGACGATGTTCGCTTGCCATCCCAAAGGCTCGTCGAATCAGCGGATCGTGGTGACGGCCAACATGGTCGCAGGACGGCTGATCGCCTGACGCGCGTTGGCCGAGTGCCTATCGCGGCCGACCGGTAACCTCGCCGGGTGGACCATGACGTCACCTTGTCCGAAGAGGGCGCTCCGTTTTCGGACGTTCCCCCTTCCGTGCGCCCGACAGACCCGTATCCGAAGTGGCCTTGGGTCGTCGCGGGGTTCCTGATCGCCATCGGCATTGCCGTGGCCGTGGCCTGGCCGGTCAACCTGCCCTATTACACGCAGAGCCCAGGACCCGTCTACGACGCGTCCGACTTCGTCCACGTGGAAGGCGGTGAACCCTCGCAGTCGGGCGAACTCTTCTTCCTCACCGTGTCGCTCGATGAGGCCAATGTGTTCGAGTGGGCAGCCGCGAAGCTCGACGAGTCCGTGGACCTCACCCCACGCGAGAACATCAGGCCACCAGACGTTTCGCCAGAGGCATTGCGCCGCACGAACCTCGCCCTGATGGAGGAGTCGAAACGGAATGCGATCTTCGTGGCACTCTCCTACCTGGGCTATGAACCGAAGCTGATCGGCACCGGTGTGATCGTCATCGAGACGGTGCCGGGCGCCCCGGCCGACGGCGTGCTCGAACCAAACGACATCATCATCGAGATGGACGGCAAGGTCATCGCGTTCGCTTCTGACATCCTCGCCGAGCTCGACAGTCTCGGTGTTGGCGATCCAGCGTCGTTCCTCGTTGAGCGGTTGACAGACCCGGACGGCACCAGTCGCGAAGATGTTTCGGTCGACCTGATTCTCGGTACGCATCCCGAAGAACCGGGTCGTCCGTTCATCGGTGTGCTCCTCGACAACAACGAGCCCATCGTCGAGTTCCCCGTCGACGTCGTCATCGACTCCCAGAACATCGGCGGTCCGTCAGCGGGCATGATGTTCGCCCTCGAGATCATCGATCAGCTCACACCGGGGAGCCTCACCGGCGGCAATCGAATTGCCGGAACCGGGACCATCAACCGGGACGGCGTCGTGGGCCTGATCGGCGGAGTCCGGCAGAAGGTCTTCGGCGCAATGGACGCTGGGGCCGTCGCGATCCTCGTGCCAGCCGGAAACTATGACGATGCGGTCGAGGCGGCGAACGGCAGGGTCGAGATCGTGAGCATCGGCACCATCGAGGATGCCATCGCCTTCCTCGAAACGCTGTAGCGCCTGACAATCCCTCGGCGCGGCCTCCCCGGGTCCTACCCTTTCTCCATGGCCGATGAACTGACACCGGGCCACGTTCGCGCACGTCGGTTCGACGTTGCACGCCGCGGCTACGACCGAGCCCAGGTGGAGCAGTATCTCGCCGAAGTCGCCGACCAGCTCTCCGACATCGAATCGCGTCTCGCGCTGGGGGCAAGGGAGGACGTCGGGCTCGGGCTGTCGGAACACGAAGCGCTCGGCAGGGAGCTCGGCCGCGTCGGTGCCGATGTGGCCGAAATCCTCGAGGCCGCCCGTTCCGCCGCAGAGCGAATGCGGACACGGGCCGAGGCGGACGCCGAAGAATGGCGATCGTCGGCGCGCGAAGATGCAGCGGCGATCGATGCCGATGCGCACGAAGCGAGCCAGGCGCTTCGAAGCGCCGCATGGACCGACGGAACGAACCTACTCAGCTCAGCCAAGACCGCGTCCGAGACGATCATCACCCAGGCCAAGGAAGACGCCCTCTTCGTCAGGGCCGAATCCGAACGCGAAGCACTCAGGCTCACCAGTGACGCGAAGCGTGATCGTGAGGAGTCGCTCCGCGTTGCCAGGATGGAGGCCGAAGCCCTGATCGAGAACGCACGAGCCGAATCGGAGGGCATGCTCGCCGCGGCACAGCAGCAGGCAGACCTTGCCCAGGAACGGGCTCGGGCATTGGAGGACAGGCGCTCCGAGCTTCTCGCCGAGCTCGAGGCGACGAGGGCGAAGATCAGCGACCTCGAGGCTGAGATCGACTCTCGGCGGCAGGAAATGGTCGAGGAGGAGCAGGAACCCGAGCCGGAACCAGACGAGCGCACCCACCACACGGGTGACAGCGGCTCGGTGCGCATCGTCGCCCCTTCCAAGGTGGTCGAGTTGCGGCCGGTCGATACCGACGAGCTCGTCGCCGAGGTGGCCGCAATGCGCTCGAAGGAGGCCTCACTCCCGCCCACCGGTACCGACGAGGCTGTCGAAACAGGCGAACCGCCTGACCTTGTCGCCGTCCCGGAACCGGAACCGGAACCCGAACCCACCGGGGAGCTCGAGGTCGTCGCCGGCGAGCCGGAGGAGCCGTCCGTCAAGGAGGCGGACCGTGGCGAGGAGTCTGTCACGGAGGCAGCGGCGAAGTCCACCGACGAGATCGGATCGCTCTTCGCGAAGCTGCGCGACGAGAGCACGGAGGCACGGGAATCGAAGGAACCGGAGCCCGAGCCGGATCCCGACCCCGTCTCCGAAGCGCTCCCTGCGGACGAAGACGAGTCGGAGATCGACGAAGACGCCGCGCCTCCGATCGAAGCGACTCGTGAGCCCGAGGTGGGGCCAGCGTCGGACGTTCCCTCCGCGACCGACCACAACAGCGCGCTCAGGACCATCAAGCGGTCGCTCGTGGAGCTGCAGAACGAAACGCTCGAGCACCTCCGCACCGACAAGAAGTGGATACCGCCGACGGGATACACCGAGCGGTTCGGGCCTGCATTCGATGGGCTCGCCAAGTCGGTGGGCGCGACGAGCGGGAAGGGCGCCGCGAAGACCTTCTCGACCGATCTCCTCAGTGAGGTGACGGACGCGATCGAGCGGGCGCGCAGCCACGGCGCGGGTGACCGAGAGGTGGCCGCTGCGGCGAGCAAGGTGTTCAGGCTCTGGCGATCGGACGAAGCCGAGCGGCGGACGCTCGAGGTGACGAGGGAACTCGCCTCGCACTGAGCCCGGCACCGCAGGGGGCGACCCGCCCGTAGACTTGCGCCCGTGATCAACCGAGAGCCGATCAACTATCGCCAGGGTTCGAACCTTCGCCGAATCCTCACGTTCCTCGTGATCGGCGTCTTCATCCTGCTCCTGTTCGGCCGCTGGATCGCAACCTTGTACACGGACTACCTGTGGTACTCGGAGCTCGGTATCTCTGGCGTTTGGACCACCGTCACGTTCACCAGGGTGTGGCTCGTGCTCGTCGCAACCGTTGTGGCCGCAGCCTTCCTGTGGGTGAACATGTGGATCGCGGACCGCCTCTCGCCGCGCTTCGAGTCCTTCTCGGGAGGGCCCGACGACGAGCTACTCGAGCGGTACCAGGAGTGGGTCGAACCTCGTGCGAGGCTCGTCCGAACGCTGTTCTCGGGACTCTTCGGCCTCCTGATCGGGCTCGGGGCTGCGGCGTGGTGGCAGAACTACCTCGCTTGGCGCAACGTCGTTCCATTCGGGCTCGAGGATCCGGTGTACGGCAACGACGTGTCGCTCTACGTGCTCAAGCTGCCGTTCTACCGGGACCTCTTCGGGTGGACCTTCCAGCTGCTCGTCGTTGCGACGCTCGTCGTGATCGCTGCGCACTACCTCAATGGCGGCATCAAGATCGCGTCGCCGGGTGAACGCACATCGGGCGCCGTGAAGGCGCACATCTCCGTGCTCGTCGCGGTCATTGCACTGCTCAAGGCCCTCGGATACGTGTTCGCCAAATGGGAGCTGCTCTACTCGGCCCGAGGCCAGGTCTTCGGTGCGTCGTACACGGACGTGAATGCACAGATCCCGGCGCTGAACCTGCTCATCTTCATTTCGATCGTGTCGGCGATCATCTTGTTGGTCAACGTTCGGTTCAGGGGATGGGTGCTTCCTGCGGTCGCGGTGGGCGTCTGGCTCGTCACCTCCGTGGGCGTCGGAGGGATCTATCCGGCGCTCGTTCAGCGATTCCAGGTCGAGCCGAACGAGATCCAGCGGGAACGGCCGTACGTCCAGAACAATCTCGATTTCACCCGCTATGCGTTCGGGCTCGATGCGGTCGAAGTGCGACGATTCGCAGCCGCAACCGATCTCACGGCCGACGACATCGACCAGAACGCTCCGACCATCGACAACATTCGCCTCTGGGATCCCGGCGTGCTTGCTGCGACGTACCCCGAGCTCCAGAACATCCGAACGTACTACACGTTCGACGACATCGACGTCGACCGGTATGTGATCGACGGCGAGCTGAAACAGGTGATGACCGCTGCACGGAGCCTCGATGAACAGCGCATCCCCGCGAAAGGTTGGGTGAACGAACGCCTCGTGTACACGCATGGGCTCGGTGCCGTCCTCAGCCCGGCCGGAGACGTCACCGCGGACGGTCTTCCGGACTTCCTCGTCCAGGACATCCCTCCGATCAACCTGACGGGCGATCCGTCCTTGAACGTGGACCAACCGAGGATCTACTTCTCGGACGACTCTGACAGCGACTTCCTGATCGCGGGCTCGAACGAAGGCGAGGTCGACCTTCCTCGTGGATCAGGGGAGGTCGGCGACGTCGTGACGAACACGTACGACGGAACCGGGGGAGTCGCGCTCGGGAATGTGTTCAACAGGGCGGCATGGGCGCTCCGGTTCGGGGACCTCAACACGCTGATCTCCGGCCAGGTGCGCGCGGACAGCAGGGTCATGATCGCCCGCAACATCAGGGACAGGATCCACCGCGTCGCCCCATTCCTCTACGCAGACGCCGATCCCTACCTTGTGGTCGCAGACGGTCGGCTGGTGTGGATCATGGACCTGTACACAGTGACGGGTCGGTTCCCTTATTCCGAGCCGCAGGGAACCGGCAGGCTGAACACAAACTCCTCGCTGCCGAGGAGCTTCAACTACATCCGCAACTCGGTCAAAGCAGTCATCGATGCGTACGACGGCACCGTCGACCTGTATGTGATCGACAGCGAAGATCCCCTGATCAGGATGAACCAGAAGATCTTCCCTGAGGTCTTCAAGACGATCGATGAGTTCCCTGAGAACCTCGTGAACCACATCCGCTATCCGGAGGACCTGTTCCGGATGCAGACCGACGTCTACCAGCTCTATCACATGACGGACCCGATCGACCTGTTCACCCGGAATGACCCGTGGCAGATCGCCCGTGACCCATCGACCTCCGAAAAGCCACAACTGCGAGCCTCCTTCCAGACAGATCCGATGCTGCCGTACTACCTCCTGATGGAGCTGCCGGAGGAGGAAGGGCTCTCCTTCCTGCTCATGCAGCCGTTCACACCGGCTCAGCGACCGAACATGTCGGCCTTTGTCGTCGCGAAGAGCGGTCCCCTCGAGGAGTACGGCACGCTGATCGAGTACACGATGCCCGAGGATCGCCAGGTGGATGGTCCCGGCCAGGTGGGTGACTTCATCGACCAGGATCCGACGGCTTCCTCGGAATTCACCCTGTTGGGGCAGGAAGGCTCGGCCGTCATCAAGGGCAACATGCTCGTGGTGCCGATCCAGGATTCGCTGCTGTACGTCCAGCCGATCTACCTCGCCGCGGACACCGGTGGCTCCGGCATCCCGCAGTTCAAGCGGGTGGTTGCGTCCTACAACAGCCGCATCGCGATCGGCGAGTCCCTCGACGAGGTGCTGCTCGACCTCTTCGGCGCCGCAACGGAGCCCCCTGACACCGGCGGACCGGACACTCCGGAGCCCCCGACCGGTTCCGTCGAGCAACAAGTGGCCGACCTCCTGCAGAAGGCAGCAGCTGCGTTCGACCGTGCCGAGATTGCGCTCAGGTCCGGAGATCTCGCAACGTATCAGGAAGAGATCGAGCGCGCGAGGGGCTACATCACCGATGCGAACCGCCTCATCGCATCCCAGACCCAACCGTCCGAGTCGGGCGGCTCGGTGACCGGCTAGCCGGAGCCGAATCCTCTGCGCCAAGGGTGGATCGACTACCGGCCGGTGCCTGTGATACTCCCTCCCGTGATTTCGACCGCCGAGGGAGGTGGACCGTGGGAACGTGGACCGGCAAGAGCTTCGTGAAGGTGATCGACCACTCACCGGAGGATCTGATGGTCCTCCTCGAGCGTTCCACAGCCCTGAAGGCACAGAAGCGGGCGGGTACCGAGCAGCAGCACCTCGTTGGCAAGAACATTGCACTGCTCTTCGAGAAGACATCCACTCGCACCCGTGCGGCGTTCGAAGTGGCCGCGTACGACCAGGGCGCCCATGTGACCTACATGGATCCGTCGGGATCGCAGATGGGGCACAAGGAGTCGATCGCCGACACCGCCAGGGTCATCGGGCGGATGTACGACGCGATCCAATATCGGGGCTCGACCCAGGAGAATGTCGAGACGCTCGCAGCATCTGCGGGTGTTCCCGTGTACAACGGCTTGACGAACGAATGGCACCCGACGCAGATGCTCGGGGACTTCCTCACGATGAGCGAGCACGCTCCCAAGCCGCTGAACGAGGTGTCGTTCGCGTTCGTCGGCGACGGCCGGTTCAACATGGGACGATCCCTCACGGTGATGGGCGCGCTCATGGGATGTGATGTCCGGATGGTCGGCCCATCAGCGCTCATGCCTCCCGCGGAGGTCGTCGACGCGGCACGTGCCATCGCCGCCACGACCGGCGGGACAGTCGCCCTCACGGAGGATCTCGATGCGGGCGTTGCTGGTGCAGACTTCGTCCACACGGACGTCTGGGTCTCGATGGGTGAACCGAAGGAGGTGTGGGCAGAGCGCGCCGAGGAACTCGGGGACTACCGGGTCACGTCGGCCGTCATGGGGCTCGCAGGCCCAGGCGCGAAGTTCATGCACTGCCTCCCCGCGTTCCACGATGCGAACACGACGGTCGGCGCGGAGATCGCAGCTGCGACCGGCTACGAGGACGGCCTCGAGGTTTCCCACGACGTGTTCGAATCGGCGGCGAGTGTCGTGTTCGACCAGGCGGAGAACCGCATGCACACCATCAAGGCGCTGATGGTCGAAACGCTCAGTGGCTGACGGGAGCGGCGACTCGGCGCTGGAGACCTGATGTCGCATCGCGTCCGCCAACCCCCGCCGCCGTTCCGGGTCGTCGAGGTCGCCGACAAAGAGGCCATCTCTCCGAGGATGATCCGCGTGCGCGTGACGGGCGACGAGCTCGAAGGTTTCGCGATCGAGGCACCAGCGGCGAGCGTACGGCTGCTCCTCCCACAGGGCGATGAGCTCGAGATCCCGACATGGCAGGGAAACGAGTTCCGCAACGCGGACGGCTCCTCGCCGATCATTCGAACGCTGACGCCGCGCCGTTTCGATGGAGATCGTCGACTACTGGACCTCGACATCGCCCTCCATGAAGGGGGCGCCTTGACCCCTTGGGCCGAGGAGTGCCGTGTGGGAGATCCCGCCGCGGTGTCAGGCCCTGGCCGCGGGTACACCGTCGACTCGGGTGCTTTCAGTTATGTCGTGGCGGGGGACGAGAGCGCCATCCCTGCCATCTGCCAGCTTCTCGAATGGCTGCCCGATGTGCCAATTTCAGCCCGCGTAGCGGTGGCATCCGACGAGGCGATCGTCGATCTGCACCGCGACATCGATGAGCGATGGGTGGTCGAGCCAGATGTCGACGCCCTCGGGGACCGGCTCGTCCAGTCGCTCGAAGATGTCGTGTTCGAAGGGGCCACGAAGGTCTGGGCGGCGGGCGAGGCAGCTGCGATGCAGCGCCTTCGGAAGCACCTGTTCGGGGAACGGGGCGTCGATCGGTTCAATGCGTCGGTCAGGGGATACTGGAAAGCGCGCTAGGAGTCTGTGGACAGGCCTTCCCTCGCGGTGCGTACAACCGCCTTCATGATCCCTGCGTAACCGGTGCATCGGCAGAGGTTGCCTGCGAGACCGAGGCGGATGTCCTCCTCGGTTGCATCGGGGTTCTGATCGAGAAGGGCGTGCGCGGACATGATCATGCCCGGTGTGCAGAACCCACACTGCACGCCACCTTCTTCGAGCATGTTTCGCTGTAGGACATGCAACGCATCGCCTGAAGCAAGTCCTTCGATCGTGGTGATCGCGCGTCCCTGGGCCTGCACGGCGAGGTACGAGCATGAATTCACGGGCCGTCCGTCGACGAGCACCATGCAGGCCCCGCACTCGCTGTCGTCGCAACCCTCCTTGGTGCCCGTGAGGCCGACTTCGCCCCGGATCACGCTCAGGAGGCTTCGCTGCGCGTCCGCGACGATCGAATAGGCGACCTCGTTGACGGTGAGCGTGTAGGACTCTGTCATGCAGGTGCTCCGATCCCGAACGCTCTGTTGACGGGCACGGAGATCTGCTCGCCGGCCGCGCGTCCGGCGGCCGCTTCGACCGCCCGCCCCGCCATGATCCCGACGGTGTGGCGCCGGTAGCTGTCGGACGCCCGGATGTCGCTTATCGGCGTCGCCTGCATGGACGCTGCCTCCCGAGCGGCGTCTGCAGCCGCAGCGATACTCGAGCCGGCGACATCGAGGGCCGTGACTCGCAAGATGGTTGGCGCAACCGCCGTGAGCGCGAGGTCAACGGATGTGACTGCTCCGTCTCCGTCGAGCACGACTCGGGTCGCTGCTCCGACAACTGCGATCTCCATCGCTCGCCGGTACTCGAGGCGAACGTACGCGCTCGCGCTGTTTTCCGGCTGGGCGGGAAGGAGCACCGCCGTGCACAGCTCGTCCGATGATGCAGATGTCACGCCGGGCGCGGTCCACAGGTCATCAACCGTCACGACCCGCGTACCGGCCACAGATGCGAGTTCCACGCTCGCACCGAGGACGACGAGGGGCGCCCCCGTGTCCATGGCGGGTGAGGCGTTCATGACGTTGCCGCCGATCGTTCCGACGTTGCGGGTCGCGGGTGACCCGACGAGGGCTGACCCGTCCGCAAGCCCGGCGAAGTAACGCACGATGTCGGGGTGCGAGGCAATCGTCGCGTGGCTCACGGTTGCGCCGAGACGGAGGCCGCCTTCGTGAGTCGTCACCGTGTCGAGCCCCGGAATGCGGTCGATTGCCACAAGGCTCTCAGGAAGAGGAGTCCTGCCTCCCCGGGCAGCGACGACGAGGTCGGTGCCGCCCGCGATGGGTGTCGCACCGGCCGCAACCGCGTCGAGTGCCTCTTCGAGTGAGCTCGCGAGCGTGAATGTCACGATCCGACCGCCTGGATCGCCCGCCAGACTCGCTCAGAGGTCATCGGGAGCTCCCTCATCGGGAGCCCCACGAGCTTGCCGAGGGCGTTCGAGATCGCCGCAGCCGTGGCGACGTTCGGTGCCTCGGCGATTGCCTTTGCCCCGTGGGGGCCCATGTCCGGCGTGAACACCTCGACGAACTGGACCGAGATGGGTGGTGCGTCGGCGAAGGTCTGGAGTTTGTAATCGAGGAGTGCGGGGTTCACCTGGCGTCCCTTGTCGTCGTACTCGGTTCGCTCTGTGAGTGCTTGGCCGATCCCCATCAGCACCCCTCCCTCGACCTGCCCCGCGGCGCCGATGGGGTTGACAATGGTGCCTGAGTCGTGCGCAGCGGATACAGCGAGGACCCTGGCTACGCCCGTGTCCCGGTCGAGCTTGACGCGCACCGCATGGCATGAGAACTGCGGTCCGGCAAAGCTGCTCACCCCTTGGTCACCGATCGCTGAGATGGATGTCTTGGGATCGGGAGGTGCAATTCGGGCACCCTTGCCGATGAGCATCCCCGTGTGGTTGGCTCGGCGGGCGAGGCGTGCAATCGGGATCGCCGTGTCAGGCGATCCATCGACGTGCGCGTGGCCGTTCTCGAGCACGATGTCGTCTGCTTCAGCCTCCAGCATCGACGCAGCGATCTCGCGGAGGCGGCTCGCGATCTGGTAGCTCGCTTCGATCGTCGCGATGCCGTTGTTGAGCAGCGTCTGGGATCCGGTCGCTCCGACGTCGTACGGTGCGGCGCTTGTGTCCTGGTAGACGAGTTCGAAGTCCTCCGGTTGCATGCCGAGCTCGTTCGCGACGAGATAGGGGAGCGTCATGACCGCGCCGGTACCGCATTCCTGGGCTCCCGTGACGATCACTCCCTTGCCGTCGCTGTCGAGCTTCACGTACGCACCTGACGCACCGGGAAAGCTCGGCCACCAGCCGATGGCGACCCCGATCGCCTCGTCGCCCGGCAACACGTCGCCATAGCCGACGTCCTCGGTCGCCAGGGTGATGCACTCCTGCAACCCGATCGCGTCGAACACCTGTCCGGACACCCCGGAAGCCCCTGTGTCGACGCCGTTGAGCCTCCGAAACGCAACCGGATCCATGCCGACGGCCGCGGCGAGTTCATCGGTGTGCGTCTCGAGCGCCCAGCATGCCTGCGGAGCGGTGGGAGCCCTGACGGACCCAGACGGCTGGCGGTTCGTGTATACGGCGGACGACTCGGCATACACGTTGTCGATTTTGTACGGCCCGAGTGCATGCATCGCTGCCATGTGGGGGAAGAACGTGGCGTCTGAGGAGTAGGCGCCGTAGTCGAGGAGGATGCGCGCCTTGCGGGCAGCGATCGTGCCGTCGCTTCGCAGTCCCGTCGTGAGCTCGACGATCATCCCCTCGCGTCGCCGGTCGGGGGCCAGGAACTCCTCGCGCCGCGAGAAGACGAGCCGCACCGGACGGCGAGCCGCTCGTGCGAGCGCCGCGATGTGCGCCTCGTAATGGAACCCGCACTTGCCGCCGAAGCCGCCGCCCAGGTGGGGGACGATGATCCGCACGCGGTTCGTCGGGAGCTCGAGCGTCTCGCACACGCCGTCCCGTGCCTGGAACGGCACCTGCGATGACGTCCAGATCGTGACTTTGTCGCCTTCCCACTGTGCCACGACACCTCGTGGTTCGATCGGTGCAGCGTGCGACGCGTCCGCGATGTATCGCCCCTCGATCACGAGATCGGCGTCGGCGAGTGCGGCGTCTGCATCGCCGAGGGTGAGGATCGTCTGGGATGCGATGTTGCGGTCCATGACGATTCGGCGAGCCGAATACGACTCCCAGTCCTCGTGCACCAGCGGAGCGTCGGGTTCGAGTGCAGCTTCGATGTCGTTGACCACGGGCAGTGCGTCGTACTCGAAGACGATCGCATCGACGGCACGCTGCGCCGTGTCGGCGTCGACGGCTGCGACCGCCGCCACGACCTCACCCTCGAAGCGCACGACATCCTTTGCGAAGAGGTAGCGGTCGGCGACCGATCCGAACCGTATGTCCGGCACGTCTGCCTGGGTGAGGACGGCGAACACCCCGGGAATCGCCTTCGCCGCCGCGGTGTCGAGGGTTGTGATGCGTGCGCTCGCGACGCCGGCATAGAGGAACTTCGCGTGGGCCATGCCCGTGAGGGAGATGTCGGCGCTGTACCGCCCACTTCCGGTGACTTTGTCCGGCCCGTCGGCACGGAGGAACTTCGAGATGTCGACCGAGAGCATGCGTGCACGCTAGTCGCGACCGGGCCGTCACCGATTCGAGCGCGGAATCTGTCGAACTTGCATAAAAATCGTTGACGGTTGCCGCATCGTTCGATATACTTCGAACAGTAGGAACGAACAAGAACTACGGAACGAGACTCGAATGAAGATCAAGGATTACACCGTCGACCGGAAACCCACCGTCAACGTGTCGGTCAAGTACAGCTCCGCGGTCGATCTGCTTCTTTCACTGTGGATCATCAGCGAGAGCGCGTGCGGATCCCCCGTAAGCGACCTCGACACGGAGGATTCCTACTTCGACACGTTCCTCGACGGCGTCGACGAGAGCACGAAGGCGCTCTTGGATCCGATCCCGTCGGGACAGGCATGGATCGGGCTGCTCACTCTCCTCCCCGAAGCGGGCGAGGGCCAGTCCGTGGCCGAGTTCCTCCAGTTCCTCGAGTCATACGACCCGGTGGACCTCAGGTACAAGCTCATCATGCTGTATCAGGACTTCGACGACGACGGCAGGCAGCTCGCCGCGGACGCCGCCGAAGGCTTGCCGGGCTCTGTCGACGCCCTTCTGGCACTGCCTTCCTTCGACGCAGACGAGATGAAGCCGTGGAAGGACAGTCTCCGATTCCTGCTCGAGTTGGAGCCGTCGGCGACGTCAGCCTTCCTCGTCGATGCGTTGCGCAAGGTGAACGATCAGGCATTCGGGAAGTACGAACCCGAGTTCCGGGAGTTCCTGGAGGCCGATTACCGGTCGAAGCGCTCGATGGCGAGAAGGCTTTCACCGGACCGCCTCGTCGAGCTTGCGTCGAACGGGATCTCGGTCGAGGACCGGCGAGTGTCGACCCCGATCGTCTTGATGCCGTCGATGGTTGCACGGCCGTGGGTCGTCATGGCTGAGGCCGCAGATGTCCTCATAATGGCCTACCCCGTCTCGGACCGGACGTTGCTGTCGGATCCGGACGCACCGCCACGATGGCTCGTGAAGCTGCACAAGGCACTCGGGGACGAGCGCCGGATGCGGATCCTCCGCCGCCTTGCAGAGGGGGACGCAAGCCTCGCAGAGCTCTCGGAGGTCACCGACATCGCAAAGTCGACGCTTCACCACCACATGATGCTGCTGCGGGCGGCCGGCCTGGTCAAGGTCAACCTCGGCGGCGACAAGAAGTACGCCCTGCGGCAAGACACGCTGCCGGAGGCCGCCACCTATCTGAACCATTACATCTACCAGACCTCCGAACCGCCTGAGGAGTCGTCATGAACCAATACGGATATCACATCACCACCGACAGCGTCGCGGCCCACCATGCTTGGGTGTTCCCGAAGCTGGACAAGGCCAACCACGAACACACCCACCTTCAAAGGCTGAAGGACCGATCATGAACACCTACGGATATCACATCACGAACGACAGCGTCGCGGCGTATCAAGCCATGGTTCGGCCCGAACTCCGGGACGCGATGGCCGCCGAAGCCACGCCTTCCGCGATACGGACACTCGTGGCACGCACCCTGGTGCGCGCAGGCGAGTGGATGCTCTCGGACCGACGAGCGGCGAACGCCGACGGCGTTCGCGTCCTCCCGAGGCGATCCGTGCGGAGAGACATCCAAAGAGCTGCCTGAACCAGGGCCGCAAGATCGAGCGCCACAATCGAGCAGTAGGGACCCGGCCGAGAGGTCGGGTCCTTCTGTATGTCGGACCAGGCTTGGCAGGAGGGGAGCGATCTCGAGCGAGCCGAGCAACTTCCGTGTGATCCGGATGGAGTGATCTCTCCGTATTTCTCGTGAACCCCACCCAAGGGTTTTAGTAGGAAATGGAGATACACATATGCGAAACCGCATTTCACTCTTGGCACTGGTCGCCGCATTCGCGATGATCATTGCTGCGTGCTCGTCGAGCTCGGATTCGACGACCACGACGATGCCAGAGGACACCACGACGACGACCGCCGCCGCCACGACGTCGGTGCTCGACCTCGCTGTCGAGGCTGGTCAGTTCTCGACCCTGATCGCAGCGATCGAAGCCGCAGGCCTCGAAGAGACGCTCAGCGGTGAGGGCCCGTTCACGGTCCTGGCGCCGACCGATGCCGCGTTCGAAGCAGCCTTCGAAGCGCTCGGGATAGAGGCGGCAGACCTGCTGGCCGACACAGAGACGCTCACGGCGATCCTCACGTACCACGTGATCGGTCAGGAAGCTGACAGTCAGCTCGTCGCGACGCTCGATGGCCAGTCGGTCGAGACGCTCAACGGCGAAAGCGTTGACATCTCGGTCGTCGACGGATCGATCATGGTCAACGACGCGACGGTCGTGTCGGCAGACCTCATGGCAGACAACGGGATCGTCCACGTGATCAATGGCGTGCTGATTCCGGCGGCTGTTGCCGAAGCCCTCGGGCAGGCAGCTCCCCCGGAAGAGCCAATGGATCCCACAATTGCTGAGATCGTGGCCGAGTTGGCATCCGCGGACGACGCAGAGTTCACCATTCTGCTCGCTGCCCTCGAGACCGCCGGTCTCGTCGAGGCCCTGAACAACCCGGCTGACGAGCTCACGGTGTTCGCACCGACCGATGCCGCGTTCGCCTCGCTCCTCGAAGCCCTCGGTGTCACTGCTGAGGAACTCCTGGCCAGGGACGATCTCGCAGACATCCTCCTGTACCACGTGTCAGGTGAGGGTGTCTTCGATGCAGCCACAGTTGTCGACGCGGCGCCCATCGAGGCCCTGCCGACGCTGAACGCTGACGCAACCCTCGCCATCTCCATTGTGGATGGCCAGGTGGTGATCAACGACGGCGCGGCGCCACTCGGTGGCTCGACCGTCGTCACGCCTGACGTGTTCGCCAGCAACGGCGTCATTCACGTCATCGACACGGTGTTGCTGCCGTAGTTCTCGCACCACGATCAGCAACGACGTAGAAGCGCCCGGCACCTCCACGGTGCCGGGCGCTTCGTCGCGTTCGTGCGAGGTCAGGTGTTCTGCGCCTTGTTCCTGAGCGCCTCGAAGTGGGCGATGGCGTCTTCGATCGTCTCCGCATGCCCGTCGGCCCCGGCTGTGTGTGCCTGATCTGCGGTGACGCCGGCACCGCCGACGATGATCGGGACGTCGCTGACCCCGCGGATGGCTCGGATGGTGTCGGCAATGGCGTCGTCTTGGCCGGGTGTGGTCACGCTGATCGCCACTGCGTGGACATCGGCAATCTGCGCAATCGTGTCGGCGAACGAGGCGGGAGGGAGGTTGACGCCGAGGTCGAGGACCCTGTACCCGGCGTCTCGGATCAGGTCGGCTGCGATCGATACGGGAAGGCCGTGGAGTTCTGTCGCCGTTGAGCCGATCACAACGGTTCCTCGGGGGACGCCCCGCCTACCCATGTGCGAACCGAGCCTGGCCACCAAGCGGCCAGCCACCTGCGATGCCGCATGTTCCCTGGCGACGTCGAGCTCTCCCGATTCCCACCGTTTGCCGACGTCACGGAGCGCTGGAACGATCATGTCGGTGTACGCCGACCTCGTTGTCATGCCGGACGCGAGCGCCGCCTCGGTGACGGCCCACGCGCCTGCCGTGTCGCCCTCGAGCATCCTGGCGGTGAGGCGGCCGGTCCAGTCGGCATCACCCCGTGGGGTAGTGGTGGGCGGTGCCTCCTTGAAGGCCTCGAGGTCGTCGCTGCGGACGACCCATGTGCGGCCGTTCTGTGTCGCAGGGAGCATCCCGAGGCGCACGTAGCGGTACGCCGTCATGTAGTGCACGTCGAGCTGCTCAGCGACTTCGCGAAGGGTCAATGTGGTCGGGGTGGGTTCGGCGGTCATTTAGCAGCAAACCCTACCTGAGCGGTCCTCATCGTGGCTTCCTTCCGAATCGCGCTTGACAAATTCATCATGTGGATATAATTTAGCACTAAATCACAAGGAGTTCAACAGCATGACGCTCGCAATGGAACAGAGCACGCACATGAGCACCATCGAATCGCCCCCTGCGACGCACGATCGGCTCCTGGCCGACGCCATCGCACGGGCCGATCAGGACGCCCTCCGCACGGCCTACGACCTGTACTCGAGATTCGTCAACGGTGTCGCGTTGGGAATCCTGAAGGACCCCGACCTGGCGGCGGATGTCACTCAGGAGGTGTTCGTGCGCCTCTGGCAGCGTCCGGAGAGGTTCGACGCAGGAAGGGGCTCCTTGAAAGCCTTCCTGCAGGTCGACGCACACGGCCGCAGCATCGACCTCCTTCGGTCACGCAATGCCGCCGCACGCCGTGAACGGCGCGAATTCGAAAAACAGTGGTCCACACCGGTCGCCAGCACCGAAGAATTGGCGATGACCGCTGTGGAGAGCGAGTCCGTGCGAAGCGCATTGATGCGACTGCCCGAGGAACAGCGCACTGCTGTTGCGATGGCGTACTTCGGCGGGTACTCGTACCGCGAGGTGGCCGACCGGCTCGGCGTCCCCGAGGGGACGATCAAGAGCCGCATCCGGCTCGCCTTGCGTCGACTCCAGGGGGTCCTCGAAGCGCAAGCCGCCTAGGAGAGCACCATGAGCGACCACGTGTCGGAGCGAGGCAGGGGAGTGGACCCGTGCCGCCGTGGCCCGCGACCGGCTGCCGGAAGGCCCCTCGACGAGGAAACGGCGCTCACCCGACTTCTCCGCGACGGGTTCGAACCTGTCGAGCCCGCGGCGGACGTGTGGCCAAGGATCGAGGCAGAGCTCTTCGGTCCTCCGACGAACCCGGATAGCTAGACGCTGTCGACGACGCGCTTTGTCGCGAGATGGGTGGTTTTCACCGTCGCGACGGGCGGAGGTGGTACCGATCGGTACTTCGCACCCTTCACGAACAACTTGGCCGCCTCGAGGTGAATTCCCCCGATCACCTTGATCGTCAGAAGGGGGTTCCGCAGGAACTGTCGGATGAGCGACCATGTGGTGAGTTCGACCCGTCGTCCCCACAACGTGGCATCGAGCAGAAGGGCGCCGTCGGGATCCAGATACTCGATGTGCAGGCCGAACCGTTCCGCCGGTAACGACACATCGATGAGATACGACCCTTCACGGTCGAAGAACGGCGACACGTGAAGGTCCTTCGACACGATGTGCGATGGCACATCGTTGTCTTCCATGCCCTCGGGGAGGACCACCAGGTGCGTGAGAGCGTGGCCGAAAGTGTTGTGGACCTCGTAGAGCAGGCCGCGCAGGTACCCGTCACGGTCGCGGGCGAACCACACGGTGATCGGGTTGAACACGTAGCCGAAGAGCCTCGGGAACGCCAGGAGCTGGATCGATCCGCCGGTGACATCGACGCCCGCGTCCCCCATGTGGCGTTCCACCCATTCGCGCAACGGCGTACCGTCGCGGGGGCCGTGGTCCCGGTTGTGGAACGAGACGAGGTTCCACCGATTGTGCGAAAAGATCGGAATGCTACGGTCGAGGTCCTCGAGCTCGTCGAGGTCGATCAGCACCGACGACACGCCGTAGCGCAGCCTGTGGCCCATCGGCTTGTGCCTTTGATGGGTGACCTGACCTTCGTAGATGGCGCTCGTCGTCATACATGTACTCCATGGAGTTCCGGGGCGGCGTGGCGCGCCGCTGGCGACGCGGGAGTCACCTCGGACCACCACGGTACCGGCGACCCGAGGGCGGCGGCGACGGTGAGCCCTGATTGGAGCCCGTCCTCATGGAATCCGTGGCCGAGATGGGCACCTGCGAACCAGATGCCGTCGCGGCCCTGAATCGTCCCCATCGCCGCCTGCGCGGCCTGGGTATCGAGGTCGAACTGGGGGTGCATCGCATCCCAGACGTCGATGATGTGGTCAGGGGACACCCGGCCGCCCGGGTTGAGGGTCACGAAGATGTCCTGGCTCGTTGGGAGGTTCTGGAGCCGGTTCATCCAGTAGGTGACGGCGACCGGCCGGTGTCCATCGTCGAGTTCGTGGTCCATCACGTTCCAGGACGACCAAATGCGGCGAGCGCTGGGCATCACAGAGGCGTCCGTGTGCAACACGACCTCGTTTCGTTCATATCTGAAGGCGCCGAGGACCTGACGATGCGACGCGGAGGCGTCGGGTCCCAGCATGCGGAGCGCGGTGTCGGCGTGCGTGGCTACGACGACATGGTCGAACGTCTCGTGTCGACCGCCGATATCGGTCAGCGTCACGCCCTCCTGCGTCGGGGCGATGCGTGCGACTGCACGGTCGGTGTCGATCCGTGTGATCTCCTTCGCGACACGCTCGACGTACTCGCGTGACCCCCCGGCAACGGTGCGCCAGCTCGGACGGCTGCGGAGGTCGAGGAGGCCGTGGTTGTCGAGGAATCCGAGGAAGGTGCGCGCGGGCATCCGGGAGGCGTCGTGCCTGGTGCCAGACCACACGGCTGAGGCCAGAGGCATGAGATAGAGGTCGGTGAAGTCACCGGGGTAGCCGCGCCGCTCCAGGTATTCGCCGATCGAGACGTTCGCTGGAACCTGCCCCATCCGAAGCTCGTCCTCCTCGGATCGGAACCGGTTGATCCCCCGCAACACGCGCCACAGCCGTCGATCGACAACGGCACCGGGTCGGGAGAACATGGCGCTCGCCCTGCCGGCGTACTCGAGTGATCCGTCATCCATCGACACCGACAGCGACATGTCCGACGGAGCGGTGTCGACGCCGAGGGTCTCGAAGAGGCGGGTCAGATGCGGGTAGTTGCGTTCGTTGTAGACGATGAACCCGGTGTCGACGGGCACGATGCCATCTTTGGTCGAGACGTCGAGCGTACGGCTGTGGCCACCGACCCGCTCGGCAGCTTCGATTAGGGTGACCGAGTGGTCCGCGCTCAGCGCCCACGCGGCACCAAGACCGGCGATTCCTGATCCGATGACGGCGATGTTCATAGATTCCCTTGAATAGGTGTCATACAACTACGAGGGCGACGGGATCATTGGATCATCGAGTGATCCGAGCTGCGGCCTCGTAACGGATAGGTGACATGGCACTGATTGACACAGGACTCGACGCGACACTCGTTGGGTACACGTCGGCAGGCTTCGCCGCGCGACGTCTATCCGTCGACGAGCCGTTCCCGGCCGTGTCGGGGAAGCACGTCCTCGTGACCGGCGCGACGCGGGGAATCGGCAGGGCTGCAGTCGAAAGGCTCGCCTCGAACGGCGCCGTGGTCCATGCCGTCGGCCGAAACGAGGATGCGCTGGCGCAACTCGTCGAGGAAACCGCGGGAACCGTGGTTGCCCACACCGCGGACCTCTCGCTGTTGGAGTCCGTTGTCGGGCTCGCCGACGACTATGTCGCATCGGGACAGCCGCTCCACGGCCTCGTGAACAACGTCGGCGTGATGCCACCGTCGCGAACCATCACGGCCGAGGGCTTCGAACTGACGTATGCGACGAACCTGCTTGGCCAATATGTGCTCACGCGCCGCCTCCTCCCGGCTCTCGAGGTGGAGCCGTCTCGGATCGTCATGGTGTCGTCAGGCGGGATGTACTCCGCGGGACTCACCGCCGACAACATCGACTCGTCCGAGGGCCCGTACGCGCCAACGGAGGCATACGCACGCACCAAGCGTGGCCAGGTGGTGCTCGCCAGCGAGTGGGCATCCACGATGGGGGAGCAAGGGATCACGATCAACGCGATGCATCCAGGCTGGGTCGACACCGAAGGCGTCCGCGACTCACTCCCGCGGTTCTACCGCCTCACGCGCCCGTTTCTCCGCACCGCTGAGCAGGGTGCTGACACGATCGTGTGGCTCATCGCGTCGGACGAATCCAGCGATGCGACCGGGGAGTTCTTCCACGACAGGCTCGCGCGCCCGGTTCACCGTCTGAAGCGAACACATGACGAGCCCGACACGCGGCGAGCGTTCATGGAGCAGCTCGCCGATGACGCTGCACCCTTCCTCGCCCCGCAACAAGAGAACTAGGAGACGCAATGCCCACGATTTCGAGAGTCATCACCACCGAAGCGCCGATCGAGGATGTCTTCGCCTACCTCGCGGATTTCTCCAATGCTGCCGAGTGGGATCCGGGCACGGCGTCATCTGCGCCACGCGACGGGGGACCACCGCACGTCGGAGAGGTCTACGACCTCGTCGTGACGTGGGGGAGTCGCTCGCTCGACATGCAGTACGAGCTGGTCGACCTCGAGGAACCGACCCTGATCAAGCTCGTCGGCGACGGCTCGACTACTGCTGCAATCGACACGATGATCCTCACCGAACTGCCCGACGGCGGTACCTCGGTCGAGTACTCGGCGGACATTCGGCTCAAAGGCGTCCTGCGAATCGCCGAACCGTTCCTCGGGTCGAAGTTCGCCGCCCTCGGCGACGCGGCTGAGCGCGAGATGGGCGAGCGATTGGCGTCGCTGGCGCGGTAGCCGCCATTCTGGCGCGACGGGCGACCACCTAGTATCGGCCGCGTGCCGAACGAGCCGATGTCCGTGGTGGTTTGCCTGCCCAATGGAGTCGACCTGTTCGATCCCGGGCCCCAAGAGACTTCCAGACGTGACGTGCGGCTTTGTTCAGCGTGGGAAGCGGACACGGCAGGCGTGGTCGGATGGTCCGATGCAGGCTGGGACGCGCTTGCCCTTGCCGCTGCCCACGTCGACCTGCCGAGGCTGGTGATCGTCGCCCTGCCCTACCCGGACGAGCTCCCTGGCGGCTTCGATCCGGCAGCCGTGACGGCGAAGACGCTCCTCTTGTACGGGGCGGCGGACCCTCTCACAGGCAATGGCCACGGCGCACGATGGCAGAGGTTGTTGCCGAACGCTCGCCTCGAAGTCGCGCCCAAAGGAGGTCACGATCTCCTCACCCCCATGTGGGCGCGCATTCTGTCCCATCTCGCACCGCGTCGGAAGGCATCCTGAGGTCCAGCCGACCGCCGTCGGCGAAGGGGAGGTTCAGACCATGTCGTCGTCGGCGCGGTAGACCCGCACCTCGACGCGTTCCATCGTGACGAGACCGTCGCCGATCATCTCGTCCAACGCAGGGAAGATCGCCTCGATGCGCTCGTACGTGTCGACGCATTCGATCACGATCGGGAGGTCATCCGAGAGTCGCAGGATGTGCGCCGTGTGGAGCCTGCTCGACTTCCCGAAGCCCTCGATCCCTCGCAGCACCGTGACACCGGCCAACCCGGCCTTGCGAAGCGTTTCGACGATCGCCTGGTACAGGGGACGGCCATGGTGGCTGTCCGACTCTCCGATGAAGATGCGCAACAGCCGCGTGTCGGTTTCGTTGTTCATGGGTGCCCTTCCATTGTGTCACCGTGCAATCGTGTAGCCAAGCGCGGCCAGCGCCACGCCCAGCGTCGTCAACACCGTCACGTTCATCGCCGCTCGCAGCGTGGGTCGCGGTGCGATCCCGAGCCCGACGGTCTCCACCATCCACGTCGAGAAGGTCGAGAGGCCACCCGTGAATCCGGCGGCCGCGGTCCACCACAGTGAGCCATCGCTCGCACCAAGGATCGCGCCGAGGAGGGCCGCGCCGAGGAGATTGACGGCGGCGGTTCCCAGCGGGAATGACGATCCGGTGCGGTTCTGTACTGCACCCGACATGGCATATCGGGCGAGTGCGCCGACGGATCCCGCGACGGTCGCTACGAGGACCGTCATGGCTCCACCCGGCCGAGCCGCTGACCAACGAGCGCCGCAGCAATCCCGCCGACGAGCGACAACAGCACGTACGCCGCCGCCATGCCGATGGCGTCCGCATCGACGAGCTGGAACACCTCGGCGCTGAACGCCGAGAAGGTTGTGAACGAGCCCAGCACCCCGATTGCCCAGAACCGGAGCGACCAACCGGAGGACACGGCCCTCTGGCGCCTCGCGAGGTACATGCCGAGGAAGAAGGAGCCTGTGAGGTTCACGAACAAGGTCGGTGCCGGAAACGTGCCAGCGGCCACAGGGAACAGGTCGAAGACCGCAACCCGCAACCCGGATCCGAGAAGGCCTCCCGCCAGAACGGCTACAGGCGCGCCAAGGCTGCGCATGAGTGGCGGGGGAGGACGACGTCCTTCTGTGGTTGCTACATGCACGCGCGGCTCCTACCTGCGGTCATTTCGTAGGAGCCATCAGCCCTGTGGGCAGTTCCGGCGAGCCCCATCGCCGTGGCGCAACTATAGGAGTAAGGCTTCAGTCTGCGAGGGTGTCGATGATCTCATCGATTGCGTTGAGGTTGAACTGGTCGAGGTCGAGGTCCAGCGAAACAGGCTGCGACGAGTGCTTGATGATCCCGACACCCCGCAACGTGTCGAGATAGAGCCACTGGCCATGGATCCCCATCGCGGTGAACGCCTCGCGACCGGGCGTGTGGCGAGTCCACCATTGGGCGCGGTAGCTCCAATCGCCGTTGCGCATCATTCCGGTCGCTTCAGGACCCCGTAGGAACGCGTCCCGCTCGCCCCCGTTGAGAAGCGTGTCGAGAATCGACTGGTCGACGACCTGCTCAGTTCCGCACCTTCCGCCGCTGAGCATCATCTTCGCGAACCGCGCGAGGTCGCGGGGACCTGCGTTGAGACCACCTCCTGCGACCAGCGTCCCGTTCCCATCGAGGAGCACATACGTCTCCCCTTCCGCCCCGACGGGGGCCCAGACAGCCTTTGCCATGAGGTCCTGGAACGACATACCCGTTGCCCGGTTCGTCACCCAGTTGACGACGTCCGTCTTCGGCGTCTGGTAGGCGAAGATCTCCCCATGCTCGTACCGCGGGTCACGCTGGAGCTCACCGAGGTAGTCGTAGAGGTTTCCGGTGGGCGTAGCGTCTGCGGGCGCCTGGAGCCAACCGATCTCGCGTCCGTATCGGATGATTCCTGACGCGGGATCGGCGTAGTCCTCATTGAAGTCCATCGAGTTCGTCATGTCGAGGACGTGTCGGAAGGTGGCATCGGAAAAGCTCGACGCCGATGCCAGCTCGGGCACCCACTTGATGACCGGGTCATGCTCTGAGAGGCTGCCAGACGCAATAGCCATGAGGCCGAGGAGTCCCGCGAACGACTTCGTCGCTGACATCATCTGGTGGGGCTGAAGCGGCGTCATGCCGTTCAGATAGGACTGGTGAACGATGCCGTCGCGGGTCACCACGACGAAGGCGTCCGTAAAGGTTTCCCGCAGGTACGTATCGAATTCGCAGGTGCCGCCGCCGGGTCTCGGAATGTGGACGTGCGCGATCCGAGGGTCGACATCGACGGCGATCGGGCTTGGCTCAGGAGGACACGCGATGGGTGACGATGGGAAGATCGTGCGCATGTGCTGATACGACCACCGGTTGAATGGCGGTTTGAGGAGTGCATTGGAGCGGTTGACGCGCTTATCCGGCGGCGGAGGGAAACCTTCCATCAAGCCCAGCTCGGCGGCGTCGCGATAGTCAGGTGGCATGAGCCGATTTTACGATTCGAAGCGGATGGACCAGGTGAGACATTGGCGATCGATCTTGATCACCCCGAATGCCCCATGGGGCGCCGACTTCGGCGTGGCGGCAAAGAACGCTTGCCTGGTCTCTGAGATGGAGCCCGTGATTGCCGAGGATCCCCGGGGAGAATGGTTTCCCCCGGGGATCCTCTTCTCGATGCTTCGTCGCGTTCGGCTCAGGCGGTGACCAGGATTGCCGAGACCTCGAACTCGAGTCCGACCTTCTCACTCACGAGAACGCCCCCAGCTTCGAGTGCAGCGTTCCAGTTGATGCCCCAGTCCTTGCGGTTGACAGTCGTGCGACCCTCGAATCCGACACGCTGGTTGCCGTAGGGGTCGACAGCCGCCCCCGTGTAGTCGAAGTCGATCGTGACCGGCTTGGTCACGTCCTTCATCGTGAGGTCACCGGTCACCCTGAACGTCGTGTCGTCCACTTTCGAGACGTGGGTCGCCGAGAACGTGATCTTGGGGTAGGTGGCCATGTCGAAGAAGTCGTTGCTCTTGAGATGACCGTCACGGTCGGCGTTCCGTGTGTCGATGCTGGCCGCCTGGATGGTCAGGTCGATCGTAATGTCTGACGGGTTCTCCGGGTCGAAGTATCCCGTGCCCTCGAACTCGTTGAAGGAGCCACGAACCTTGGTCACCATCGCGTGTCGGGCCATGAACCCGATCCTGCTGTGGGCCGGATCGATCGTGTAGGTGCCTGTGAGGCGGTCTGTCATGGTGGTGTCGGCGAGCGTAGCCATCTGCAGTTCCTTTCTCTGCGTGTGAAGTATCTGCGTACTCAGATAAGTATAGAGGATTTACCTGCGTAGTCAACTACTGAGTGGTAAGGTATATCCATGGTCACCAGGACATCGAAACAACGCCTGACCGACGACCCGCGGATCGCTTCCTACGGACGGATCGTCGAAGCGCAGCGTTGGCTCCATCGCACGTTCGACCGATCCCTCAGGGAAAAGGCTGGGATCTCGGTCGTGTGGTACGAGGCGTTGCTGCGGATCGCTCGATCCGAGGGCGGGCACATGCCGATCAACGAGCTCGGCGAGGCGATGGTGCTCACCTCAGGTGGCGCGACGAGGCTGGTCGACCGACTCGAAGAGCGTGGGTACGTCGAACGCGTCGCTTGTCCCACGGATCGTCGGGTCGCGTGGGCCCACATCACCGACAAGGGGTTCGCGGTGCTCGCTGACGCCACAGAAGTCCACCTCGACGACCTCGACGAGTATTTCGTGTCGAAGCTGACACCTGATGAGTTGGCAAGCCTCGGTGCGCTCTTGCGCAAGGTGCGGACGCAGGATTCCTAGCCCGAGGTCCGCGGGCGCCGCCGTCCCGGGTCTCCGGTGTGTCAGGACGTGGCTTTGGGTGCCTTCGTTCGGAACAACAGCGGCGCGGCGAACTGCCACTGCCCGCTGGCGGCGAGCACCACGCGCGCTGCGCATTATTCGGAGGAGCTGTCGAACAGGGGCTCGCCTGTCAGCCGCTCCGAGACCTCCCACAGCGTGTCAATCGACTTCGTCATCCCGATCCGTCTGAGGATCGGCCGCCGTACCGGACTCCCGGCCTGCATGAAACGGGGCGCATACATCTCCCCGCCGCGGGCGCGCGGATCCGTGGCGGCACGAAGTTGGGGGAGCGCGCCATCGGCAGGATCCATCCCCGTCCTCGCCGCGGCGCGGTGCCAGAAGTGGCCACCGCGGCCAGCGCCGCCTTGGGCGACCGCGTGGACCTGGAGATTGGTGCGAGAGAGTCCGGGGTGCGCCACGAGGCTCGTCGCGACGAGGCGTCGCTCGTCGAACTCCCGCTGGAGGCCGATGGCGAAGTGGTAGTTGGCGAGTTTCGACTGGCCGTACGCCCCCCACGGGCTGTACTTGCCCTCGAGGTTGGGGTTGTCGCGATCGATCCGACGGCCGAGGTGGTGGGCGGTGCTCGTCACCGTGACGACGCGAGCGGCGTCTGCAGCGATGATCGCCAGCATCAACCGGGCAGTCAGCACCCAGTGGCCGAGATGGTTGACCCCGAGTTGCATCTCGAAGCCATCAGACGTGCGCCGCTCCGGCATGGCCATGAGCCCGGCGTTGTTCATGAGAATGTCGACCACCGCATGACCATCGGTGATCTGTGACGCCGCGCTGCGCACCGAATCCAGCGAGGCGAGATCGAGCTCGACGATCTCGAGGGATGCAGAAGGGTGTTCCTCGAGGATGGTGTCGTATGCATCCCGAGCCTTCTGCTGGTGACGTGCCGCCATGACGACATGGGCTCCGGCCGCGGCAAGAGTCTTGGCGGACTCGAATCCCAACCCGCCGTTGGCTCCGGTGACGACGGCGACTCGTCCGCTCAAATCCGGGATGTCCGAGGCGTTCCACGGCATGGCTCGTTCCTTCTGTGGCGTGCAGCGTCAACCTACCGACGACGAGCACGGTCGTACACGTAGACGTTCCTCGGTGGGCCCACCCGACTCGAGATTCGATGTGATACGAAGTCGGGGGAAAACACCTTTAGGAGGTGAACGACTGAACGGGAGCGCGCATGCGATCGAAACGGATGACCCTGGCAGCGGTGACGACGACGCTCGCGATGGTGGTGCTCGCATGCACCGAGAGTCCCGAGGTCGCGGAACCATCGACAACCTCGACCACGCATGCTCCCTCGACGACCACCGCGACGCCGTCGACAACGACCACGGCGCCTGCGACGACGACCACCGCGGCCGTCCATGACTGGGACACGATAGAGAACGTCGCCATAGGCCTCATGGTGGCCACAGGATCGAGGGATCTGGCTTCTGCAACAGCGTTGCTCGATGAGTCGGTCGTGTTCGACTGGGGGCCAAACGGAGATCGCGACGGAATCGCTGCGGCTTGGGCATGGGAGGACGCCTTCACGATCACGCACACACTTGAGACGTGCGAGGCCCGCCGTTCTGGCGACGATCCGATCGCGAGATGTTGGCTGCGCGTCGACTCAAAGGTGGCTGACGCTGCCGGAAACGAGCCAGGCCTGGTCTGTATCGACGTCACCGTCGAGAACGACCTCGTCACCAGGGTCGTCGGGCGGGATCCGCAACCGGGCTGTCCGTACAACTACGGGAAGAACATGCTGGACCCATTCGCGACGTGGCTTTCCACAGCACATCCCGACATCGCATTCAGTGCCATGTACGGCGATCGGGTATCCGCCGACGGGATCGAGCTTTGGCGCACCTACACGGCCGAGTACCTTGAGGACCACAACTCGTGAGCGACGCTCGACATCCCTGCCACGCCGGGCCGTTCCTGCACTTTCAGGGCCGATAGCGCGTGCGCCGCGGTGAGGAGACAGCGTGAGGTCAGCGGACACGACCCGGGTCGATTCGTTCACGCGGTTCGTTGCGGACGTCGAACCGAAGATTCGGTACGCCCTCATCTCGTCCTTCGGGCCGGATCTGGCGAGAGACCTCGCCTCTGAGGCCCTCGCGTACGCGTGGGAGCACTGGGATCGGGTGGCGACAATGGAGAATCCAGGCGGATACCTGTACGCGGTGGGACGGTCGATCGGCCGAAGGCTCGTCAAACGGAAGCAGATCGCGCTGCCCGATTCCCCGGCGAACTTGCCGTGGGTTGAGCCGGGCCTCCCAAAGGCGCTGGCCTCGCTGACCGAGCAGCAGCGGACGGTCGTTGCCCTCCACGACGGATATCAATGGTCGCTGTCCGAGATCGCACTGTTCCTGGGGCTATCGAAGTCCTCAATTCAGAACCACCACCGACGCGGCATGAAGAAGCTTCGGAAGGACCTTGGGGTGGAAGATGAGTAGCACAAGCCGACAAGTGCGTTCGTACTACGAGCACCTCGCGGACCTGGTCGAGCCCGTGACGGCCGCGGAAGTCGTCGCGGATGGCGAACGGGGGCTGGGCCAGGTGCATCCGACAGTTCCCTCCGACCCTTGGCCCGACGCCTCGCGCCGACGAGACTCCCGCAGGCCTTCGCAGCGTGCGTGGTGGCCGGGCATTGCGGCCGCGGTCGTGATTCTCGTGGTCGGCGCCTTGTCCGTGTTCTTGATGGTGAGGCCCGGTGGCCAGCCAACCGCTCCGTCTTCGACCACGACGAGCGTCGTCGAAGAGTCTTCCACGACGACTGTGGCCAGCGCGGTTGACGGCGACGTGTCACCGACGACCGAAGCCGCAGATGCTCCGCTCGCACCACTGGGAACCCCTGCTCTCGTCTCTGAGGAAACCCTCGCGGCGGCGACGCTCGGCAACATCACCTGGACGCGGTATTCCGCGCTCAAGGGGACCATCCCCGAAGCCGAGATCCTGTTCGAGCCGGATCGTGGTTTTGTCGCGTATCCACAGTTGAACAAACAGGATCCGCAAGGAGCCTCCCGCGCGTACGAATGGCGCTCTGATGACGCCATCACCTGGGCTCGGAGGCCGATTCCGGTGTTCGACGACTTCGACACCGTGTACTTCCGGACCGGTTGGGGAGCGAACACCCCCGAATTGGGGTGGTGGGCGACCGCGCGGACGGGCGACTCAGTGACGTACTTTGTCCTCGACGGCGATTCGTGGACACCTATCACGTTGGATGATGCGGATCGACCCGCGGAAGAGTCGGGGGGCTACGCGATGTACGTCGGTCAGCCCGTCGCGTCCGGGAACGTCACGCTATTTGCCACCGGCGGCGAGCGTATAGCGTTGTCGCAAAGGGTCGGTGAGCTCTGGATCGGAGACCGTGGGGCGACGCTGCAGTGGGTTCCCAACCCGGTGCCCGACAACGTCTTCGACTTCGGAGTTCCCATCGAACCTATGCCCGGAGGCGGCTTCGTCATGTATGAGGAGCTCGACGATGATGTCGTTGTGTTCTGGGGAAGTCCGGACGGTCGATCATGGAGCGAATTGGGCATGACGACGTTCCCGATCCAGGGACGCGGCGGATTGCGGCTCGATTCGTGGTCCGGCGGATTGAGAATGTTCGTGATGTCCGAGACGGCACCAACGTACGTCATGGAGTCGACGGACGCGATCAACTGGCGTGAAGCCCATGTGTCGACGCCGCTCGGGCAGACCTTCGAAACGTCGTTCGGCTATGTCGGCGTGTCGCTCGAGCCAATCGAAGGCAGCTGGCAGATCTCTGCATCCGCCGACGGACAGGTGTGGACGTCGATACCCATTCCGCCCGCCCTTGCCCAACCGCGCATCTCGGGCGCTTATTACGAGGGTGTCGCCGGAGACGTCGTGTATCGCCTGATCGTCGCTGAAACCGGTGAGGTTCACTACTGGATCGGCAGGTTCGGCTAGCGGTCGGATCCGTCTGGTCTGTCTTGCCGTTCGTCATTCATTCGACCCCGTCGAGGATCAGATCGAGGTCGAAATCCAACGTATCTGCCGAACCGGCACTTCGCCCCGACCCTGTCAGGCGGATTGACGGCGTTATCCGCGGGCGAGTTCGATGACGAGTTCGGTCGCGAGCCCGAGGAGGAAGCCGCCGAACACGCCCCAAAGCGTCAGCGTCCACGACAGTCGGCGACCAGCCGCGAACAACTCGCCGAGGACGTACACGATGGCGCCGGCCGAGAGGGCAAGGAATGCGACGAGCACGTACTGCGACGTGAACGCCGTGCCGATGATCGTGCCGAGGACGGTAGGCCCCCCGGCAACGAGGCCAGCCAGCAGCAGCCAACTCCACGACGGGCGGACGCCGGATCCGGCCAGCGGACCGACGATCCCGAATCCCTCGGTGGCGTTGTGCAGGGCGAACCCGACGACGAGCAGCACAGCAAGCGTGATCTCGCCGATGGCTGCTGCCTGCCCGATGGCGAGGCCTTCGGCGAAGTTGTGGAGGCCGATGCCGACAGCGATCGTCATACCGAGCCCGAGAACCTGCCGATCGACCGGCATCGCGTTCTCGGTCGCAGACATGGCACCCGGTCCGAAAGACATGTCGTCGGGTTGACGACCGGCGAGTCGACGGAAGTACTCGAGGCTCAACAGCCCCACACCAAGCCCGACCACATAGAGGACCGCGAGACCAGTGAATTCGCCCCAGTGACCGTCGACGAGCGCATCCTCGACGGGTTCGGTCGCGTGGTGGAAGATCTCGAGCAG
>QJWC01000053.1 GCA_003235475.1 Acidimicrobiia bacterium | reverse complement strand
GAAGATGCGGTTCCTGATCCCGAGCCGTTCATATCCCTTCGGCAGCCCGTTCGGAGCGTCCCTCTCGATACGAACGACGGTCGCGCCGAGGTTCGCAAGGAGCGTGCATGCAAATGGGACGGGGCCGATACCGCCGAGTTCAACGACCTTGATGCCAGTGAGCGGCCCGGTGCCTCCCTTCACAGGGAGCCGACTCGCTCGATGACCAGGTCGAAGAAGGCGTCGGCGTCGACCGAGGACATGACCGTGGCTCTTCCGACGCCTTCTTCCTCCGACCGATAGGTGTTGCCGATCGTGGCCTCGTTCCAATGGTCGATGGCTATGGGCCCGGTTTCGCCGGAGAACAACGAGGGCTCGAGCAGGAACGCGATGACGCACGGATCGTGGAGCGGTGCACCAGGAATGCCGTACTTGTCGATGTCGTACCGCTCGTAGAACCGCACCATGCCCGCGGCCGCCTGGGCGGCTGGCCGGTCGATCGAGGCGAGATGCTCGACGTGACGCTCGACCATGAGTGCCTTGTGGGTCACGTCGAGCGGCATGATCGTGAGTGGCACACCGGACGAGAACACGATGTGCGCAGCGTGGGGGTCGACGTATGCGTTGAACTCCGCGAGCGGAGTCGTGTTGCCTGCCTCGTCGAATGCACCGCCCATCCACACGATCTCCCTGATCCCGTCGAGGATCGACGGCTCCTTGGCGATCGCCATGCCGATGTTCGTGAGCGGCCCGAGCGGGCACACGGTGATCGGCTCGTCACCGGCGTCGAGGCACGCTTCGATGATCGCGTCCACGCCATGCATCGGATGCGCTTCGACTGTGGGGGTGGGCAGATCGGCGCCGTCCACCCCGGTCGGCCCGTGGACGTACTCGGCGGTGTACAGCTTGCGCACCAACGGACGAGAACATCCCCGATAGACGGGTACGTCCTCGCGTTCGGCGAGCGTCACGAGCGAGAGCGAGTTGTCGGTGACCCGGGGCTGGGGAACATTGCCAGCGACCGTCGTGATCGCCCGTACATCGAGCTCCGGCGAGGCCAAGGCCATCAAGATCGCGATTGCGTCGTCCTGGCCCGGATCGGTGTCGATGATGATGGGCCTCGCCGTCACAGGTAGTCCCCCATGGCTCGCGTCAGTCGCGGAAGCGTAGGCATGGCCGTGCGGGCGCCAAGTCCGGTGGTCGCGAGCGCTCCCGCAACCACCGCCTCGGCAGCTGACCCGTAGATGTCCAACCCGCGGTCCAAGCCAGCGACAAGGGCTCCACAGAATGCGTCCCCCGCGCCCGTCGTGTCCTCAACGCTGACCTTCGGCGCTCTGAAGGTCGCGAGGTCGCCGGGAGTGATGACCTGCGCGCCTTCGGCACCCAGGGTGACGATCACCGTCTTGACGCCGAGGTTGCGTGCGGCCGCTGGTGAGTGTCCCCCAGCCAGAGAGCTGAGTTCCTCACGGTTCACCACGAGAACGTCGACAGCTTCGACAAGGCCTTCCGGCAACCTGGTCGCTGGGGCAGCGTTGAGCACGATGGTGCCGGTCGCCGCAAGCGCCGCTTCGAGCACGACCGAAACGGGAATCTCCAGCTGCAGCAGCACAACCGAGGCTTCGGCGATCAGGCCAAGCGAGGCGTCGTCGAGCACCACCTGATGGTTTGCGCCGGGACTCACGACGATCGCGTTCTCCCCCATCCGATCGACCATCACGAACGCGGATCCGGACGACCCGGCGGTACGCAACACATGGTCGACGCCGATGCCCTCGTCGGCGAGCGATGCGATGAGCGCATCGCCGAACGAGTCCGTTCCAACGGCACCGATGAACTCGACGTCAGACCCGAGCCGGGACGCGGCCACCGCCTGGTTTCCCCCTTTGCCGCCAGGGACATGGCTGGTCGCCCTGGCGGTGACTGTCTCGCCGGGCCGCGGAAGTGCCTCGACCTCGAGCACGGTGTCGATGTTGAGGGATCCTGCGACGACGATCACGCGGCAGACCTTTCGAGCCTCATCACGGTTCCCGACAACGTGAGAATGTAGACCTCGCCGTCACCCCCGACGCCAAACCCCGACACGTTGCCGAGTGGGCCGGTCCATTCGGTCCAGTCATGGGCATCGCCATCCCTCGTCACGGACCGAAGGAACCCCGAGCAGTAGTCCGAGTAGAGGAAGTGCCCGTCCAATTCCGGAATCGCCGAACCGCGGTACACGACACCGCCCGTGATGGAGCACCCCTCCGCGTGCGGGTACTCGACGATTGGGAGCACGAGCCCCGCGGGGTCACACGATGAGCTCCGGAAACACTCCGACCCCTCCATGATCGACCACCCGAAGTTCAGGCCGGGCGACGTGGCAACCACGACGTTGACCTCCTCGGTGCGCCTCTGGCCGACGTCGGCGATCCACAGGTCGTCGCCGTCGAAAGCGTATCTCCACGGGTTCCTCACACCGGTTGCGTACACCTCGGGTCGGCCGCCGGAGCCATCGGCGTACGGGTTGTCCTCTGGGATCTCGTAGGCGGCTGCGCCTTCCACGCCGACACGTATGCGGAGCATCGCGCCGAGCAGTGTGTCGGCGCGCTGGCCGTTGCCGAACTGGTCGTCCGACCCCCCGCCATCGCCCATCCCGATCCACAGGTTGCCGAGGGGGCCGAATGCGATCATTCCGCCATTGTGGTTCGACGCGGGTTGGGGCACGCGGAGAATCTCGACCCTCGATGCGAGGTTGAACGTTCCATCAACGGCAACGCTGTATTGAGCGACCACCGTCGCCCCGGTTCGGCGTTCTGTGTAGTCGACATATGCGAGCCGATTCGTTCGGAATTCAGGGTGGAACGCGAGCCCGAGAAGCCCTCGCTCGCCTCCGAACAACACGACACCGGTCAGATCGGCCACGAGGGTGCGCGCGTCGTCGAGGCGAACGATTCGCCCGGGCTGTTCGACGATGAGGTCTGCACCGCCATCTGGATCGGCGACCAGGAGCACCGGGTTGTCGAATCCGTCCCCGACGACCGCCACAAGAGGTCGCAGCTCCTCGAGGGGAACCGTCGTGCTCGTCGTCGTCGGGGCCACAGTCGTCGACGTCGCAGGGGGAAGCGTTGTCGTTTCGAGGGTGGTCGCTGACGTCTCGGTGGTCGTGGACGTCGTGCTGACCGTGGCGGCCGTCGTTGTGGTGGCGCCTGCGTCTTCGTCGCTCGAAGAGCATGCGGCGAGAACCATCAAGACGCAGATGCCGAGTGACGTGAGATGACGGGCCTTCATCCCACGGAAGGGTACCGGTGGACCCGGATCGACCCTTTCGAGCCGTCCAGAGCGGCGCTGCCTCGCCTATCACCGAGAAGCGGAACGGAAGCCG
>QJWC01000047.1 GCA_003235475.1 Acidimicrobiia bacterium | reverse complement strand
CATCGACGTCGGAGTCCTCTTCCTGTACGAAGAAGCCCGCGAGGCTGTCGAATGTCTCCTCGTCTGCGACGACGACGCCCTCGATCGTGACGCGCTCCCCGTCGAGCGGCGAGTCGCCGCCCGTGCCCTGGATGTCGTGGATGAACACGAGATCCGAACAGGTCACGTTGTTGGCGGCGTTCGTCGCGCCAGGCGTGGCGCAGGTGTTCGCGAAATCAACTGAGTTGTCGTTCGTATCCGAACCGTCTGGCACTCGCGAAATGCTCTCGTTCGCGGCACTTCCGAAACCGGGATCACCGGTCGCGCCGCTGCCCTCGGTGTATCCGGCGACATCGCCTTCGTAACTCAGCGTGTCGACGATGTCCGACCCGAGCATGATCGCAACGGCGTCGGGCGCACCGTTCTGGATCGAGCTGAATCCTTCGAGGTCACAGCCGGAGACGGCCGCTCCCGTCGCACACACGACGTAGTAGTCGCCTGCCGCAAGGTCGACATCGGGTAGGTCGACTGACGCATACACCGAGCCACCGTTGCCGTTGACCAGATCGAGCGAGTAGGCATCGAGGTTGACAGGTGCATCCGACACGTTCTTGATCTCGACGAATTCAGCGTTGTCGCTACCGGGTTGGTCATAGTCGACCTCGTTGATCACGAGCGGCGCGTCCTCGGTGGGTGGAGGCGTTGTGGTCGTCGTTGTGGTCGTCGTCGTGGTGCCGCCGCCACCGCCGGTGAACGTCTGGTTTGTGTTCGTGAGGCCGTACGTGTTCGCCATCTCGGTCTGCCACGTGAAGTCTTCGTAGGTGGATCCGGTGCCGCCGAGCTGGAGGGAGTAGCCAGCTGGCGTGGTTGAGCTCTCGGAGACTCCGATGTCGGTGGAGGACATGCCGTTGGCGGGGCCGTCGGTTGCCACGAATGATCCTTCGTACGACAGGAACTGGACCACGGTGGCGGTGTCGTCGACGAGGGCCATGCCGTCTGGGGCACCGTTCTGGACGCCGTTGGTTCCGAAGAGGAACACGTGCGTGCCGAAGCCCGCACCGTTGTCGCCGAGTGTGATGCCGAGGCCGATGGTGTTGTACGTAACACCGCCATTCCCGTTGTACAGCACCAGCGTCCACCCCGTGAGGTCCGTCCCGGCGGGACCCGCGATCTCGATGGCTTCTCCCGTGTCGGTGCCATCGTTGTCGTAGTGGATCTCGTTGATGAACACCGGCGTCGGCGCTGCCGATGCTGCGGTGAGGGGAAGGATTGCCGCGACGAGCGCGACGACAAGAATCAAGATTCGGCGATACGGCGCCATGGATGCTCCCTAATTGCCCGGTTGTCCGTTGACCACTCTAGATGGTTGCTCGAACGCGCGCCCAGTTGAATTCTGCCGTGTGAGCAAAAGAATTCGCGCTCTCAGTGGTCAACGAAGGGCGATGACGAGGTAGTAGTGCCAATGCTTGGTGTCGTCCCCGCCGCCGTAGGGACCGTCCTCGTCAGTCTCGTCGATCGTCACGATGGTCATGTCGGCGAATCGTGATGCGATCCAGTTCCGTGTCACGCCTGCGATGTCGTCCGCGATCCAATCGTCGTTCATGCCGAAGAGGATGCCCGCGAAGTGCCCGCCAGGCTTCACGGCTGACAGTGCAGCATCCATCGTGGCTTCGAAGTCCTGACCTGCGAACGGGAGGGAGAACGATGCATATACGAGGTCCGCTTCAGGAAGGTCGACCTCGTGGAACCGCCCGATGGCGATCTCGAGCCGATCACGCTGATCGTCCGGTACCCGATCCACCATCGCCTTCTCGGCAGCTGGCGTGACGTCCACTCCAAACACGCGCCAACCGTTCGCAAGGAAGACGCGAGCATCGCGTCCTCCCCCAAAGCCAAGATCGACCACCAGGCGCCCGTGTCCTTCCGCGCCCACGATGTCGAGTGTCCTCTCGAAGTGCGGCAGGTTCGGCTGCTCGGCGGTCCGCTGGATGAAGTCCGACCAGTCGACTTCCGACAGGTTCAGCTTCGGCGGATCACTCATGCCGCGAATGTAGCTTCGGCGTGCCGAGCCTGTGTCGGTAGCCTGCCGCGATGCGATGTGACCTGCTCATCCGGGACGCGAGGGTCTTCGGGCACCCCGGCGCGTCGTCGGTTGCGGTGAGCGACGGGGCAATCGTGGCAGTCGGTATCGACCCCCACGACGTCGAGGCATCCACCACCATCGGAGCAGCAGGGGGCATGGTGCTCCCGGGATTCCACGACGCGCACGTCCATCCGACGGATGCGGGTCTGGCCATGCTCACATGCAATCTGGAGGACGCCCGTTCGATCCGCGAGTACCGGGAGCTCATCGCTGCGTACGCGAGAAATTCGGGCGATGGCTGGATCACAGGCCGCGGATGGAGGTTCGATGCGTTCCCCGACGGCATACCGACCGCCAATCTCCTCGATGACGTCACGGCCGGCCGTCCAGCCTTCCTCATGGTCGCCGACGGCCACACCGCCTGGGTCAACAGCGCTGCGCTGCACATCGCCGGGATCACCAGGGACACGCCGGATCCCGCCGACGGGCGGATCGAGCGGCATCCCGACGGATCGCCCAACGGGTGCCTCCAGGAAGGGGCAATGGCCCTCGTCCAGCGCCATGTTCCACCCCCTACGAGCGAGACCATGAGACGGGCGTTGCTGGCTGGCCAGGAGCAGCTCATCGCGCTGGGCATCACGGGATGGCAGGACGCGTGGGTGGAGCCGGACGTCCAGAAGGCGTACCTCGCCGCCGACGCCGCCGGGCAACTCATCGTCAAGGTTCGCGGCGCCTTGCTGTGGGATGGGGACCGCGGCATGGAGCAAGTGCCGGACCTGATCGAGCGGCGCGGGACACGGTCAACGCGCTTCGAACCTTCCTCGGTCAAGCTGCTGCTCGACGGTGTGTGCGAGAACCAGACGGCTGCACTGCTCGAGCCCTACACGGATCGTTCGGGAACGCCCACTGCCAACTCCGGCCTGGATTTCATCGGCCCGAAGGACCTCACCGAGTACGTGAGCCGCCTGCATGCTGAAGACTTCCAGGTCCACTTCCACTCCCTCGGCAACCGCGCGGTACGCCACGCCCTCGATGCCGTCGAGGAGGCCATCCGACGCAACGGCCCGAAGGACCTCCGCCACCATCTCGCCCACATCCAGATCGTCGACCCGGTCGACGTGCCCCGCTTCGCTGCCCTCGACGCCATCGCAAACGCACAACCGCTGTGGGCGGTCCACGAGGACGCGATGGACGACCTCACGATCCCGTTCCTCGGGGTGTGCGCCGCACATCAGTACCCCTTCGCCTCCTTGTCCCGCTCCGGCGCAAGGTTGGCAATGGGTTCCGACTGGCCCGTCACAACGGC
>QJWC01000025.1 GCA_003235475.1 Acidimicrobiia bacterium | reverse complement strand
GTCACGTGCTGCAAGCCGGCCAGGGTCAGATCACGTCGCGCCAGGCTGCCGTCAATGCAGGGATACCGATGACGGTGCCTTCGGTCACGATCAACAAGGTGTGCCTTTCCGGGCTCACCGCGATCCAGGAGGCTGCCAACCACATCCGTCTCGGCGAATCGAAGTTCGTCGTCGCCGGAGGCATGGAATCGATGACGAATGCTCCCTACGTGATGCCGGGCGCGCGTGCCGGCTATCGCATGGGCGACAAGACCGTCATCGACTCGATGATGCACGACGGGCTCTTCTGCGCCTTCGACTCGTGCATGATGGGCGACACATCGGATACGCGGAACGACGAGCTCGGGGTCACCCGAGGGGAACAGGACGAGTGGGCCAACCGATCGCACGCCCGAGCGGCAGCCGCAACCGACAACGGTGCATTCTCCGACGAGATCGTTCCCACCGAGGTGCCGCAGCGCCGGGGCGATCCGGTCTTCGTCGACACAGACGAGGGAATCCGCCGGGAGACCACCATGGACTCCCTCGGCAACCTCAAGCCTGCCTTTCACGCCGATGGGACGATCACTGCGGGGAACGCTTCGCAGATCTCCGACGGCGCCGCCGCCGTGATCGTGGCAGACCGCGCGGCCGCCGAGGCAGCCGGATTGCCGATCGTCGCAGAGATCCTCGCGTACGGGCAGATCGCTGGACCCGACGCGACCCTCCACGAGCGTCCCGCGGACGCACTGAGGGTTGCGTTGAAGCGGGCGGAGCTCGAAGCAGGCGATCTCGACCTCTACGAGATCAACGAGGCGTTCGCCTCTGTCTCCCTCTGGTCATCGAAGATGCTCGATCTCGATCCGTCGAAGGTGAACATCCACGGGGGCGCCGTTGCGCTCGGCCATCCGCTCGGCGCGACCGGTGCGAGGATCGTCGTTTCGCTCGTCAACGCCCTTGCCAAGACCGGCGGCACCCTTGGAGGCGCAGCCCTTTGCGGGGGCGGCGGCCAGGGCGACGCCTTGATCGTGAAGATGGTCTGACATGCACGTTGCGAGTTATCTCCCGTCACGAAACCTGGCTCTCGACCTCGTCCGCGTCACCGAGGCCGCTGCCATCTCCGCGGCAAGGGAGCAGGGAAGGGGCGACAAGGAACTTGTCGACCAGGCGGCGGTCGACGCCATGCGCACGGTGCTGTCGCGTATCGACCTCGACGGCGTCGTCGTCATCGGCGAAGGCGAAAAGGACGAGGCCCCGATGCTGTACAACGGTGAGCGGGTTGGCAACGGAAACCCGCCGCTCGTCGATGTCGCCGTCGATCCCGTCGACGGCACGAGACTCACAGCCGAGGGGCGCGGCGGCGCGCTCGCGGTCATCGCCATGGCAGAACGCGGCTCGATGTATGCCCCCGGCGACCTCGTCTACATGGACAAGATCGCCGTCGGTGAAGCTGCGGCCGGCTCGATCGACATCAACGCCCCAGTGGCGGCGAACCTCCACAACGTGGGTAAGGCCGTCGGCAAGGAGATCTCGGAGATGACCGCCGTGATCCTCGATCGCCCTCGAAACCAGGGCTACATCGACGATGTGAGAGCGGCTGGTGCGCGCATCACGCTGATCGGCGACGGCGACATCCAGGCAGCGATCGCGACCTGTGTCGAGGACAACGGGATCGACATCATGCTCGGCATCGGAGGATCTCCCGAGGCAGTGACGACTGCGTGCGCGATGGCCGCATTGCGCGGTGAGATCCAGTGCAAGCTCTGGCCGAGGAACGACGACGAGCGACGGTACGCCCAGGACCACGGCCTCGACCTCGAGCAGGTGCTGACGACACGGGATCTCGTCGACTCCGACAACACGTTCTTCGCAGCGACGGGCGTCACGACGGGCCCGCTCCTCGACGGCGTCCGGTTCGGCGGCGAACACACGTCCACGCACTCAGTCGTGATGCGGTCACAGTCGGGCACCGTCCGGTTCGTCAAGGCCGACCACCGCGTCGAATGGGTCGAAGGAGACGTCCGCCCCTGACGGATCTCCCCCCGGCGGAAGACGGGGGAGACAGGTCCGCCCGGGAGGGCGGACCAGAGGGGCACCTGACACAGCACCTCTGCGGGACGGTGGCGGACAATTGCCCCCTCCGTCCTCGCTTCGCTCGGCCACCTCCCTCAGAATCTGGGGGAGGAAAGGTGCGAGGATCTACAGCGTCTCGAGTGCCTTGTCGAGTTGAGGCGCCACCAAGGACCAGTCATAGCGGGCCGTCGGCCGCCGCATGGGGCGCTCGTGTGTGGTGAATGCTTCCGTGATGAGGCTCGCTGCGTGTACGGCGTCGTCGTAGAGCACGGTCGCTGGATCGCCGCCGAGCGACGCGACGCGTTCGGGGTACACAAGCCGGTTGGGGAGCACCGGATGAGCGCCCGCAGCGATTCCCTCGACCACGCCGATGCCGAAGAACTCCTGATTGGCGGTCGACAGCACCACGTCGGCCGAGAGGAGGAGCTCCTCGTACCGGGTCCGTTCGGCGAACCCCCGATGTACGAGGCGATCGCCCAGCGCTGAAATCACGTCTTCGAACTCGGGCGGTACCGACACGAACACGTCGCCGCACATCGCCGTCGCGAACTCGGTGCCGAGCCGATCGAGCGCCTGCACGATCTCGAGCAGCTCTTCAGGACCTTTGTCGTGCTCCCACCGGTGATTCCACACGATCAGCGGCGGTTCGGCCGGCGTCCGCTGCGCCGCGATCAGGTCCGTGACACCAACACCAACCGGGATGACCAACGACCGTCCCTCGACCCGCTCGATGAAGTCGATGTGCTTGTCCTCGGGAAACACGTTGAGGAAGCCGCGTGCCTCCTCGAAAAAGGTGTGACGGTGGAACTCGGAGTTGAAGATCACCGTGTCGGCAGTGGCGGCCGAGGACCAGTTGATCATCGCGTACGTCTGGTCGTCGCGATCGGCTGGCGAGAGCGGATACGTGAACTGCGACTCGTGGAAGTAGACCGCGATGGGGACACCCGCGGCTGCGTGTCGGATCGCCCCGGCGAACGATGCCACGTTCATCATCGAACTCACGAGGATCACATCCGGGACTCCATGGTCCTCAATGTGCTGAACGACATCCGAACCCAGGGTGAGGAAGGACCCGTGCATGCGCCACTTCCAGAAGCGTGCGGGCCTCGTGAGGAGCGATACGTCGTGTGCGCTGCGGGCTGCGTAACCATCCGCCCACGCCTGATGGGATCCGCCGTGGTACGGCTCGACGAGGAGAACCCTCATCGAGTGTTAGATCTCGCGACGACCGGTGATGGCACGCCCGAGGGTGATCTCATCCGCGTAGTCGATGTCTCCACCCACGGGCAGCCCGGACGCCGGTCGCGTCACGAGGACGCCGAGCGGCCCCAGCAGCCTGGCCAGGTACATCGCCGTGGTGTCCCCCTCGACGGTCGGGTTCGTCGCGACGATCACCTCTTTGATGCCTTCGCCATCAACGCGAGCCACGAGTTCCTTCATGCGAAGCACCTCGGGCCCGATGCCAGCGATGGGCGAGATCGCCCCTCCAAGCACGTGGTATCGGCCTCTGAACTCCTGCGTGCGTTCGATCACCGGGATGTCCTGCGCACGCTCCACGACACACACGATCGAAGGGTCACGGCGCATGTCGAGGCAGATGCTGCACTCTTCGTCCGCTGTCACGTTGAAACAGCGCGAGCAGAGGCGAACCTGCGCTCGCATGTCGATGATCGCGTCCGCGAGGCGCCGAGCATCCGCCTCTTCTGCGTTCAGCAAGTGGAACGCGAGGCGCTGCGCGCTCTTTTGACCCACGCCGGGGAGCCGGGCGAGTTCGTCGATCAAGCGCTGGACAGGGGGCTCGAACATCAGCCGAGCATGCCACCGAGACCGCCCGCGAGGCCACCGAGTGACTGCTCAGCGTCGGCGGTCATCGCTCCGAGCGCCTGATTCACGGCGGCGACGACCAGATCGCCTGCCATCTCGGGATCGTCAGGGTCGAGCACGCCATCGGCAAAGGTGACCGCCACGAGTTCGCCTGACCCCTTCACGACTGCGGTCACGGCACCGCCTCCGGCCGTGCCTTCATAGGTCTTCTCAGCCAGGGACCGCTGTGCGGCCATCATCTGCTGCTGCATCTGCTGGGCCTGCTGCATGAGCTGGCGCATGTCGTTCGGCATCTTTGACATGCGGCGAGGGTAGCCCCCAACCGGCCGTGCATCCGGCACGCAACGCCGCGGTCGGTTTGTGTCGCGTGGCCGGGCTACCGTCGGGGGTGATGCAGTACCAGGCGCTCTATCGCAAGTATCGGCCGCAGCGATTCGACGAGGTCGTCGGGCAGGATCATGTCACAACGACGCTCGCCCGCGAGGTGGTCGAGGACAAGGTCGCACACGCGTACTTGTTCACAGGGCCCCGCGGAACGGGGAAGACGACCTCGGCCCGGCTGCTCGCAAAGTCCTTGAACTGCCCGAACAGGGCCGCCGACGGAGAACCGTGCAACACCTGCCCCTCGTGTGTCGGCATCACGGAAGGGACATCGCTCGACGTCATCGAACTCGACGCCGCATCCCACAACAAGGTCGAGGACGTGCGGGAGATCCGGGCGAACGTGTCGACGGTCGCAGCCGCCGCTGGCGCGAAGCGCGTCTACATCCTCGACGAGGCGCACATGCTGTCCCGCGCCGCCGGCAATGCCCTCCTCAAGACGCTCGAGGAGCCCCCCGACCATGTGATCTTCGTGCTTGCCACGACCGAGCCCTACAAACTGCTCGACACGATCCGATCGAGGTCGCAGCGCTTCGACTTCCACCCTGTACCGACCGAGACGCTCGTCGACTACCTGGCGAAGATCGCTGACGCTGAGGGGTTCACGCACGACCATGCGGCGCTCTCCGCTGTGACCGCCCACGCGGGAGGTTCCGTCCGCGACGCGATGAGCCTCCTCGAACAGGTAGCCGCCCTCGGTGCAGGCGCGGTGACGACGGCGGGAGTCGAGCGAGCCCTCGGACTCGCCGATCGGGACTCGTTCCGCAAGCTGATCGACGCCATGGTCGACACCGACGCCGCAGCCGGGCTCGAGCTGATCGCGAACCTCACCCGACAGGGATCGGACCTGCGCAGGTTCGTGGCGGATGCAATCGCCTACATGCGCGGCGTGTTCCTCGCCCAGTACGCGCCGAATCTCGCGGAGATCGTGGATGCATCGAGCGAGACCATCGACGAGTGGCAACAGGTCGCTCCCACGATTCCCAGCACAGATGTACTGAGGGCGATCGACGTGCTCTCGGTGGCGCTCACCGACCTCAGGGACGGTCGCGAGGAGCGCCTCGTCGTCGAGATGGCGATCATCAGGCTCACCCGGCCCGAGGTGGTCGCAGACGTCGAATCCGTGTCGGCAAGGCTCGCACGGGTCGAGCGCTCGGTCGAGGAGCTAAGGGCCGCTCCGAAGCCCACTCCGGCGCCCGCGCGAGATCTCCCTGCGGACAGGCCGTTCGAGAAGAACGTTGAACCTGTGGAGGACGATCCAGCGACCGAACAGGTTGAAGCCGCTGTGGTACCAGCCGACGACACACGCGAGGTGGAAGCGCCGACCATCGAAGTCGCGGACGAGGCGGCCTCTACGTTCAAACTGTCCGACTTCAACCGCGTATGGCCGTCAGTGGCGGCGACGATCCGGACCGAGGTCGGCCCGAGGCGCCATGCGCTCCTCAGGGAGGCGACACCCGTCGCCGTCGAGGGCGGAGCCGTCGTGTTCGAGGTGGCATCACACATGCACTTCCATCTCGAGCAGCTGAAGGCCGACAAGGCGCTCCAGGAAGCCATCACATCCCACGCGGGAGACCAACTCGGCGCGGCTGTGGCCGTTCGATTCCAGTCGGCAGATGCGCCTGCAGCGGACAGCACGGGGGCCATGGACCTCGAGCTGGTGCCGGACAAGGACTCCCTCGTGAGCGCCGACGACGATGAAGCGGACGATCCCGCCGCGATGCTCCAGGACGCCCTCGGCGGCGAGTTCGTCGACCAGGGCTGAGGCGTATGCGTTTGGGAATCGACCTCGACGGTGTCGTTGCGGACTTCAACCTCGGGTGGATGACGAGATACAACGCGGAGCAGGGGACCGATTACACGCCCGATCTGGTCACGCACTGGGGGGCGATGCTCGACCTCACCCCCTACAACACGCTCGACGACTTCTGGGAATGGGCGAGGAACGGCGACGGTCCCGGGCTCTTCCGCACGCTGCCCGTGTATGACGGCGCGCTCGAGGCGCTCCACCGGCTGTCCAGGGAGCACGAGATCGTCATCATCACCACCAAGCCTGCGTGGGCCCACTCCGAGACGTTCGTGTGGATCGGGGAGGCCGGTATTCCGACGAGCGAGGTCCACATCACGGAGGAGAAGTGGCGGGTCGACTGCGACATCTACCTCGACGACGGGCCGCACAACCTCGAGACCCTCGCGCTCGAACGACCAGACCGTACCATCGTGCGCTTCGTGCGACCGTGGAACAGCCCGGTACAAGGATGCGTGGATGTCGACAGCTGGGACGCCTTCGAGGCGTTGGTGAGCCGCCAGTACTGCTGAATCGGCGTGGCGCCCGACGCTTGGTTAGGATTCAGTCAGAAAGGGGTCACCTCGACCCCTGCCTTCAAGGAGTAGATATGCGCAAGAGAAGTCTTGTTTCCTTGCTCGTGGCCCTGATGCTGGTTCTCGCCGCATGTGCGTCGACCGGGTCAGATGACACGACTACGAGCGCTCCGGAACAGACCACCACAACCGGTGACGGTGACACCACCACCACCGAAGCAACCACGACCACCGTCGATCCGAAGGCCGACTGGCCCGACAAGATCGTCTACGGCTTCATCCCGTCCGAGCAGGCAGAGACCCTCGGTGACACGATCCAGCCGTACATGGACTTCCTCTCGGCCGAACTCGGCATCGAGGTCGAGGGCGTCGTGACGCCGGACTACAACGGCCTCGTCGTCGCAATGGGCGCTGGCCAAGCCGACTTCGGTGCGTTCGGCCCGTTCGGCTATGTCCAGGCTTCCCAGCAGTACCCGACCCTCGAAGTGCTGATGCAGTCGATCCGCTTCGGTGCGGCGACGTACCACGGCCAGTGGTTCACGAACGATCCTTCGATCTGTGAAGAGCCGCCGGTTGAGGGTGCGCTCGAGAACGGCCCCGATGGCGTGCACCTCGTGACGCCGTTCGAGGCTGTTGCACTCCAGGTCGGTGTCGCCTTCGGCGACAACGGCAAGGAGCAGGAGGTTCTCGACGACGGAACGACCGTCGACTTCGGCCAAGCCTGCATGGCCCCGCTCTCAGCGGTCGTTGGCCGCAGCGTTGCGTTCACCAGCGCGACGTCCACCTCCGGTGGTGTCTTCCCGCAGCTCCAGCTGCTCAACGAGGGCATCGACATCGAGAACGACATCACGTACTCGTACCTCGTGTCGCACACCGACACCGTCGCCGCCGTCTACAACGGTGACTTCGACATCGGCCTCTCGTTCGACGACGCACGACGGAACATCCGCAACGACAACCCGGATGTCGGTTCGAAGGTGATCGTGTTCGCCATCACGGACGAGATCCCGAACGACGTGGTCGTCGCTCGCGGCGAGCTGCCTGAAAACCTCAAGCAGGCTGTCTACGACGCAACGGTCGCGTTCTTGGCCACCGAGGATGGCATTGCGCTGTTCGACGAGATCTACGGATGGACCGCTGTCCGTCCCGCGGTCGAGTCGGACTTCGACGTGGTCCGTGAAGCTGCCGAGAAGCTCGGCATCTCCGAAGACTGATCGAATTGAGGAGGGGGCTTCGGCCCCCTCCTCTTTTTCATGTCACGCATTCAATTCACCGGAACGACCGTCACCTACCCGGGTGGGTTGACGGCGCTCAAGGACGTCGACCTCGTCATCGAGGAGGGCGAGTTCGTCGTCATCGTCGGCCTGTCAGGTGCCGGCAAGTCGACACTACTCAGGTCGATCAACGGCCTCGTCCCGGTGACCGGGTCCGTGACCGTCGACGGTCGCGAGGTCGTGGGTGCTTCGAACCGCGAGATCCGAGAGATCCGCAGCGACGTCGGAATGATCTTCCAGACGTTCAACCTTGTGAACCGTGCCAGGGTCATCAACAACGTCCTCATGGGCCGCCTGTCGATGGTTCCTCGTTGGCGATCGATGTTCGGCCTGTGGCCTGCACACGACAAGGAAATTGCGATGCAGTCCCTCGAACGGGTCGGCATCGTCGAGAAAGCCTACGTTCGGGCATCAGACCTCTCGGGCGGTCAGCAACAGCGGGTCGGTATCGCCAGAGCCCTCGCCCAAGAGCCGAAGGTGATCCTTGCCGACGAGCCTGTCGCGTCGTTGGATCCTGTCACGTCACACGTCGTGATGCGCGACCTCCAGCGCATCAACCGCGACCTCGGCATCACCACGATCATCAACCTCCATTTCCTTGACCTCGCCCGCCAGTACGGGCAGCGACTGATCGGACTCAAGGACGGCCTGCTCGTCTTCGACGGCAACATCAAGGACGTCGACGACGACGTCTTCCGCGGCATCTACGGAAGGGCGATCACGCCAGACGACCTGGTGGAAGGACGCCGGTAGGTGACCACGTTCGCCGAGCCGCAGGCGCAGGTTCGGCCTCCCGAGCCGCGCACGGGGCGGACCGTCCTGCTCCCCTTCATCGCATTCGCGGCAGCCCTCTATGTCATCGGCTACGCAGGCGAGGCAGGACCCGTATGGGGGCTTCTCATCGGGCTTTCGACGTTCGGGCTGTTCTGGTGGATCAAGGTCACACGATCCTTCGTCGACGGGATCGTCCTCGTCGTCGCTTCGACCATCTCATATTCGATGTTCAACGTCGTCGTCGCGTCGCGCGAGATCGGAGTGACGTCTGGCCTGGCATTCAGGGCCGCGTTGCCCATCGCGATCATCGGTATCGCTGCGGGGTGGGTGACCCAACGCAACAGCGGTGGAACGAGGGTGTCGACCATTGTCATCTCGGCGTCCGCGTGGGCCGGGGGGGCGTACGTCGCACTCCTCACCGCGGTTGCCGTCGGCGTGCTCGACCGGGTGCGGCCCGGCCAGACGACCACCCAACTGCTGACATTCGGCCTCTTCATCGCGGTCGGCGTCGCATCGGGCATCCTTGGCGCGACCACGAACGTGTCCTTCTGGCTCGGCAAGGCGACACCGCTCGCTGTTGGCGGTGGCGCACTCGTCACCATCCTTGCCTGGAACGAGATCGGGTTCTCGGCCTACGAAATATGGGTGAAGCTCCTCAACATCGGTGACTTCCTCGGCGAGTTCTGGCCCCCGCAGTTCACATGGCCGAAGAGCCTCGGCCAGCCGTCGTCCTTCAACATGGGCAAAGCGCTCATCGAGACGTTCCAGATCGCCATCGTGGGCGCGACGGTGGGTTGCTTCGTTGCGGCGCCCCTCTCGTTCATGGCATCCCGACCCACGGCGCCGAACGCCGCCGTGTACTGGATCTCGAAGAGCTTCCTCAACCTCGTCCGCACGATTCCCGACCTGTTCTGGGCCGTGTTCTTCGCGACAGCCGTCGGGTTCGGGAAGCCGTTCGCTGGAGCGCTCGCGATGATCATGTTCTCGCTCGCCATCATGGCGAAGCTCCTTTCTGAGACCGTCGACGCCATCGACCTCGGGCCCCTCGAGGCCGCTCGAGCCGCTGGCGCCACGCATGGTCAGGTCATTGCCCGCGCGGCTTTTCCCCAAGTGCTCCCGAACTTCATCGCCTACGGCCTGTATGTCTTCGAGCTGAACATTCGCGCGTCCGTCGTGATCGGATTCGTCGGAGCAGGGGGCATCGGGCGGCTCCTCGACGAACGCCGCCAGTTCTTCCGGTGGGATGAGGTGATGGCGATCGTGCTTGTGATCTTCGCGGTCGTGCTGGTCATCGAGGCGGTCTCGATCTACGCACGGAGGAGGATCGCATGACGGTCCCCGACCTCGCACCGGATGCGATTCCCGACATGGCACGTCCGGCCGAACCCCTCGCCCCGAAGGTCATCAAGTGGGCGGTGACCTTCGGCATCCTGATCCCGTTCATCTGGGCGGTGGCCGGCCTCGAAGTGTCGCCGTCACGCATGTGGGCGGCACCCGGACAGGTGTGGGTACTGATCAGCGGCATGTTCCCACCCGACTTCACCGAGATGGGCCGTCTCATGACGAAGCTTCTCGAGTCGATCTACGTCGCGTGGATCGGGACACTCATAGGGGCGATGTTCTCGTTCCCTGCCGGGTTCATGGCCGCCGCGAACATCTCCCCCCGATGGCTCGTCGCACCCACGCGGGCGATCCTCTCCGCGATCAGGGCCTTCCCGGAATTGATCCTCGCCATCATCTTCATCGTCCCCTTCGGACTCGGACCCTTCACGGGTGCGATGGCAATCGGCCTCCATTCGATCGGGACGCTCGGCAAGCTGACGTCTGAGGTCATCGAGGGTGTCGACGATGGTCCTCTCGAGGCCATCGGGGCATCTGGTGGAACCACCATGTTGCGGATGCGATTCGGCGTCGTCCCCCAGGCAATGCCCAACATCGTCGCCTACTGGCTCTACCGGTTCGAGATCAACGTGCGTGCGTCTGCTGTGCTCGGCCTCGTCGGGGCTGGAGGCATCGGCGCGGAGATCGTCGCGAGACTCCGGTTCAGGGGGGACTGGCCGAAGGCGGGAGCGGCGCTGATCCTCACCATCGTCGCCGTCCTCGTCATCGATGCGGCATCGGCCGCCATCCGACGCAGGATCATCACCGGACAGCCGTCACAGTCCCCGATCAGCAAATGGATGACCGCCATCACCGGCAGCCACCGTGATCCGAGGCTGACCGCAGACCCATCATGAGCGACTTCGTCCTGAGGACCACCGAGGTGGCGCTTCAGCGCGAGGCGACAGATCTGGCACCGGGCGCAACCAGGTCGAACGCCGGGAGGGGCCGGGCGATACCGGAGGACCCAGACCCATGGAGGACTCCGTTCGAGCGGGACCACGACCGGATCATGCACTCGAAGGCCCTCCGCAGGCTCAAACACAAGACCCAGGTCTTCATGAACCCCGAGGGCGACCACTTCGTGACCCGCATGACGCACACCCTGCAGGTCACCCAGATCGGCAGTGCGATCGCGAGGGCCCTCTCGCTCAACGTGGCGCTCGCAGAGGCTGTTTGCCTGGGGCACGACGTCGGGCACTCCCCTTTCGGGCACACGGGCGAGGACGCCCTCTCCGAGTTCGTCGAGGGCGAGTGGCTGCACTCGGAACAGTCCGTCCGAATCTATGAGGTCCTCGAGCCTCTGAACCTCACGTTCGAGGTCCTCGAAGGAATCCGGACGCACTCGTGGAAGATCGGCGAGACTGCGGGGACCCATGAAGGCGACGTGGTGAAGTACGCGGACCGCATCGCCTACCTCGCCCATGACGCCCAGGACGCAATCCGGGCGGGGATCCTCACTCCGGAGAGCTTTCCCGCCGACGTGATCAAGCCGTTCGGGGAACCCGGCCGGGAGTGGGTTTCCACCATGGTGGAGGCGGTGATCGACGAGTCATACCGGCAGAACGAGATCGCGATGGAGCCATCACTCCTCGAGGCCATGCACACGTTGCGTGCGTTCATGTTCGAGCGTGTGTACCTGCGGCCCGAAGCAGAGTCGCAGAGGCGTCGCGCCACGCAGGTCGTGCGCGACCTCGTCACGTACTACCTCGAACACCTCGACCAGGTGCCTGAGTCATACCGACATGACGAGGCGGACGACCTCACCCAGGTGATCGACTACGTGGCCGGAATGACCGATCGCTACGCCATCCGAACCCACGACGAGTTGTTCAGGCCGCGCCTGTTCTAAAGCAGGCCCTCGGAGTCGACAGCGAGCGCCAGCACCTCGCCGCCAGGTCCGAGCACGTTGGCCATCGCCCCGATCACCCTGCCGCGGCGCTCCGCCGTGGTGAAGGCGATCGCGGTCGGCCCTGCTCCGGACCACGCTGCATGGAGTGCTCCAGCCCCACGGGCTGCCGCCATCAGCTCTCCGGTGATCGGCGACAGCTCCGAACGGGGCGCCTCATGGAGTTCGTCGCCACCGGCCTCGGCGAGCGCACCCGGGTTCGCTGTACGCAGTCCCTCGATGAGGAATGCGAGACGCGCCAGGCTCCGTGACGCAACGCCTCGGTCGTAGGTGTCGGGAAGGGCGTTGCGGGCTTCGTTCGTGCGGAGGTGCTCGTTTGGCACGGCCACGACCACCCGCAGCGAGGGATGAAGCTGGAGCTGCTGGATTCCCGTGTCGGTCGCAGCGACGAGCCCCCCGAAGACGGCTGCCGCCGCGTTGTCAGCGTGTCCCTCGATGCCTTTGACGATCGCATACACCGCCTGTCGGTCGCCCCCGTTCCCGTTCGCCTTGAGGGCCGCACCGGCCACGGCAGCCACGACGGCTGCGGACGATCCGAGGCCCCGCGCGCGAGGAACCTCGTTCGACAGCGTGATGTGCATTGGCCTGCCGGCAGCCATCCGTGCAGCCGCAGCCACCCTGTCACCCTCGCCGAGCCTGCGTGTGCTCCCGCCCTCGGTCAAGGTCATCACCTCGGATGGCTCGGCAGTGGCTGTGCACCGAAGGGACAAGGCGAGCGCAAGGACGTCGAATCCCGGGCCGAGGTTCGCTGAGGACGCGGGTGCAGACGCTGACCCGATCATCGGCGCACCGGTTCGATGAAGATCCGGGTCGCGTCCGGGCATACGTTCACGATCGACGATTCCAGGATCTCGATCGCCCCCACCTCGTCGACGCCCTCGTCGAATGCCACCTCGGCGGTGACAAGGATCTCGTGCGCGGAGAGTTGCATCGTGAGGAGGCGTTCGACATGGTGCACCTCCTCGACGCTCAGGATTGCCAGCCGGATTGCGGTGCGATCCCTCCTGCTCGCTGACTCACCGACCAGCAGCGACTGCATCTCCCGCGCGATCACGAACGCGACCGCGGCGAGGAGGAGACCGATGAGGATCGATGCAGCGCCGTCCCACACGACCGAACCGGTCACTTCGGACAGGATGAGGCCTGCTGCGGCGAACGTGAGGCCCACAGCAGCAGCCGAGTCCTCGAAGATCACGATGATGAGGGCAGAGTCCTTGGTCTCGCGGATCATCCTCCACGCCCCCTTGGTGCCGCGGAGGCTGTTGAACTGACGGATGGCTGGCACGAGCGCGACGCCGATCTCGAAGACCGCCGAAATGGCGAGAACGGCCAAGGCGAAGAACAGGCCCTCGTTCTCGTGGTCCCCTGGATGCAACACCCTCTGTACGCCATTCCAGATCGACAGCACAGCACCGCCGACGAACAGGACCACGGCAACCATGAACGACCAGAAGTACATGGCCTTGCCGCGGCCGAACGGATGCGTCGTGTTGGCCGCGTATCGCGAAACGGCGTCTCCCCTCAGCAAGAAGAGCTGGTTGCCGGTGTCGGCCACGGAGTGGAAGGACTCGGCGAGCATCGCGGCACTCCTCGAGAACGCTGCGGCGATGAACTTGGTGATCGCGATCGCGATGTTCGCGAGGAGCGCGAGGATGATCAGCCGTTTGGATTCCGATGCCACGCAGCGATTCTATGACACGGCGCTCCCCTCACTCTGGGACGGTGCGGTACGTTCATAGACTCATGCACGGACGAAGGGAGTGCCATTGACCACTGCAATCGAGACCTCCGGCTTGACGAAGTTCTATGGCGACTCTCCGGGGATCATCGACCTCGACCTCGATGTCCGTGTCGGCGAGGTCTTCGGATTCCTCGGCCCGAACGGCGCCGGCAAGTCGACGACGATCCGCTGCCTCATGAACTTCCTGTTCCCCACGTCCGGAAGCGCGAAGGTTCTCGGCCTCGACGTCGTGAAGGACACGATCGAGATCCGCCGACGGACCGGGTACCTGCCGGGCGAGCTCGCGATGTACGAACCGATGACCGCACGCGAGTTTCTCCTCTATTTCGCCAACCTCAGGGGGGTCGCCGCCAGCAAGAAGATGGAGGAACTCGCTGACCGATTCGACCTCGACCTCGACAGGAAGATCAAGGACTATTCCACGGGAAACCGCCAGAAGGTCGGGCTCGTCAACGCATTCATGCACGAGCCGGAACTGCTCATCCTCGACGAGCCGACCGGCGGCCTCGACCCCCTGATGCAGCAGGAGTTCCAGGAGCTGATCGCGGAGGTGCGAGCCGAGGGTCGAACGGTGTTCCTCTCCTCGCACATCCTCCCCGAGGTCGACCGTGTCGCGGATCGTGTGGGCATCGTTCGCGATCAGCGGCTGATCGAGGTCGACACGCTCGAATCGTTCAAGGCCAAGGCCCATCGCTCGATCACCATCCAGTTCGCAGACGTGGTCGACGCCGCGACCTTCGCAGCGATCGACAACGTGACGAGGGCTGAGTCGCGGAACTCGGGAACGGTGCTGAGCCTCACCGTCCAGGGGGACATGGATCCAGTCGTGAAGGCCGCCTCTGCGTACGATGTCGTCTCGATCTCGACGCGGGCTGGTGAGCTCGAGGAAGTTTTCCTCTCGTACTACGCGGGTACGCACGATGCTTCGTAGCGTCTTCGCCAAGGACCTTTGGGACCGCAGACGGTCGATGATCTGGTGGGTCATCGGGATGGGGGCGCTCACCGCGTGGCTCGCAGCCTTCTACCCCGTGATGCGCGACAGCGAGGCGATGAAGGACTTCATCAACGACTTCCCACCCGAGATGCTCGCGCTGTTCGGGATCGATCCCGCAACCTTCCTCACCGGTGCGGGCTACGTGCAGACCGAGATGTATTCGTTCGTGGCGCCGATCATCGTGATCGCGTTCGCTGTGTCGGTGGGTGTCGCGGCGACGTCGCGCGAGGAGAGCACCGGCACGATGGACATGCTGTTGTCGAACCCGATCCGGCGGACGACGGCGATCTTGCAGAAGTTGGACTCGTTTGCCTTGCTCAGCTTCGTGATCATCCTCGTCCCCGCGGTCACCCTCATGGCCCTCAACACTCCACTCGGTCTGAAGCTGAACACCGGTGGCATCATCGCAATCAGCTTCGGGCTGTGGCTCCTCGGCATGGTCTTCGGAGGAGCGACCATGTTGATCGGGGCCTTCACAGGCAACCCCACGGTCGCCGGAGGTGCTGGGGCAGGCTTCGCCGTCCTCGCGTGGGTCGTTGGCGCATTCGCAGAGCTCTTCACGTGGCTCGAGATCCCGTCCAAACTCAGCCCCTTCACGTGGTACCTCCACGACCTCCCGATCATCAACGGCATGTCGAGCGGCCACGTATGGCTGATCATCACGGCAGCAGCCTTTCTCGCTGGTGCCACCGTGCTGTTCGCCAGACGCAACATCGCGACCGAACAGGCCGTGCTGCCAGAGCGCGCCAAGGCTGGCAAGCGATCCACCGCGACTTCACCCCGAGCGACGGCACTGCTCCGATCTCCGTTTGGCAAGAGCCTCTGGGATCGTCGAAAGTCGATCTGGATCTGGTCATTGGGCCTCGGCACGATCCTGTTCGCGACCTTCGCGGCCTGGCCTGCCCTCGCTGGGGACTCAGAGGCGATGGCCGGGGTCGTCGAAGCATTCCCGAAGGAACTGCTCGCAATGTTCGGGCTCACCGATCCGACTTCGCTGGCGACACCCCAGGGCTTCGTCTCCTCACGCACCTACGGCTCGGTCGGGCCGATCGTCCTGATCGTATTCACGATGACTGCAATGACCTCACTCGTCGGCAGGGAAGAGTCGACGGGGCGATTGGACCTCGTGCTTTCATCGACCGTGCCGCGGCGGCGTCTGCTCGCCGAGAAGGCAGCTGCGATTGGAGTCCTCTCGCTCATCGTCGCCGTGGTCCTGTTCCTGATCGGGCTCGTCTCGAACGCCCTGTACGGCACGGAGATCTCGCTCGTGAACATGCTCGCCTCCAACGTCGGCCTCGCGTTGCTCGGTCTCTGCTTCTGGGGGATCGCAGTCGCACTGTGGTCCTCGGTGACACCCGGAGCAGCCGTTGGCATCACGTCCGCGGTCGGTGTCGTGGCTTGGTTCCTCAACGGGCTCGGGTCGTTCATCGACGTGCTGTCGCCGTTCCGATGGCTTTCCCCGTTCTATTGGTACCTCGGCGACATCGTCCCGCTCGGCAAAGGCTTCACCTTCGGCTACCTCGCGCTCGCGGTCGTCGCCTTGGCGGGTACCGCAGTCGCGGTCATGCGCTTCCGCTCGAGGGACCTCGCCGTCTAGGGCCGCTAGTCGACGAGGGCGATGTCAACCACAAGGCGGCGTGACGCCCGGTCCGACAGGTACAGACCGAGGATCACGAACGCGAACCCGACCACGATGCCCGGCTGTAGCTGCTCGCCGAGCAGCAGGATGCCGCCGACGAGCCCGATGAGCGGGACCATGTACCCGATGAGCGATGCATTGGTGGCGGAGATCCGCTCGATGAGCCAGAAGTACAGCAGGAACGGGACCACCGCCCCGAACAGCGCAGCGGAGACGATGTACGCCCACGCGTTCGACGTGAGCGTCATCGGGGATCCCTCGACAAGGGCCATCACGGCGAGGAGCGGCGGAGCGGCAATCGCAACCTGGAGGAACGTGATCCGTGTTGGCTCGTACTTGCCGGAGTGCCGCTTCGCATAGGCGCTCGCGTATCCGACGGTTCCGACCGCAACGATCACGAGCAAGGACGCGGCCAGCGGTTGGCCACCGTCCGCGAGTCCAGAGTCGCCAGACAGCAGCAGGAGCGCAACCCCGACGAACGCGACGATCAGCGCGACGATCTTCGCTCCCGTCAGATCCTCGTCCGGAAGCATGATCTTGGCTGCAATCGCCGTGGACATCGGAATGAGCGCCGCGAAGACGCCGACGAAGCCGACGGACGCGTAGTTGTACGCGAAGGTGAAGAGCACGTACGGAATGACCAGGTTCGTGAGGGAGATCACGGCACCGATCTTCAGAACCTCGAGCGACGGCAAAGGCATGCGGCGCAGCACGATCACCGCCCCGAGCAGGATCGAAGCCAGCAGCGCCCGCACGGCGACGATCGTCCACGGCCCAGCTCCCTCGCCGAGCGCGGCGCGAGTCGCGATTCCACCTGAGGACCAGCCGAGGGCGGCGGTGAGCATCGCGAGCCAGTACGTCGGGCGCATCAGCCGAGGCTAGGCATCCCGTGTGTGGTCGGCCGTGGTGTTCGGCCGTTCAGCCCGACTGGGTCACGTCCTCCTCGGTCACGTACTCGGGGCCGCCGTCCAGCGCCTCGGGAATGCCATCGTCGCGAAGCGTCATGATGTCCGAGAGGCCGTCTGAGAATGCGGTCCTGCTCGACAGGAGGTCGCTCCCGTGCGTGACGACCGAGCGACCGAAGCGACGCCGCAACTCGTCGACCGACGCATCGAGCGACTGGTACTCGAGCTCAGCCGGGGTTCCCCCGGTCGTCGCGGCGTCGACTCCCATCGCGAGCTGCATCGGCTCGCCGACTCCCAGACCGGACGTCGAGATGCCGATGAGCGACGTCTCGTGATTGGGGAACTCCTCCACGACCTTCTTGAGGAGTGCCGTCGCCACATCCATGATGGCTCCGGTCGCACTTGTTGGCGTCTCCATCGTCGCCGAACGGGTCACCGAACTCAGATCCCCGAACCTGACCCTCACAGTCACCGTCCGGGCCGTTCGATCCTTCGCTCGCAGCCTCTCTGCGACCCGATCCGTCAGCCGCTGGAGGATCGGCACGACCTCGTCGAGCGTCCTGATCTGGCTGCGAATGGCGGATTGCGCGCCAACCGATTTCGCTTTCCGGTGCCTCTCGATCGGCCTCGGATCCTGGTTGTTGGCGAGCGCGTAGAGGTGTGAGGACGCTCCCCTGCCAAGCATCGTCGTCAGCGAGTCCGGGTTCGTGGCGGCAATGTCGCCGATCGTGTTGATCCCGAGGTCGGTGAGCTTGCGCTTGGTCACCGGGCCGACACCCCAGAGATACGACACGTCGAGGGGATGTAGGAAGGCAAGTTCGTCTCCGGGCTCCACGACGATCAGGCCGTCCGGCTTGGCGACCTGCGATGCGATCTTGGACAGGAACTTGCGAGTCGAGGCTCCCACCGACACGGCGAGGCCCGTCTCTTCGCGGACCCGCTTCCGAATCTCGGCGCCGATCTCCCGCGGGCTTCCGAACAGGTGAACCGACCCCGTGACGTCGAGAAAGCCCTCGTCGATGGAGATCCGTTCGATGCGCGGGGTGTACGTCTCGAAGATCGAGAACACCTGCTTGGAATACTCCGAGTACGCCCCGAATGAACCATCGACGACGATCAGCTGGGGGCAGCGGGCGCGGGCGTCGACCATCCGCATGCCGCCAGCCACTCCGAACGCGCGCGCTTCATAGGTGCACGACAGCACGACCCCTGAGCCAACCGCCATCGGCTTTCCGGCCAGGCTCGGATCCTCGAGAACGGCGACGGCGGCGTAGAAGGCGTCGAGGTCCGCGTGCAGGATCCCCGGTATATCCATCTCCCCATGCTGTCACATCGGTGTGACAGATGCGGCGTCAGCCGGTGATCGCGTCTGCGATCGCCTCACCGATCGCCCGATGCCCGTCCGGGTTCGGATGTGGCCACCCTGCCCACTTCTGGATACCCACTTCGACATCGGATAGGTCGACCCACGTCGCACCGTCACCGATGCCCGTGCGGAGAGCGGTGTGGAGCCGCCCCATCGCGGCCTCCATCTCGCCGGTGCATTCGTCGCCCACGGGCGACCACGCTGGAGCAAACCGAGAGCCTACGATCGAGTAGTAGGACGTCCAGTAGATGGACGCGTTCGTCGTCCTGTCGAGATCCGTCACGATTCGATTGGCGTGCTGCGAGATCGACTCGGCGGACCTCTGGATGTTCCACTTCTCGTTCACGGCCCTTCGGCATGCCTCCTGGTCACCGCTCGCGGTGAACGAGAGGGTCGTGTCCTTCGTGAGCTCCATGACCACGTCCACCCAGTTGGTCGAGTTGATGCCGGCGGTGATGACGACCACGTTCCACGTGTCGGGGTCGGCGTACTTCTCGATCTCGAGGATCTGTGGGGCGTAGTGATCCGAGCACGAGTCAGATCCGCCGTTGACCATCGCCCCGACGCCAGCGCCGGGCCATGCAACGTTCACGTACGTCGGATACCACGCGTCCGGGAGGGTGTTTGCAACGCTGGAGACAACGGACGCACCGTACGCGTAGCTCTGGTCGCGACAGGTTGCGTCGCCCGTGAACCATTGGCGCGTGTATCCAGAGGCGACCGAATCGCCCGCGACAATGATGTTGGGAACGGAAGGCGTGAATCCCGTCCACACATCGAACCACTCGGACGTCCAACCGAATCGGTCGACGGCTCGGACCTGCAGCCCGTACCTCGTGTTCGGGAGGATCGTTGCATACGACACGACCGGGTTCGTCACAGGCGTCCGGTGGATCGAGCCGATCGTGCCGCCGTTCCATCGATACTCGTACCGTCGGATCCCCTTGTCGGTCTTCGCACGGATCACCAGGTCCGCCTCGAGCAGGTTGTTGTGTGCTTTTGGCGTCGAGAGCTCAACCGAGCGGATCACCGGGCGCTCGAGGCCGTCCGGCATCGGGTGCGCGGAAGGAAGCACCCACGCGCTTGCGGGCGCTGCGATGAGCAAGATTGCGCCGAGGGCGGCGGCAATCACAATCGTTCGTCGTGACATCGAGGAGATCACCTCACGGAGAAGGTACCGCTTCGACGCCTTTGGCGGTCACTTGGTTCCCGCCATCGAACGAGGGTCGACCGATCACCCGTATATGTCGTTGATCACGCTCGCGTACTTCGATGCGACGACCGAGCGTTTGACCTTGAGGGTCGGGGTGAGCTCCCCGGATTCGATCGTCAGGTCATGCGGCAGGATCCGGAACTCCTTGATGGCCTCGGCCCGCGACACCGCCTTGTTGGCGTCTTTCACGGCAGCCTCGACAGCGGCGATGACGCCTTCGTGCGCCTGAAGCTCAGCGAGGGAGAGACCTTCAGCGTCGTTCGCGGCTGCCCATCCGGGAAGCGCCTCCTCATCGATCGTGACCAGCGCAGCGATGAAGGGTTTCCCGTCGCCGATCACCATCGCCTGGGAGACCAACGCGTGGCTGCGCATGCGGTCCTCAAGGACCGCCGGGGCAACGTTCTTGCCCGCCGCAGTCACGATGAGCTCTTTCTTGCGGCCCGTGATGGACAGGTAACCATCCGCGTCGAGCGCGCCGAGGTCGCCGGAGTGGAACCAGCCATCCGGTTCGATCGCTTCGCTCGTCGAGCGCTCGTTGTTCCAGTACCCCGTGAAGACATGCGGTCCCTTGATCATCACTTCGCCGTCCTCAGCGATGCCGATCGTCGCCCCAGGAAGGGGCCGCCCGACGGAACCGACCCGGATGGCGCTCGGGGTGTTCAACGTCGCGCCGGCCGTGGTCTCGGTGAGGCCGTAGCCCTCGTACACCACGACGCCGACCCCGCGGAAGAAGTGGCCGAGCCGTGCACCGAGCGGAGCACCTCCGGAAACGGCTGCGGTGACATGACCGCCGAACACCGCCCTCAGCTTGGAGTAGACGAGCCTGTCGAACAGGCCGTGGAGGAGCTTTGTCCCGATCCCTGTCTTGCCACGGTCGATCCCCTGCGAGTACGCGATGGCCACGCCCGCGGCCTTGTCGAAGATCCTGCCTTTGCCGTCGGCATCCGCCTTCGCCTTCGCGCCGTTGTAGATCTTCTCGAACACCCGGGGTACGGAGAACACCCATGTGGGCTTCGCCATTGGCAGCTCCTCGAGCAGGTTCGGGACTCCCGTCGAGTAGAAGATCTGGCAGCCCCTGCTGACGCACGCCGCTTGCGCGGCGCGGGCGAAGATGTGCGCGAGCGGAAGGAACATCAACGTCCGGTTCGGCGGGAGGAGCAGGATGGAGATCGCGACCTCGAGCTGATGAACCTCCCACGCGAAGTTGTGGTGGGTGAGCGCACAGCCTTTCGGGTTGCCGGTGGTACCGGACGTGTAGACGAGGGTCGCGAGATCGTCATGTGCGATCGAATCGATGCGACGCCTGACTTCCGCACGTGACTCGTCCGTCGCCAGAGCCTTGAGCGCGTCAAGGGCACCGTCATCGATCGTCAGCACGCCCCTGCACTCCGGAACCTGGTCGGCAACCAGCTGGTAGGTCGCGGTGGTGTCATCGGACTCCGAGATCAGCAGCACCGCACCCGAGTCCGACAGGATCCACCTCACCTGCTCGGCGGACGATGTCTCGTAGATCGTGGTCGTGGCGGCGCCCGCCGCCCAGATCGCGTAGTCGAGGTAGGTGAACTCGATGCGAGTCCCGGTGAAGAGTCCGACGCGATCACCCTTCTCGACGCCCCACGCAACGAGGCCTGCCGCCAGTTCCTGCACCTCGGCCCACAGGTCGGCCGTCGTGACATCGACGAACCGGTCGCCATCCCGGTATGCGAGCGCCGGGTGGTCGGGGGCGACATCGGCCCTGACCATCAGCTGTTGGACCACGTTGACGTTCGGCCCGATCGCCACGCCCCCGGGTGTGGTGTACGTCTGCATTCAACGGCTCCCTCGCTCGATGAGGCGATGCTAGGGAAGGCGCAGCCGCCGTGTGGAGGGTGACTAGTTCACATGCTGAGTGCGCGAACCATTCTCTTGGCAGCGTCGCGAGATGCCGATCCAATCCATATGGAAAGAGACCCAATCTTCTTGCGGGCGCGTCGCCCACCGTGCGACAAGTGCCACAGGGATGCGATCACCAATGATGACTTCGGCATGCTCCTCTGCGCACGCCACGCGACGATCTTCATGACGCTCGAGCGGATGGACACCGACGCACCCCGCACCGTCGCGGCCCCTGTCGCGTCATCGGGCCGGTAGCCCATGAACGACCAGGGTACGGAGTGGTCGCTCGGGGTACGGAAGAAGTGCGCGAAGTGCGACCGCCTCGCCGTCACCTACCTCGACGGCAAGACCCCCCTTTGCGCCCGCCACGCAACGATCTTCATGACCGTCCCGAAGGACTCTGACGATCAGGACTGAGGAAGTATCGCCACCCACGTCTCCCTGTGATCGAAGTCATCGATGACCACGAGGCTCCCGAAGAAGGTGACGCGGTAGCCGGCCGAACCGGGGAAGAGCGCTTCCCACGATTCGGGGGATCCGAGTCCCTCGGGAACAGAGAGGCGGTGCCACGAAAGACCATCGGAGGACAGGAACACTCCATCCCTCCGAACGTTGACGAACCCGTCCCTGAACACATTCACCAGCGAGTCGTTCGGCACGGGCGCAACGCCCCAGGAAACACCATCGACGCTGAGGCCCCACAAGCCGTCTGATCGGCTCGTCACGAGCACCCGCTCCTTTCGCATGATCGATGAGTCGATGAATCCGACATTCGACTGCTCGAGCGTCCACTCGAGGCCGTCGGTTGACGACCACACTCCCACGCCCCAGCGTCCTCCGACCCAATGACCGAGGTACCAGAGCATGCGATCGTCAAAGGTCAGGACACGCGGGTTGGCTGGGAAGGTCCTTGGATCCCCCGCGATGGCGAGCAACGGCTCGGGCTGGGTCGGCTTGTAGGTCTGGCCGCCGTCGCTCGAGCGCCACATCACGTCCACCGCGTAGTCGCCTCCGCCGCTGTATTCGGTCGTCGTGAAGACGCCGATCGACGCCGGAAGAAGGACATGTCCTGCATGAATCGTGCGTGGGATGTCGCTGTCGTACACGATGACGTCGACGGACAGGCGCTGTCCCTCCACCTTCCAGACCTTTTCGAACCGCAGCTCCCCTTCGAATGTGAATTCGATGGATTCACCCCCGGCGGCGTCCGCGTGGTCACAACAGACGGAGAACCCGTCGAACTCGGGCAGCTGGGCCACGACCTCGTCTGGCATCTCGAATCGGATCGCGCCCGTCGTGACACGGACATCGCCGACCTGGGCCACAACAGGCCGATCCGCGGTGTGGTACTCGATCTGGGAGAACGCGACCGGCACGAGGCCGTCCACCTCCATGTCGGGCAGGACCGCGACGACCGCGAACGATGGCTCGCCAGCGCTCGGTTGGAGGAAGAGGCGTGGCCGACCATCGACTCGGGTGACGTTGAGGGACATCCAGGTCGGGTCCTCGACGCTCTCGAGCGCGGGGTCGTACACGGCGAACAGCTGGCGCTGGTCGTCCCAGTAGTACGCGGGTGCGAACGAATCCGGCAGGAGATCCTTCGTCCATGTGGTGCCGTCATCCGACCACCAGAAATACGGACCACCATCGTCTGCCGATTCGGGAGGGGAGCCGATCGCGAAGTACGTGCCGCCCACCTCGACGACCGTCTCGAGCGGCCCGAACTCGGCTCGGCTCCACGCCAGATCGCCGTAGGGGTTGGACGCATCAACGGAAGTGGTCGTCGACGAGATTGTCGTCGTGGTGGTGACCGCAGGCGGAGTGACATCTCGAGCGCTTGTGAGCAGCGGAACGACGAGGACCGCGATGACCGCCACCGCTGCGGAGGCGGCTACGGCGAGCGGAACCCAACGAGGCGTCTTATCGACACGCCCGGGCAACGGTCGGACCGTCCGGATCCTTGCCGAAACCTCGTCGGGAGACACAGGGCGCTGATCCGCGATCATCGTCGAGTAGTACGACTCGATCTGGTTTCGGATGTCGGCATTCATGCGCTCACCCCCAACGTCCTCCGGAGTCGGCTCATGCCCCGGTCGGCATGCTTCTGTACAGACGCCTTGCTGATGTCGAGCAGTTCCGCGACCTCAGCCATGGTCCAATCAAGGCCATACACGAGCGCCACCACCGTGCGCTGCTGGGGCGACAACGACTGGAGCGCCTTGGGCAACCCCGGTTCGACCCACGGTGTCTCGATCGACACCTCTGGCATGACCACCGCCGGCCGCCGTCGCGACCGCCTCGCCGCGTTCATCCCCACTCTGTAGAGGTATCCCGCGGGGTTCTCCATGGCCGAGATCCGATCCCAATGCTCCCACCCGTAGGCAAGCGCATCGGCCGCCGCTTCGCGACCGAGGTCGGGCCCGAAACGCGCCGTCAGGGCGATCCGAAGATGCTCCTCCCGGTCCACGACAAATGATGAGAACGTGTCGGCTCTGGTTTCGTCGGGCAACACCGCTTTGCGCTCCTCTCACCCGACAAGGCATGAAGCGTGCACATCGTATGACAGCCAATCGACCGCGGCGCGCACCCCGCGCCTATGGCGCAGAGAACCGTCCGATCCAGGTCAGCCCCGTGTCGAATTCGTCGATCACGATGACGTCGGCGACGAAGCGGATGTCGAAGTCCTCCCAAATCCTGCCCAACGCGGGCGGCAACGCAATGCCCCGCCACACCTCTCCATCCGGAGACAGGTACGCGGCGTCGGAGTCGTAGAGGACGAAACCGCCGGTGGAGACCTCCAGGTCGTCTCCACCGTGACCGTCGACAGTGTGCCACTCCAGACCGTCCGAACTACGAAGGATGAGATACTCGCTCGGAACAAGCAGTACATCGTCGTAGACCCGGATCATTGAGTGGTTGAACCACGGGAGATTGTCAGCTACGTGTGACCAGGTCATGCCATCTTCGGTCGACCACACAGCGATTCCGCTCTCGCCATCGAGCTCGACCTCCGTGTACCAAAGGAATCGCCCACCCTGCGCAACGACCGTGCCCGGGAATCCCCACGATGTCGCATAGCGCGCGAGCATCGGCGGCTGCACTGCTCGATATGACGTTCCGCCATCTGTCGAGATCCAGAGCACCTCAACGGCAAAGCCGTAGTCACGGAAGTCGACCGGTCTGATCGTCAGCGGCACGAACGGAGTCGATTGGACAACGCTGCCGCGAGGTAGGTGTAGATCAGCCTCGCCGACATGGATCGTTGTCCGTTGACCGTCCTGGCCCACGAGGAGCACCTCGACCCGAAGCGTTGACCCGAGCACCGCTGAGACGACCTCGGCCACCAGCGCTCCGTGGTCGTACATACGCTGACTTCGGTCGTCCAGCGGACCGGCATCACAGCACTCGTCGTACGTCGTGGAGACCGGGAGCCTCTCGAGAACGTCCGGCGGAAGCGTGAAGACGATCGAACCGGAGAGCACTCTGAGATCGCCCCGCGCGGTCGGCTCGAAATCGAAGGACGCCGTCGCGGGCGAGGCCTCGGCCACAGGAATGAGACCTTCGACTTCGAACTCGGGGATCACGAGTCGGTCGTCCAGTGCCAGCTTGGACGGATCGAGTGACGAGTCCAATGGCGAGAGTGCGAGCGCGAACGCGCCATCGCGCCGATCCACGCTCGCGTGGAAGGTCACCGACTCCCGATCCTTCTCGGTCGTGTCCGAGGTGACCGGACCCGTAGCCGTCATCGTCTGCGTCCGACCGTCGAAGTACCACTTCGCCGGGTACGGGACCACGTCCGGGAGCGGGAGATCGAGGCGGGACCACTCGGTCGCGTCAATCGAGGCCCACACATACGAGTCCCGATCAGCCACTTCGTCGGAACCAGGGGCACGCGCGTATGGCTCATCGAACCGCATGAAGACGCCATCCAACACGAACACCTGACCGGCGCCGAGTCCTTCGTGCGCCTGCCACACTCCGACTCCGATGGCACCGCCGTCGATCGTCGTCGCATCGGTGGAGTCTGGGTCCGACGGATTGCTGACGGTCGTATAGGACGCTGGTGGCGCAGGCTCCGGCGTACGCGCTCGGAGTGAAGCGAAGACGAAGGCGGCGACAACCACCACCGACGAGAGCGCAACCACCACCGGAACCCAACGAGGAGCGCGATCTACCGGCACGCGACGACCAAGCGATGTTGGATGCATGCCGTCAACCGGTCGCACAGGTCCGGCTCGGTGGAAGATCTCCTCGATCGAGACGACGGACTGTGATGCGTCGATGTCGACGTAAGCATCCTTGATCGTTCTCGATACGGTGTTCATCGGTTGACCCCCAGCTTCCTTCGGAGTGTCTCCATAGCTCGTACCTCGTGGGTCTGAACCGTCGACTTGGTCACACCGAGGAGATCCGCGACCTCACCAAGACTGAAGTCCCAGGCGTGGACGAGGGCGACGATGGCCCGCTGCGTGTCGGTCAGCGATGCCAAAGCCGCGCCGAGCCCGGGTTCGATCCATGGCAGGTGTTCGACCACGGGGTCGAAATCCCCGCGAATCACCTTCTGCTGCGGCTTCTGTGCAACGCTCGATCCGACGCGATAGAGATATCCAATGGGGTTCGCCATGGCTTGAATGCGATCCCAGTTCTTCCAGGCATACGCGAGCGCGTCGGCACAGGCATCCCTGCCCGCTTGCGATCCATATGCCGCTGTGAGTGCACGCCTCAGCCGCGGTTCCGCGGCCCCGACAAACTCTGTGAAGCTGTCGACCCGTAGCCGATCTGCAAGCACGTCAGGTTCTCCTCTTGCCACGTAAAGGTGCGCGACACGGCGGTCGTACGACCAGATTCTCGCTACTTCACGAGGAGGACGTTGTCGCGGCGGACGGTGCCGCCGATCCTGGTGCCGGTCGGATCCCACAGGAGCGCGATCGTGCTGGGGTTCTCGATCTCGTCTCCCTGATGGATCGTCAGCGCTCCCGAGGTCTCGCCGAGGACCGAGTAGTAGTGCGCAAGGGCGACTGCGGCCGAGCCGGTCGCGGGATCCTCTCTCACGCCTGAGCTCGGGAAGAAGAACCTGCCCCTCACGGTGTCGTCGTCACGGGCGAACGCGTACAGGCCGTGATGCTGCATCAAAGGGCCGTCATCCGGGTCGAGCGAGGCGATGTCGTCGAAGCTGTCGTACTCGGCCATGAGGTAGTCAGCGGGAAGGCCGAGGCACATCGTGCGGGCCGGAGGCGGCATCCCGGCTTCCGACGCTCTCAGCGCTGTCACATCATCGAGATGAAGTATCGGGATCGACGCGTCCACCGCAACCACGTCGCCCTCCATCGCGTAGTCGACGTCGCCCACCCTGGTCCGCAACCGTCCCGTCGGCCGCGGTCCGAGCATGTACAGCACCCAGGCTGCGCCAACGAGGGGATGACCGGCGAATGGGAGCTCGTTCGCTGGCGTGAAGATGGTGACCTCTGGGTCGAGCTCACCGTCGACCCAGTCGATGTAGATCGTCTCCGAGAACCCGAGCTCCGTGGCAATCCGCTGTTTGTCCTCGTACGAAATACCCACGACGTCGTTGATCACGCCGAGGTGGTTTCCACCCTCGTCGCCGCGAGTGAAGACGCGCAATACGTGACATGGCCGTGACATGACGCGAAACCTAGCTGTTCCGCTGCTCGTCCACCCACGAGACGCTCGGCTCAGCCATGGGAGCGCAACACGTAGAGGCGGGTCTCGAGTTTGCCGATCAGGATGTACACAGCCCACAGGGCATTGGCGTACACACCGCGGAACGCGACCTCCCCGATCTGCTCGATGTACTCATCCTTGTTCCGCCGGAGTCGCGAAATCTGCAGTGCGTAATTGGGCGACGTCCCGGACTCCTGATTCGCCTCGTACCACTCGGAGCCGACGAGATCGAGGCCCTCGATGGCGAATCCGGCTCTCGCGGTGGCCGACTCGAAGTTTGCCACCGACATTCGCTCCGCCACCGACGCCGCCTCGGCCCAGAGATACTCTGCTTCCCTCGGCTCCATGAGGTCCGTGGCAAACACCTGGTGGACGATCATCGCCCCGCCCGGTTCGAGCACCCGGTGACACTCGGCAAGACCGGTGTCGATATCGGCAACATGGCTCATCATGTCCCGGGAGAACACCAGGGCGCATTCACCGTCCCCAATCGGGATGTCCTCGATGCCACCCAACACCAGCTCGACCATGTGACCGTACTCATGGTCAGCAACAGCACGCAGCCCTTGCTCGATGTTGGCAGGAGACGGATCAACCGAGATCACCCGACACCCGAATCGCTCTGCCATGACGAGGCCGTGGCTGCCGTCTCGCCCCCCGATGTCCAGTACGACATCGTCGGAACCGATCCCAAGGGATTCGACGGTGTCGAAGATCGCCGTGCTTTGCCGCGGATTGAGGCTCGCGCCGACCAGCTCGACCGCGGCCTCCCAATCCCAATCGCCGTACATCTCTTCCACCGTCACGGGCCTGGACCAGTTGTATGCGGTCACGCGACACAGTTGAGGGGTTGCCGGGTGATGTTCTCGTGCGATGCGTCCACGACATCGTTCACGACGCCGAGGTGGTCACCGCCCTCGTCGCCACGGGTAGGGACACGGAACGCGTGACATGGTCGTGACATGCCGCGAAACCTAGCCGCGCTCCAGCCCGGCCACCTACACGACGTCGAACTCGTTTCCTTCCGGATCGGCCATCGCGGCGAAGAAGTGGTCGTACTCCGGGTGGTCGACGATCCGGATCGCGGTGGCGCCAAGATCCGTCAGGCGCTCGACCTCGGCGATCACTCGTTCCTTGCGCACCTCGATGGGGTTCGACCGACCACCGCCAACGAGGAGATCGAAATGGAGCCGATTCTTGATCGACTTGACTTCGGGAACCTGCTGGAACCACACGCGCGGGCGGATGCCGTCAGGATCGACAATCGAGTCGTAGCCGTCGCCCACCTCGTCCTCGGGGACGCCGACCGAGGTCCAGTACTCCCTCCACGTCGCGTGCGGTTCGGGCGGGCCCTCCAACTCGTAGTGCAGGGCCTCCGCCCAGAACCGCGCGAGCAGGTCAGGGTCCGCGCAATCGACCACAATCTGATAGGACATGGCACCGCCTTCTCGCGAATGTGCCACGCTAGGGCAGTGGGAACCGGCACGCTGTCGCGGCACGTCGTACGTGGGAAGGAGACTCGGATGCGCTCGCTGATCGTCGTAGCAGTGCTGTTGGTCGCGTCCGCCTGTGCGGCCACCGTGCCACAGATCGAGGGGCAGTGGCGCCTCGAGTCGGTGATCGACGGCGGATCCGTCCAGCGAGTGCCAGACGCCGAGCGCCACCGCCTGTCGGCAAACATGAGCATTGCCAACGGCTTGCTCAGAACCGGGGCTGCGTGCAACATCGCCGAGGGGTCGTACGAGTACCGCGGCAAATCGCGGACCCTCGAGGGTCGCACCCATACGATGACGCTGATGGGATGTGTCGACCCGGCTGAGTATGAGTATGCGATCGTGGGCATGCTGTCGTCGGGCCCCATCGATGTGATGCTGCTCGGCGAAACGATGCTCTGGACCAGCGGCGACCGGACGTTGCGATTCACCCGAACCGGCGAGGCATAACTCCGGCGCGGTCCTCGCCATACTCCGAGGGTGCACGTTCCATCGCGGATCCTCTACGGGGGCCGACAAGGCGCCCCACTCGCGATCATCGCTGCGGTGATCGCGGTCACGGCGATGTTCGGCGCAACACCGTTCCTCATCGTTCCCCTCGCGGAGCGTTACGGGGTTTCCGAGGGCCTCGCGGGTTCCATCTCGGTCGCGCAGGTCGGTGCATTTGCCCTTGCGAACTTCTTGTTGCCGAGGCTGTTGCGTCCCAACGGGCGGATCCTCCGGGCAGCGGCAGCCGCTCTCATCGCGCTGAACCTTCTCAGCGTCCTCCCCAGCCAGTTCCTCGTGCTTGTTCCGCTCCGGCTTCTCGCCGGTTTCGCCGCAGGAACGATGACGTGGCTCACCTGGTCGAACGCGATGACCCGCAAGGACTCGATGTCATCGATCGCAATGACGGGACCCCTCACCGCCCTCGTGCTCGCTCCGGTGATCGCAACCATTTCGGGCCACGGGGATCGGGCGGTCTTCCTGTTCCTTGCCCTCATGGCCGTTCCAGCGGCACTGTTCTGGGGACCTGTTGCTGGGCGCAAGAGGGGTCGGGGGGTCCTGTCGGCTTCGCGGTCGAACCGGCTCCTGCTGATCGCCCTGTTCGGAATGACGTTCTTCGGATCGTCGCTCTACATCAACCTCGGACTGGTCGCCCGAGACATCCACGAGCTCTCGCCGCTGATGGCCTCGATCGGATTCAGCCTCAACGCGGCCGGAGGGCTCGCCGGTGCGCGACTCTCCGACCGACACCGGATACCTGGCTGGTTCGCGATGTCCATCGCGCCTGCAGTCCTCCTCACCGTGTACGCACCCACGCCGTTCTTCTTCATGGGCATGTTCTGGTGGGGCTTCGGGTTCTGGATGGCCATCCCGGGGATCCTCCAGATGCTGGCCGATCGATCTCTCGAGCCTGCAGAGAGGGCAGGCGATGGGCAGGGCGTTCTGGCGCTTGGACGGTCCGTGGGACCGGCGCTGGGAGGCTTCCTCGTCGACAACGGCACCCTCCAGGGCCTCGCTGCGACAGCGGCCATCGGAGTAGCGATCTCCGGGCTGGGCGTCGTCGGCGTGAAGGAAGGCCGCGATCGCCTGCCACCCACGGATCCGCGAACCATCGACCAAGTCGACGGGATCTAGCGCAGAACTTTCGCCGGATGTTCGCTAGATGTTGGCATACTCTGCCGACCGCTGCGTTGCCACAGAGTTGGCCCGTGACCGGCGCCACGCAACCACACCTCCGACGGCAGCCACCGCCGCAGCCAACACCGATGCGATCAGGAAGACCTGGCCGTTCGAACCCAGCAGCACGGAACCGCCACCGAGCAGCGGCGACCGGCCGCGCTTCGGGTCGAGTGCCCACGCCCCGACCCGGAACAGGACGGCGAATGTCGCCGCAGAGATCAGCACCCGCACACCGAGGTGACGGAGCATCAGGTAGCGGCGCTCAGCGAGGGCGAGCGCCGTCACACCCGACACCAGCAGGACGGCGGCGGCAAGCGCCACCACCCTCGTGAGGATTGTGCGTGCCTGCTCCACTGCCGTGGTCACGGCGGCGGCTTCGCCGTTGTCGAGCTCGATCACGGGAGCGGCGTCGAGTGCCTCCTCGATCTGTTGTGGCGGCAGGTCGATGTCTCGGCTCGCGAGCTCGCTCGTCACCAAGGGAATCATCGGCGCAAGCGTTTCGGCGATCCGGATCTCCTGCTCCTCCCCTGGGGGTGCGAACAGGGCGGCGACGAAGTCTTCGACGATCGACTCGACAGCCAGCGGGAACGCGGGCTGTGATGCGATCTCGTCAACTATTTCCGCCGCCTCTTCATCGCTTCCTACGACGTCCGACAGTGCCGTTGCGAGCCACGATCGAATCCGCTGGGCGGCGAGTTCGTCATCGACGATCACCCTCGCCGCGTCCTTGACGGTCGGTTCGTCGACCGCAACGGTCCTCCCCCATATGCCGACCAGCAACACCGACGTGGCAAGCCCGAACACCCACAGGACCACTGGGAGTGCGACGCGACGGGCGCGCGCTGAGGCATGTGGAGCTGAGGGGGAGGCCATGCGGGGAGGGTATCAGGCGGCAGATTTGCAGCCTGTTGCGGAGCCGGCCGTACCCTGACCGCCGTGAGACACATCCTGCAAGCGTCCACCGACCCGGTCGACATCCTCAACCTCGGCCTGCTCATCAAGCAGCTCGCGTTCGCGTTCGGGCTCGCGATGGTCGTCGGTAACGCGTACGCGATCTACAAGCACCGCATGGACGAGAAACCAAAGGGCGAGGAGGGCGAGTTCCGCCCCGGCCGGGCCTACTGGCTTCTCGGTGTCGGAGTCCTCATCGCGTTGTGGGGAGGCCTCAGCCTCCTCGCATGAGGCCGTCACCGCTCGAAGAACCCTGCCATCCTTTAGGGTGGCGCCATGAAGATCGGACTCATCAACGGTCTCAACGGCCGTCCAGATACTGACCCGCCAGCGCCCACCTGGGCGTCGATCAAGGACCGCGCCCTCCTCGCCGAGTCCATCGGTTTCGACATGTTCGTGTACGAGGATGCCTTGCTGTACCGGGGCAAGGAGCACACCAATGGGGTGTGGGAGTCGATGACCATGTCGGGAGCCATTGCCGAGGCGACCTCGACGATCCGGTTCGGCCAGTCGGTCGTCAACTCGCCGTATCGGTCGCCTGCGATGGTGGTCAGCATGGCCGAGGCGCTCAACGAGATCTCCGGCGGCCGATATGTGCTCGGAATCGGCGCGGGCAACACCGCTGATTCCGACTACGAAGCGTTCGGGTTCCCGACGGATCACCGATACTCGCGGTTCGCAGAAGCGATCGAGATCATCCACAGTCTCTCCCGAACCGGTCGGGCCAACTTCGAAGGCGCGTACTACTCCGTCAAGGATTCCGAAATCGTGCTGCGTGGTACCGATGGAACCGGTCCGTTCATCAACATCGCGGCCGGTGGTGAGAAGATGATGACGCTCGTGGCGCGGTTCGCCGACGCGTGGAACTGGTGGTCATGGGATCTCACGGCCGAAGGGATTGCGGGACACCTCGCGGGGCCGATCGGCCTCCTCGAGGCGGCTTGCGAGGAGGTCGGACGCGACCCGGGCTCCGTCGTTCGAACGCTGGACCTGTACTCCGTCACCCCGCCCGGATTCGAGGCTCCGGATGACCGAACGAACGCGGTGTTCGATTCGGCCGAGGCGATCGCAGAACACATACTGTCGACGGCAACCTCCGGCATCGCGGAAGTCCGGCTCGACCTCACGGACACGACACTCGGTGCGATCGAGGCGATGGCGCCCGTCGTCGACCTCGTGCACGCAGGCTGATCAGGCGATACGGATCTCGAGCTTGCCGTACGCCGAACGAAGGGCAAGCTCGACGGCGTCGGGGGTCGAAGCAGTCGCGAAGATGAATCCGAGGTAGCGGTCGCCCTCGGGGAGGGGCACGACGTCACGGGCGTTCGGAATCGTCTGCACGACATCGGTCACCCCTTCGACCTGCAAGGCAGCCTCGAGGCCGTCGATGCGATCGAGCTTCCCCGCCTTCGGAATCGGCAGCATCATGACGCCCGTGGCGGGAGCGGCCGCATCGGTTCGAACGCCTGCCATACCGACCGCGCTTCGGAGGATCACAGATTCGAGTGTTTCGGAGAGCACCCCGAACGTGAGGGCGCGGCCGCACAGTCCCCCGATCGAACGTGCTGCGACCTCGATGACGACTGGACCGTCCGGCCCGAGCCTCACTTCTGCGTGAATCGGCCCGCTCACAAGGCCGAGCGCGCGTGTTGCCGCTTCGGTCACGTCCGCGATCGCCTGCTGCTCGTCTGTCGTATGGCGACTCGGCGTGACGAAGAGGGTCTCCTCGAAGAACGGCCCGTCGAGGGGATCTGGCTTGTCCAGGATCGCGAGGACCTCGAGAAATGCGTCGATGAGGAGGCCCTCCACAGCCACTTCATCACCCGGGATGAATTGCTCTACGAGGATCGAAGCGTCCATGTCACCACCGGACTCCCCTATGACTCCCCGGATGCGCGTCTCTGCGAACGATGCCTCTGAATCCGAATCAACGCGAATCACTCCGCGGCTTGCGGAGAGCCCTCGCGGTTTCATCACGCACGGGTAACCGAGATCGTTCGCGGTCTTTGTGGCGTCACCCAGCTGTGCGACCGCGAAGCGGGGTTGCGGTACGCCAGCGCTGTCGAGGAGGTTGCGCATGTGGGCCTTGTCACGGGTCAGACGTACGGCCGCGACGGGGTTTGCGGGGAGCCCGAGGAGATGGCTCGCCATTGCTGCGATGATCACTCCCTTGTCGTCGACGCCGACCACCCCGTCTGGTCGCGGCTTCAGGTCCGAGATGCGAGCGGCGGACCACTCGGGCCTGTCGAAGTCGATCACCAACGATCGCGAGCGTCCGACCTCACCCATCGGAAGGACGTCGTCGGTGGCAACGACGAGGTCCATTCTGAGCGACATCGCGGCAACGACGAAGTCACCCGTCCGGTAACTCGTCGACGGCGCGACGAGTACAACGACGGGCCGCCCAGCAGATCTCGGCTGCCGGTCCGTATCATCCGCGGGAGTCGCTTCGTGGAACTGAGAGGTCATGTCAGAGGATTCTCGCATCCTGACGGTCACCGATGCCGCGCGCGACAAGGTGCTCTCGATCATCTCTGGCGAAGCCGGGGAGGATGAGCTCGCCCTCGTGCTCGCGATCGGCGGTGCGCGAGATACCGAGTTCACCTACACGATGCACATGACCCCCCTCGACCTGCTCGAGGATACGGACCATGTCGAACGACACGGCGACCTCATCGTGGCCATCCCGCAGGCGTCTGTCGCGAATCTCACGGGCGCGACGCTCGGGATGTCGAAGAACCTCCTCAAGCCGGGCCTCTCGATCGAGAACCCGAACTCCCCCTCGCCGACCATCGCCCTGGACGGTCCTGCGCCCGATCTTTCGAGTCCTGTCGCCGAGCAGGTCAGCCACGTGATCCAGACCGCCATCAACCCATCCGTCGCCGGGCACGGAGGCCAGGTGGAACTCGTTGCCGTCGAGGACGGCATCGCGTATGTGCGGCTGGGCGGTGCCTGTCAGGGATGTGGGATGGCGAACGTGACCCTGTCCCAGGGAATCGAGTCGGCCATCGTCAATGGTGTGCCGGACGTCCACAAGGTCATCGACGTCACGGACCACGCCTCGGGAGAGAACCCGTACTACGAGCAGTCCAAGAAGTAGAAGGGCCCGAGGGCTCTCGCCCCCGGGCCGCATCTGGTTTTCGGCGCCAGCGCTTTACAGCATGCCGAGTGGTGGGCCCTTCGGGTCGCCCTTCGACTTTCCGGACCTGCTCAGGTCGAGTCCAACGATCACGGCATCGTGGTCAGAGCTGCGATACGGGTTCGTCCCGTCGAACAGGAGATCCTGCGTGTCGCTCTTGAACGACATGTCGTAGTCGATGATGTCCGGCTCGTCGGCGTTGAGGTGCCACACGGCTGCACCGGTGACCTGCGACGACAAGCCCTCCGAGGCGAGGATGTAGTCGAGGTTGCCGAGCTCCCCGTCGAACACGTACGAGTAACCAGCCGGACCGTACGTGTCGGCGACGAGGTTCGCGTACCCCGCTCCGACGAGCACGTCGATCGGGTCTTCCATGCCGTACGAGTTGAGGTCGCCGATGATGAGCCAGTCGGTGTCCTCTGCTCCCGTCGGGTTGGTCCCGATCCACTCGACGAGCTTCTCGGCCGCCAGCGTCCGCGTCAGGTTGCAGCTTCCAAAGAAGTCGCCAGGTCCTTCATCGTCGCCAGCGCCGCAGGCACTTCCCTTCGACTTGAAGTGGTTGACAACCACCGAGAACCGCCCGTTGCCGTGCTGCTCCTTGAAGGTCGCTGCCACCGCAGCCCTGTTCCGTGCGACACCACTGCCTCTCGGGTCGATGAAGTCCGGGCTGTCGAGGACCGCGGTCTCGTCGGTCTGGGTCACCGTCCACTTGTTGTAGATGAGTCCCACCTTGATCACGTCAGGGCCCGCGATGCCGGCGTCGACGTAGTCGTAGATGTCCGCGCCGAGCGCTGCGTTCATGCCAGCAACGATGTCGGCCATCGGCTCGACGCCCGGCGTGTTCTCCATCTCGATGAGGCCGATGACGTCGGCATCGAGGTCGAGCAGCGCCTCGAGCATCTTTTGCCGCTGTCTGTCGAACTCCTCCTGGGTGTCGGCGCCTCGACAGTTCTGATCCTGGTTGGGACCACAGTTGTTCGAGCGGTCGTCGATCGTCAGGAAGTAGTTGAGCACGTTCAACGTCGCGACCTTGATGTCGCCGCCCACGTTCGGGACACCCGGACGGGGGTTCGGCGTGTACGTGTCATGACCGTTCGGGTACAGCACGTGCCTGCCGAACGTGTAGTAGATCGCACCCTGGAGACCGCCGATCGAGTCGCCGCCGCGGAAGCTGTTCTGAAGCGTGAACTCGTCCCGGAAGATCGGGTGGACCATGAAGTCCGGGTTCTGCGACGTCTTGCCGTCATCGATCGTGATTCGGCTCAGCAGGTTGAACTCGCGCAGCGCCATTGCATCCGGTGAACCAGGTTCGTACACGGCGTTCGGCTGCATCTGGCGGGTGAAGCCCGGCGATGGCAGGCCTACCACGATCTCGCCGAAGCGGTCGTAGTTGAAGTACTCGGAGATCACCAGATCCTGCGTGAACGTCACGAGCATGCCCTCGACGGCCTCCATGTCGTCGAGCGATACGAGCGGATACGTGATCATTGACGGCGAGGCGGTGCGGGAGCCGTTGGCGTCCACCTCCACGATCTCCACGAAGTCGGTCAGCTGCGTGTTGCCAAACCGCTCATCGACAGTGCCTTCGACCCGAACGACGTCGCCGATGTC
>QJWC01000116.1 GCA_003235475.1 Acidimicrobiia bacterium | reverse complement strand
TGTCGAGGCCTCGAATTGCTCCTTAGAAAGGAGGTGATCCAGCCGCACGTTCCCGTACGGCTACCTTGTTACGACTTCATCCCAGTCACCGATCCCACCTTCGGCAGCTCCTTCCACAAGGGTTAGGCCACTGACTTCGGGCGTTACCGACTTCCGTGATGTGACGGGCGGTGTGTACAAGCCCCGAGAACGTATTCACCGCGACTTTGCTGATTCGCGATTACTAGCGACTCCGGCTTCATGGAGTCGAGTTGCAGACTCCAATCCGAACTGAGGACAGCTTTAAGGGATTCGCTCACCCTCGCGGGATCGCAGCCCGTTGTACTGCCCATTGTAGCATGCGTGCAGCCCTGAACATAAGGGGCATGATGACTTGACGTCATCCCCGCCTTCCTCCGAGTTGTCCCCGGCAGTCTCCTATGAGTCCCCGGCATGAACCGCTGGCAACATAGGACAGGGGTTGCGCTCGTTGCGGGACTTAACCCAACATCTCACGACACGAGCTGACGACAGCCATGCACCACCTGTCATGGGCGCAAAGCACCCTGTGTTTCCACAGGTAGACCCATGATGTCAAGTCCAGGTAAGGTTCTTCGGGTTGCATCGAATTAAGCCGCATGCTCCGCCGCTTGTGCGGGGCCCCGTCAATTCCTTTGAGTTTTAGCCTTGCGGCCGTACTCCCCAGGCGGAACACTTAATGCGTTAGCTTCGGCACAGCAGACGTGAATAAATCCGCTACACCTAGTGTTCATCGTTTACGGCGTGGACTACCAGGGTATCTAATCCTGTTTGCTCCCCACGCTTTCGCTCCTCAGCGTCAGTATCGGCCCAGTGAGCCGCCTTCGCTAATGGTGTTCCTCTCGATATCTGCGCATTCCACCGCTACACCGAGAATTCCACTCACCTCTACCGAACTCAAGTCACAACAGTTTCGACCGGCATCCCGGAGTTGAGCCCCGGGCTTTCACGACCGACTTGTTGAACCGCCTACGAGCCCTTTACGCCCAATAAATCCGGACAACGTTCGCTCCCTACGTATTACCGCGGCTGCTGGCACGTAGTTGGCCGGAGCTTCTTCTGGAGGTACCGTCAATTTCTTCCCTCCTGAAAGCGGTTTACAACCCGAAGGCCGTCATCCCGCACGCGGCGTCGCTGCATCAGGCTTTCGCCCATTGTGCAATATTCCCTGCTGCTGCCTCCCGTAGGAGTCTGGACCGTGTCTCAGTTCCAGTGTGGCTGATCGTCCTCTCAGACCAGCTACCCGTCTTCGGCTTGGTGAGCCGTTACCTCACCAACTACCTGATAGGCCGCGAGACCATCCCCCAGCGGCGGACCATTTCCTCAACGGTCCATGCGGACCAAAGAGAATATTCGGTATTAATCCAGGTTTCCCTGGGCTATCCCGATCTGGGGGGCAGGTTTCTCACGTGTTACGCACCCGTTCGCCGGTTTCCACGTCGGAACCTTACGGAACCAACGCTTCTCCCTCGACTTGCATGCATTAAGCGCGCCGCCAACGTTCGTCCTGAGCCAGGATCAAACTCTCCATCGAAGTTCTTCGATGAGAACGATCCTGTGTCCGCGAGGTCCGCGGACCAGGAGTTTTTCATCCCTCAAAAGGATGCGGTCATACCAGGAACGGGGTTCCCTTCACGGCATGACCGTTGGCTTGTACGACCATCGTTCCTTCCGCCGAAGCGGTCGGTCTGATGGACGTTGCTACGTCTGCCGTTCGACCGCCCAGAATGAATGGCCGTGCGACAGACGCCTGTCAATCTCGATCGTTCGCCTTTCGGCGCACGATCGACGCACTGTTCAGTTGTCAAGGAGCCCGGTTCCAGAGCGCATCGCATACAGCGATTCATGCGCCCAGGGGCCTCACAGTGTACCGTCGCTCAGAGCAAGCGACAGCGGTCGGTCGGTGACCGACGGAGATGGAACCGTACACGAACGCAGGCGTTAGTGCAACTCTTCCACCCGGATTTCCGCCTTGGGAATCCGTCTTTCTGCCAAGGCAGTGAAGTCCCCGAAGGATACGGGTATCAGCCCGCAATCGACACCCCGCAAGACGACGACCCCGACCCTCGTTCGCGGCCATGCGTGGCTAGGGTGACCGCCGTGGGAGCCCAACGGACACACCGGATTCACGTCGGCCTGTGGATCGTTGGCGTCGCTGCGCTGTCGACCCTCGTGGCGGCATGCGGCGACTCCGGGGCGCCACCCACTGCCAACCCCGATGCGGTCGAGATCTTCGGTTACGACGACGCCTTCTACGAAAGCGTGGTCAAGATCGATCCGGGCGACACCGTCGAGTGGAAGATGGTCGGCGACAACCCCCACAATGTCTTCGCCGCAGACGGTACCTGGCAGTCCGACACGGTGATGGAGCGCAACGACCGCTACGAGCGAACCTTCGTCGAGCCGGGCGTCTACCCCTACTTCTGCTCCTTCCACGGTGACGCCGAGGGCGGCGGAATGGCCGGTTACATCGTCGTGGGAGACGTGCCCGACTACGAGATCCCCGAGGCGAACGACGTCGAGCCGGTCGACGCGTGGTCCGGCAACACGATCACGATCCCTGACGACTACGCCACGATCCAGGAAGGCGTCGACGCGACCTCGCCAGGCGACCTCGTCTTCATCCGTAAGGGCGTGTACCACGAGGGCGTCACAGTTCGCACGCCGTCCCTCGTCATCCGCGGTGAGGATCGGAACGAGACGATCGTCGATGGGGGCTTCGAGCTGTCCAACGGGTTCCATGTCGTAGCTGATGCCGTTGCCATCGAGAACATGTCGGCGCGCAACTACGAGGTCAACGGGTTCTACTGGACGGGCGTCACCGGGTATCGCGCTTCGTACGTGACCGCCTACAACAACGGTGACTACGGGATCTACGCGTTCGACTCCGTCGACGGCCTGTTCGACCACGTCTACGCGAAGGGGAACCACGACAGCGGTCTGTACATCGGCCAGTGCTATCCGTGCAACGCCATCATCCAGAACTCTGTGTCGTTCGAGAACGGCCTCGGATACTCCGGAACGAATGCAGGCGGGGATCTCTACCTGATCAACAACGAGTTCGTCGGCAACATGGGAGGCGTCGCGCCCAACTCTCTCGACTCTGAGCTCTACCCGCCGCACCGCGAGGTGTACATCGGCGGAAACCTCGTCATGGACAACAACGGGTACGACGTCCCAACGAAGGGCTTCGCACGGCTCGCGATCGGGCAGGGCATCATCCTCGCAGGCGGAGAGGGCGACATCGCAGAGAAGAACCTCGTCGTCAACCACGACCGCTGGGGCATCGTCACGAACCTCCTGCCGGACGACACCATCTGGCTTGCGAAGAACAACATCGTGAGGAACAACACCGTCACCGGGTCGGGCGCCGCTGACCTCGGCCTCGTCGGGCCGCCGAGCCAGGGGAACTGCTTCGAGGGCAACCTCATCGACAGTTGGGCCACTCCCCCGCTGCTGACGCTCTACCACTCATGTTCGGGCATCAACCTGCCGTTCCAACTCGACCTCGCCACCCCGCTCTACCTCGCAGGCGTATTCGCGGACAGCGCGGCCGGCTTCCCCGAGGGAGGCGACCACCGCGACTGGCCAGCCCCCGATCCGCAGGAAGTGATGCCGTCGTCCGCCTCGGCAACAGTTCAACCAGCGTTCAACGTCTTCGTGAAACCCGATCTGGACGCGATCGAGACGCCAGCTCTCCCGGCGGGCGTCGAGATCCGGAGCAAGGAGATCTTCGTGTCAGGAGTACCCGTCACACAGCCCACCTTCTGGACCTTCGTCATGAGCCTGTGGGCCTACTTCCTGCCACTCGCGCTCGTGGGTGCATGGATCGCGCTTGCCATATGGGACATGGTCCGACGCCAGGACGAGATGTCCAAAGGGATGTTCATCCTCTGGTTCCTCGTGATCCTGCTCGTCCCGATCGTCGGCGTGATGGCGTACTTCGCGTTCGGGAAGTCATCTATCCCCGCGTTCATTCGAGGGGTCGTCGTCGGAGGGGGAACGATCCTCTACCTCGTGGTCCTGATGATGCTGCTGCTGGTTTCAGGCGTCGTCTGACGGTCACGCTGCCTCAGGCTTCGACGCGCCCTCTCAGCCAGACGAACAACCACACGATCGCCACGACGAGCAGCATGCCGCCGATGGTCATTGCAGTGGCAAGTCCTATCACGAGGTTGAGCGCCCACACGATCGGTGGGATCAAGATGAGGAATGCCACCACGATCATCCACGTCGGCCACTGCTTGGTCGTTGCCATTTCCACTCCCTCGCCTGCAGCGCAGGACGCTACGCCTGCTTGCGCGCCTTCTCGTCGCTCGCGCCCTCCTCGAGGCTCGCCTTGAGCGCTTCCATGATGTCGATGACCTGAGCCTTGGGTTCCTCTTTGGGCGCGAAGGTCATCTCCTGGCCGGCGATCTTCTGCTCGATGGCTGCGAGCATCTGCACCTTGACGCCGTCCTCATATTCGTCCGGATGGAATTCATCGCTGGCGATCTGGTCGACGAGCTGCTTCGCGAGGTCGAGCTCCTTCTCGTCGATCTGGACGTCCCCCAGCTCGACGCCATCGAACGCCCGGATCTCGTCCGGGTACCGGAGCTGCTGCATGATGATCCCGTCCTCGAACGGCCGCAGAAGCACGAGGTAGTCCTTGCCACGTGCCGCATAGCGTGCGAGCGCCGCCCTGCCGGTCTGGCGCATCGCCTCCGAGAGCAGCGAGTACGGCTTGGCACCGTTGGTGTCGGGGCCGAGGTAGTACGCCTTCTCGTAATAGATCGGGTCCACCTGCTCGAGGGGCACGAACTCCTTGATGTCGATGGAGTGCGTGGGTGCGAGCTCCATCGCTTTCAGCTCATCCGCTTTGAAGGTGACGTACTGGTCCTTTGCGAACTGGTAGCCCTTGATGAGCTCGTCCCTCGTAACAACCCGCTCGTCCGTGGGGCAGTAGAACTGCTGCTTGATCCGGGTTCCGCACGACTCGTGGATCGAGTTGAGGGCGATCCTCGCCTCGGACTCGCTCGTGCTGAACATTCGAATGGGTATCGAAACCAGTCCGAAGCTGATGGTCCCAGTCGCTATTGGTCGCGCCATGAAGTGCCTCCTGAAGGGATCATTTGTACCACAGATCGCGAAAAGCCGAAAGGGTAGGCACCTAGCATCGCCCGCATGCCCGATCCGCCCACCGATCGCCTCACCGACTATCGCCGCAAGCGCGATCGCTCCAGGACGCCAGAGCCGTTCGGCGAGGCTTCCACGTACGGACAGGGCATCTTCGTCGTCCAGAAGCACGCGGCGACCCGCCTCCACTACGACCTTCGCCTCGAGCACGACGGCGTGCTCATGTCATGGGCGGTGCCCCAGGGCGTCTCGTTCGACCCCGCCGTCAAGCGCTTCGCTGCCCACACGGAGGACCATCCTCTCGACTACGCCGACTTCGAAGGCGTCATACCGAAGGACGAGTACGGCGGCGGCGAGATGATCGTGTGGGACAGGGGTGCGCTCACCTGGGACGAGGATCCCGACGAGGGCATCGCCAAGGGAAAACTGCTCTTCACCCTCTCGGGCTACAAGCTCAACGGCCAATGGACCCTCGTCCACATGAAGAACTCGGACTGGCTGCTCATCAAGCACCGCGACGGATGGGTGCGCCCCGATGGCGAGGACCCGCCGTCGGAAGCCTCGATCCTGACCGGCCGAACGGTCGAGGACCTCGCACACGGTGCCGAGGACGCCGCTCGGGTGATTGCCGCCCTTGACGATCTCGAAGCCCCGAGGATCAAGGATCTGCCCGACAAGATCGAGGTGATGCTCGCCGAGACCGCCGACGCTCCGTTCACTAGGGCAGGGTGGCTGTTTGAGATCAAATACGACGGGTATCGCCTCGTCGCACGGAAGCACGGCCGCAACGTCGCCCTGCAGTACCGGAGCGGGCTCGATGCCACCGCCATCTTCCCTGAGATCGTCTCGGCAATCCGGCGCCTCCCATATGACGACCTCGTCATCGACGGGGAGATCGCTGTCCTCGATGACGACGGAAAGCCCCAGTTCGGCCTCCTCCAGCGACGGGGACGTCTTGGCAACCGGCACGACATCGCCCGGGCCGCGGCCACGTTGCCCGCAACGATGTTCGTATTCGATCTCATCTCGCTCGAGGGCCGTGATGTCAGGCCGCTTGCCCTCCGATCTCGCAAAGAGCTGCTCTCACGCATCGTCCCGAAGCTCGGCCCCCTCCGATATGCAGACCACATCGAGACCATGGGCGAGGCGATGTTCGCCCAGGTGCAGGCCATGGGTCTCGAAGGCATCGTGGCCAAGGACGCGTCGTCGAAGTACCTCGCTGGACGGTCATCGGCCTGGCAGAAGGTGAAGGCGGAGCACACCGCGTCATTCGCCATCGTCGGCTACACGGCGCCCAAGGGATCGCGGCATGGCGTCGGTGCGCTTCACCTCGCAAGAATGTCGGACGGCACCCTCACGTACACCGGGAGGGTCGGCTCGGGTATCTCCGATTCCGACCTGACCACACTCGGTGGGGTTCTGTCCAATGCAACGGTCAGCGCACCCCGCGTCGCTGGGGAGCCTCCGACAGGATCGGAACACACATGGGTCGAGCCATCCCTGAGCGCGGTCGTGCGGTTCAAGGAGATCACGGATGACGGCCTCCTCCGCCAGCCGGTGCTCGAGTCGTGGGGCGACCTGGACCTCGATGATGTGCTCGAAGCACCGTCGTCCTCCGACCCGCCGCCGCCCGCCGTCATCGATGCGCGGACATCAGAGCCGACCAACGTCGACAAGGTGTTCTGGCCGGAAGAGGGCTACACGAAGGGCGACCTGATCGGCTATTACACGGCGGTGGCCGACAACCTCCTCCCCTACCTCGCGGGTCGGCCACTCGTGCTCGACCGCTACCCGGACGGGATCGACGGCAAATCCTTCTTCCAGAAGAACGCACCCGAGTTCGTACCCGACTGGATACGCACGGAGTGGATCGGCGACGAAGACGGCAAGGGCAACACATACTTCCTGATCGACGACGTCGAGGGCCTGCGTTACCTCGCGAACCTCGCATCGATTCCGATCCATGTGTGGGCGAGCCGCCTCGACAGCCTCGACGCGCCGGACTGGTGCATCCTCGACCTCGACCCGAAGGGTGCCCCCTTCACAGACGTCGTGGATGTGGCGAAGGAGATCAAGAAGGTGTGCGACCGGATGGACATCCCGTCATACCCGAAGACGAGCGGCAAGACCGGGCTCCACGTGCTGATCCCCCTCGGGCGCTCGGTTGGGTATGCCCAGCAGAAGATGCTCGGCGAGCTGATCGCGCGAGTCGTGGAGACCAAGACCAGGGACATCGCCACCACCGTGCGCAACCCCGCCGGGCGCGACGGGAAGGTCTATATCGACTTCCTCCAGAACGGAAGGGGAAAGCTCATCGTCGGCCCTTACAGCGTCCGTCCGGTGCCGGGGGCGACCGTGTCAGCTCCGTTGCGCTGGTCGGAAGTGACGAAGAGACTCGACCCCGGGAAGTACACGATCCTCACGATGCCCAAGCGCCTCGCGTCGCTCGCATCTGATCCGCACGATGGGCTCCTCTCCGACGTACCGGACATACGACGCGGCCTCGCCGCGATCGCCGCCGAGGTCGCGTAATGTCGCACTCCATGAGCAAATCACACGAACCGACGAGGCGCCAGTCAGTTGAGGCGTTCGACCACCATGCATACAAGCTGATCACGATCGCCGCGTTGTTGATGATCCTGGTTGCAACGATCGTCTACTCGACGGTCGAGGACTGGTCGGTTGTCGACTCCCTGTACTTCAGCGTGGTCGCGGTGACGACTGTGGGTTTCGGCGATCTCACGCCGACCACCACGTTCACAAAGCTTTTCACGGTGGTCTATCTGCTCACGGGCGTCGGCCTCATCGCAACGTACTTCAACCTTCGGACGAGGAAGCGCGCGGCCAAGCGACGCGACCGACGCGTTCCGCGGGGCGAAGAGCACCGCGAAGCGGACTGAGCGACTCCGGCCTCACGCGATCACGCGGGTGCTAGGGCACGGGGTGCCACGTGATTCCCGTGAAGTCTCCCCTCGGGGTAACGCCCGGAAGGACCCGAAGGTCCGCGCCGTCGCTGTCCATCACGACGATTCGTCTGGCATGCTTCCGGTCAGGCCATTCCAGCGCCGCGATACGTTTCCCGTCGGGCGACCAGGCGGCAGCCATGAAGTAACCGGACGCGACCTCGGTTCGTCGCCCCTCGCCGTCAACATCCAAGACGTAGAGGTTGGCCGGTAGTGGCAATGCGGCTGGGTTGTAGTCCGCGAGGGGCTCTCCCGCAGCGGAAATCGGGCTGGTCTCGCTGCCGGTCACGACGAGGTGCCTACCGTTCGGGGACCAGGCCACGTGGCGTATGAGAGCGAATCCAGCGAACTCTTGACCGTCGGGCCTCCCCGCCGTGCCAGTGGCGGCCTCGACGACAAGGATCGAAACGCCCTCGCCCGCCTCACGGACCACTGCGTACGCCGACCCGTCCGGCGACCAGACCAATCCCGGGCTCAAGCCGCCGTCGGGCGCCATCGCGTTCGAGTGGACGAACATGCAGCATCCACCGGTCGTCACGCGGGCGCTGATCTCGCCGTTCCGGTCGATCACGAATTCGTGCCCCCCATCCTCATCCTCGAGTGCAAGACGCGATCCGTCGGCCGACCAGCCGATCGGAACCCCGCGCGACGCCTCCTTCGGGACATCCAAGACGTACCGACTCGTCGGATCGTCCGGATCCACTGCCTCCAGATGCCACCCGGAGACCGGGTAGACGATCCATCCCCGAAGCGGTTCAAACACGCCGAGATCGGGCTCCTGCCCGATACCAGCAGAACTCACATCGTCAGCGTCGCCCGTGCGGAATATCACCTGCGTCAGCCCGATCAGCAACACGATCGCGAACGCCGCCGCGACCCGCATGCCGGGCCACCCCTGTCGCGCGAGGGTCTCTTCTGCATCCACGAGTGTCTCCGGTTCGAGCTGTCGGTACTCGACGGTCACGGGCGGAGCACCATCGTTGAGCTGTGCGCCATACGCGGCGAGCTGGCTCGGAATGTCTCTCGTCATTGTTCGACCCCCAGTTCCTTCCGAAGACGAGACATCGCCCTCCGCTCGTGGGACTGGATCGTCCCTTTCGCAACCCCGAGAACCTCAGCGACCTCACCCATCGTCCACCCGAAACTGTGCACCAGCATGACGACCGTCCTCTGCTTTGGTGAGAGACGTTCCAGTGCCGCCGGAAGGCCGGGTTCCACCCACGGGGTACGCCGCTCGTCGACCTGCTCGAGTCGCACGAATCGTCGGCCACGCTCTCGACGGACCCTTCCCCTCGCAACAGCGAACAGGTACCCCGCAGGGTTGTCCATTCGCGAGACCCGATCCCAATGCTCCCATGCATACGACAGGGCATCCGATGCAGCCTCCGATCCTGCCTCACGACCGAACCTCGCCGTGAGGCAGTCACGAAGACGTGGGCCCACCTCGGCGACGAAGCTCTCGAATTCAACTGTGACGTCGGTCTTGGCAACCATCGTTCACAAACTCCTCACCCCTTAAGGCGGCGACATGGGCGATCGTAAGACACAACCGTGGGGTGAATCGAACAGAGCAGAACCGACTACGGCGTCGGCTGCCAATCGACATGCACGGTTTCAGATTCGGTGGCAAAGAGTTCGCGGTCGTTCCTGCCGTCCGGGTCGATGAGCCTGACCTGGCAGCCCCCCGCTCGACGGCATCGGCTGAAGACGATCGCGCTCCCATCTCGAAGGAAACGTGGATAGAGGTCGATGAGACCCTGCTCCGGTGCCGTGAGCTGCTCGAGCCCACTGCCGTCGGAGCGCACCCGGAAGATGCTCACGATCTCTCCGGGGTGCAATTCCGCCTCGCGGTCCTGGAAGACGATCCACTCACCATCGGGCGACCAGTCGGGTCGCGCCCACAAACTCCAGTCCGTCAGCTGTAACTCGTCGCTCCCGTCAATCGACGCCGTGAACACGGCCTGTCCCTCCGGCCCGGAACGCTGAAAGACAACGCGCTGGCCATTTGGCGAGAACTGTAGATACGAGTCCTGGATGGTGCATCCCGGGTGTTCGAGGAATCGCGTGACATCGGTTGTCCCGACCCTCAGGAGTGCCAGGTAACACAGGTCACCGCCGTGTTCGGCAGTCGCGGACTCGGCACCGTCAAATCCAATGAGTGCTCCGTCGGGAGACCACGCAGGGCCACCGTTTCCCAGACACGTCCCGGTGCAGGTCAGCAGCGTCACGTCCTCCGATCCATCGAGATCGACGAGCGCGATCTGGGACACTCCGCTCTGGAGGGTCCAGTCATAGGCGACGTACGTTCCGTCAGGTGACCAATTGGGATGCCAGCGGTTCCCTGGCCCGCCCGGAATGCGGTGATCGCCGGTCCCATCGGGATGGACGAGACCCAGGTCCACGGCGCCGGAGAACTCCGCCTGATAGACAATCCATGTCTGTTCCGACAGAGGAACTTCCGTCGACGACGTCGCTCCGGAGGCGGGGTTGGACGTCGATGAGGGGACTGGTGCCGCGCCCGAACCGCAGCCCTGCAGTATGAGCGCGACGACAATCGCGAGAGGTCCTGCGCGCCGCTTTCGTTGGATGGGAACCAACGGTCGTTCCGTGGAGTGGGATGCACGGCTCATCGGGTACCTCTCTCTGGGAGATGCGAGAAGGGTCAACGATTGGGAGGGCGTGGCCTGTCACCAATCACGCCCTGCAACGGAAGGTGCGGAGAGCCCAAATCGTATGACAGGGATCCGACCCACGCAACAGCAAGGTGCGTGCCGTCGGGACACTGTGCTGACTCATCGGCAGGGCCGCGACAACACCTCGCACCGGTGTCAGCGTGCATCCTGGTCTGCGGCGTCTGGATGGTAAGTCCTCCCCGGGGATGGAGCGGATGCACCTACCCGCCCTCGCGGCGGGAGATGGGAGAGAAACCATGAGGAAACTGATCGTTATCGCCTCGGTGTTCGCGCTGTCCATGTTGCCCGCAGTAGCGGCAGCCGCGCCACCGGCTGCATATTCATCGGAATCGGAGTCCGCACACGCGTACCTCGAACAGGAGACAGAATCTGGGTTCCTGTTCGCGGCCCTCGAGGCCGGGAGCTGGGAATTCACGGACCAGGAATACTCGGACGCATGGAGCGGCGTGTCGTTCTACCTCGACTCATACTCCGAGACCGGATACCTGTCCTGCTACGCCAGCGACGAGACAGACGTGACTCTGGATCGGCAACTGACCGGCCTCACGGTCGCGACGACGCTTGCCGGGGAGTGCTACGTCTCGGTCGAAGGCGAAGGCGAGGGAGCGGAACCACCCTTGGAAGAGATCGTCACAGCGGGCGAGGCGTCCATCCAGCACGACGAAGGCGAGGGCCCTGGAGCTGAATTCGTGCCTGTCACCGTCACGGTCACCGCCACGTGGACGGGTGTCGGAACACTCTCCCGTAACTCTTGGAACAGCCGCGGCGACGGGTATGTCTGTCGGGGCAGCTCGACATCGCGCGACGCCGCGTTCACGGCGACCGTCGAGATCGTCGCCGAGGGCCTCGAGCTTCCGAGCATCGACTTCGACGAGGCGTACGCCGGACTCGACCGTTGGTTCGACACCTGCCAGGCGAAGGGCAGCCCGGGACCGGCTTGAAAGAGGAACATGCGGCGTGGGTTCGGGGGCACACACACTGCCCCCGATCCCATTCCTGGTCTTGCGGGGTCGCTACGTCGCCCAGGCATCCAGGGCTGCGTGCGCAACCTGGCCGCCCCACTCCTGGAGGAAGTGCCCTCCCTCTTCGATGCGCAACGGTTCGGGGCAACCGCGGATGACGCTGTGCATCCTCTCCATCACAGGCGGCCCGAGCACGGGATCCTGCATCCCGATGGCCATGAAGGAGCGTCCCGAGAACTCGGCGGACCACCAACGAACTGCGCGACGCGACACCTCCACACCAGCCATTGACGTGTCGGTGGGAACCAATGCGGGGAATGTCCTCACTCCGGCCTTGTACTCCGCAGACGGGAAGGGTGCCTCGTATGCGGCGGCCTCTTGCGCCGTCAGATGGCCGACACTTCGAGCCATGAGCCGGTCTACGGCGAGGTCCGCGGTGTGCGCGACGTAGTCTCTCCAAGCGATGAATCCGTCGGTCGGAGTGGCGCCCACGCCGAATGCCGTGTTCATGATCAAGAGCCCCGAGATGCGTGCTGGGTGGTCAACGGGCACTGTCAGCCCGAGGATGCCGCCCCAGTCCTGGACGACGAGCGTCACGTCGCTCAGGTCGAGCCGCTCGATGAACCGCAGCAGCGAATCGCGGTGGAAGTCAAATGTGTACACCGCATCCTCGACGGGCTTGTCGGAACGGCCGAACCCGAAGAAGTCAGGAGCGACCACCCTGTATCCCGCGTCGAGGAAGACGGGAATCATCCGTCGATAGAGGTACGACCACGTCGGCTCGCCATGGAGGCAGAGCATCACGGGGGCATCGGCCGGACCTTCGTCGACGTAGTGCATCCGGAGCCCCTCGTAACCCGAGAGATCGTCGAGGTAGCGCGGCTCATAGGGCCAGTCGGGAAGGTCAGCGAACCTATCGGGAGGCGTCCGAAGGGCGTCAAGCGTCATGGTCGGCCAGCCTAGCGACAGGTGTCCCCGGTATTGGGTGTCGGAGAGAAGACTCGAACTTCCACGGGCTATTCGCCCACTAGGCCCTCAACCTAGCGCGTCTACCAATTCCGCCACTCCGACGTGGTGAGAAGCCGGGAGTATACCGACCGCCCCCTCGCAAGGATCATGCGACACGGCCGATGCCGAGCGGTTCAGATGACCTGCTTGATCTCCGGGAAGTGGCACGCGACCCAATGCCCTGGCTCGAGCTCCAGGAGCTGCGGCTCGTCCACATCGCACTTGCCCATCTGCGCGATCGGGCACCTCGTGTGGAAGCGGCACCCGGACGGCGGGTTGATCGGAGACGGAATGTCGCCCTCGAGCAGGATTCTCTCGCGGGTCGCCTCGACCTTGGGGTCAGGAATGGGAACCGCGGACAAAAGGGCGTGCGTGTACGGGTGCATCGGACGGTCGTAGAGCGCATCGCGATCCGCCATCTCGACCATCCGTCCGAGATACATCACGGCCACACGGTCCGAGATGTGCCGCACGACCGAAAGGTCGTGGGCGATGAACAGGTACGTCAATCCGAACTCGCTCTGGAGATCGTCCAGTAGGTTGAGAACCTGCGCCTGGATCGACACGTCGAGCGCGGAGACCGGCTCGTCGAGGACGACGAATGACGGATTCAGCGCCAAGGCCCTCGCAATCCCGATGCGCTGCCGCTGACCACCCGAGAACTCATGCGGATACCGGTTTGCGTGCTCCGGCTGGAGGCCTACGACCTTCAGCAGTGACTTCACCTTGTCCAGACGCTCCTGCTTGTCGCCCTTCCCGTGGACGACGAGGGGCTCGGCGATGATCGACGCGACCGTCATCCTCGGGTTCAAAGAGGCATACGGGTCCTGGAACACGATCTGGATGTCCTCGCGAACTCCCCGCAACTCTTCCTTGCCGGCGGTTGCGACGTTGACGACCTTGTTCCTGGTCTTCGATCGGAACCACACGTCTCCGGACGTCGGCTCGAGGAGCCGCATCACGGAGCGAGCAGTCGTCGACTTCCCGCATCCCGATTCGCCGACCAGGCCCAGAGTCTCGCCCGACTTCACCTCGAACGAGATGTCGGTCACGGCCTTGACAGCGCCGACCTGTTTCTTGAAGAACACACCCTTCCGGATCGGGAACTCCTTCACGAGGTGGTTCACCCTCATGATCACGTCGGCCGGAAGGTCTCCCACGCTGACCGATGATGGCTGTGCGGCTTGATCCATCGTGTCGGTCACGAGATCACCTCCTCGGCTTCTGTCTCACGGTGACGCACGTCGATCGCCTTCAGGTCGAGTTCCTCGGCGAAGTGGCAGGCAACGGATCTTCCGGCTCCCGTCTCGACCAACGGTGGAAGCACTCGTCCACAGATGTCCTGCGCGAACTCGCAACGCGGACGGAAGCGGCAGCCGACGGGAAGGTCGATCACGGAAGGCGGCGCCCCCGCAATCGAGTGCAGGCGCACCTGCTGTGCCTGGTCCAGCCTCGTCATCGAACCGAGCAACCCCCACGTGTACGGATGCTGGGGGTTGTGGAAGATTTCGTCACCCGACCCCGACTCCACGATCCCCCCCGCGTACATCACCTGAATCGTGTCGCAGAATCCTGCGACGACGCCGAGGTCGTGGGTGATGAGGAGCACCGCAGTGTTGCGCTCGTCCGCGAGGCCGAGCATCAGGTCCATGATCTTGGCCTGCGTCGTGACGTCGAGTGCGGTGGTCGGTTCGTCGGCAATCAGAATGTCGGGATTGCACGACAACCCCATCGCGATCATCACCCGCTGCCGCATACCTCCCGAGAACTGATGCGGGTATTCCTCGAGGCGAGCGACTGGGTTCGGGATCTGCACATCCGCGAGCGCTTGCATCGCGATGTCCCGGGCCTCGCGCTTCGAGACCTTCTGATGCAGTGTGATCGTCTCCATGAGCTGGTCACCGATCGTGTAGACCGGATTGAGCGCGGTCATGGGATCCTGGAAGATCATCGCGATCTGGCCACCGCGGACCGCCTGCATCTCGTCCTCCGCCATCTCGAGGAGGTTTGCTCCCTTGTACTCGATCCTCCCGGTGACGATCTCACCGGCGGGAGGTTCGATCAGCCGCATGATGGACATCGCGGTCACGGACTTCCCGGAACCGGACTCGCCGACAACTCCCCTTCGTTCGCCCGGCTGCAGGTCGAACGAGATGCCGTCGACGGCACGGACAACACCTTCTTCGGTCGAGAAGTACGTGCGAAGGTCCGTGACCCTCAGGAGTGGCTGCGTCACGCCTTCTCTACTTTCGCTCGATCGTCTGCGTCGGATCCAGGGCGTCTCGGAGACCGTCACCCAGGAAGTTGATGGCGAGGACGGTGGAGACGAGAGCGAAGCCTGCGAACACGATCTCCCACCAGAAGCCGCGAACAGCCTGCCGGCCGCCCTCGGCAACCATGGCTCCCCAGGTCGGCGTTGGCGGACGGACACCGAATCCGAGGAAGGAAAGCGCTGCCTCGACAACGATGGCTGCGCCGATGATGAGGGTTGTCTGGACGATGATCGGGCTCATTGCGTTCGGAAGGATGTGCCGGAACACGATCCGCCGGTCGTTCGCCCCTGCGGCGCGTGCGGCCTCGACGAATTCTTTCTCGCGCAGGGAGAGGAACTCGGCGCGCACGATGCGTGCGAGGCCGCCCCACGACAGGGCCCCGAGCAGGATCGCGATGCCGAACGGTCCCGACTTGACCCAGAGCGGTAAGAAGGTGAGCTCGGGAAGAAGCCGTCCGACGACGATCGCAACCGGAAGGAGCGGAAGGCCGAGGACGAGGTCCGTGAAACGCATCAGTGATTGGTCAACACCGCCCGGGTAATACCCGGCGAGCGAACCCACGAGGGTGCCCATCGAGGCCACGATGAGGCCCGCTACCGCCCCGACGATCAGCGATGCTCGGCCACCGAAGATGAGGCGGGAGAACACGGATCGGCCGAGCGAGTCGGTGCCGAACAGCATCGCAGTGGGCGATGCTTCGAAGGTCTGCTCGACCCCATCGACGATTTGCTCGTAGAACACTCCATCGTTGCTGGCACGTGGCTCGATGTTGGCGAGTATTCGACCGGCGCCGTCGACGAGGCCCTTGGTGGGATTGTCGATCCACCCTGCGTTCTGCATGAGGGGCGCGACCAGCACCACGACCACGATGAAGGCCACGAAGAAGGTCGCCAGCATTGCGAGCCGATGCCGACGGAGACGCGTGGAAAACAGGTCCCACTGTGTTATGGGTTCGACTGATATCCCTTCGGCTTCGTCCAGTACGTCCGGACTCAGCGGTGCTCCCTGACCGGGATCAGTCATACCGAACCCTTGGGTCCATCACCCCGTACAAGATGTCGGCGATGATGTTCATCGCGACGATGCCGATGCCGATCACCATCACGATGGCCATCACGACCGGGTAGTCGATGCCTGCAATGGCCGTGATGTACAGGCGTCCCACGCCGGGCCACCCGAAGATCGACTCGGTGATGATCGCACCGCCGATCATGAACGCGATGTCGAGGGACACCAGCGTGACGATGGGGATCATCGCATTTCGAAGGGCATGCTTGACGACGACCTTGCGGCGCGGCAGGCCCTTTGCCTTTGCGGTGCGGAGGTAGTCGCTGTGCAAGACCTCGAGCATCGACGCACGCTGGAACCTCGAATACCCAGCGAGGGAAATCAGCGCGATCGATATCGCGGGTAGAGCCAGGTGCTGGATCGTGTCGATGATCCGCTGGATGAGCGACAGGTTGGCGTACCCGGGGTCGTTCATCCCGGTGACGAAGAAGAGCTTGACGCCTGTCCACTTCTCGAGATAGAGGGCGAGAATGATCTGGAGCCCGACGCCGATGATGAAGATCGGTGTCGAGAACATCAGGAATGCGCCCATCGTCCCGAGCTGGTCGAAGAAGGAATACTGTCGAATCGCCTGGTAGATCCCGAGCGGTATACCGATGATCAACGCGATGGCGAGGGCGGTGAACCCGAGCCGGAACGTTGCCCCGACCCTCGAAAATACGAGGTCCCACACGTCGCCGAATCCCTGGAACGAGATGCCCCAGTTGAAACGGATCGTCATGTTCGTGACCGCGCCGTACACGGCGAGTACCCACACGGCAAGGATGGCGGCACCCTTCCACTGATACTTGACCAGCTTCACGATCGCGAAGGTCACACCCGCGGCGATGGCGATCGCGACGAGCGGTACCCACAGCGGCGAGAAGTCGTTCGGCGTGACGTAGTTCCACAGCCACGTGAGGTACTGCCGCCACAGTGGTTGGTCGAGGCCCCAGTCCTTCGTCAGCTGTGCGATGAGATCCTGCATGCGCGGATTCAACTTCAGCCGGTCGAGCGGGCCCCCACCGGACGCTTGGAGAAGGCTGAAGACGATCATGCTGAGTGCAAGGAGCGTCACAAGCCCGTACACAAGGCGACGGGTGATATAAGCGAGCATCAGGTGCCTCCGGCTCGTCGGGGTGCTGCAACTATACCGGAATCCGGCCGATCAGCCATTGCGAATGCGCCGATTCCACAGCAGCGGAGATCTGGGCGGTTCCACAACGAGAGAGGGAGCCCCGAGCGGGGCCCCCTCTCCCTGTGTTTCACGATTGAAACGCTATTTAGCCCTCGAGATCAACTCGGTACCAATAGCCAATGTTCCACGTGTGTCCACCGTTGGTCGGGTTGTGCTTGTAGTTCCCGATCTCATCCTCCCACACTGCTGCCGTCGCGAGACGGGCGTACAGCGGAATGATGACCAGGTTGTCGGCGATGATGTTCTCGCCTTCCTGGATCAGGGCAACAAGCTCTTGGTCGTCCACGGTCGCGTTCATCTCATCGCGCACCTCGGCAAAGCGAGCCGTGGCGTCATCGATGACAGAACTGTCTTCCGTGCCCCAGCGGTAGTAGTTACCGCCGTCCGGTGGCGGTGCCTCCGGATCGAACAGGTCGTAGTTGCTGATGAGAGCCGCAAGGCCTGCACCGCCAACCCATGCCCATTCGCCGAAGTCCCACGTACCGTTGTCGAGCGTCTCACCGAAGAACAGCGAGCTGTCTTCGAGGTCGTTCTCGTACGGGATACCCGCAGCTTCGAACATGCCGACGAAGAGCTCTGACATCTTCACACGACCGTCGTTGTTCGACGTCGTGGAGAAGACAACCGAGCACTCCTTGCCGGTTTCAGCAACAGCAGCGGCATACGACGCGGCTGCAGCGGCAGGATCGTACGAGTACTGATCCCACGCCTTCGTCGACAGTGTCGGCGAGAACGCGTCCACGAACGACGAGAGCGGTGCGACCTGGCCGGCAAGGATCTCGTCCGTGAGGACGGTCTTGTCGATGGCCTGGGCAACCGCAAGGCGCATGTTGTAGTTGTCGTTACAGCTGTTCGGGTTCCGGTCGAGACGGCCAGGACCGAACTGGAAGTTCACATGCTCCCAGATCGAACCGGCGAGCACCTCGACGCGTGCACCCTCAGGCTCGAGGGCCTGCAGCGTGTTGATGATCTCCGTGCTTGGAGCCGGGTTGATCGCATCGACCTCGCGTGCCTTGAAGGCGTTGAGGATCGACTCGGTCTCCGGAATGAACTTGAAGGTCACCTCGTCGAGATAGGGCAGCGTCTGCCCGGTTTCTTCGTCGATGCCCCAGTAGTTGTCATTCCTGACCAGGTGCACGAACTCACCCTTTGCCCACGTGTCGAACTTGAAGGGCCCTCCAGAGAGCCACATCGTGTCGTTCCAGTCGTTGACAAAGTCCGAGCCCTCGACCTGGTGCTTCGGCAGGATGACGCCGAACAGCAATTCGTAGATCGCCGTCGGTGCCGCGAGGGTGTACGTGAATGTCTTCGCGCCAGCGTCAGAGCTGACGACATCCTCGTACGTGGTCTTGTCGATCGGAAGATCGGGGTTCAGGATGGTGTCGAGCGTGAACTGGAAGTCGTCACCGGAGATCGGAGTTCCATCCTCCCAAACCGCTTCGTCGCGGATCTGGTAGGACACGGTCATCGTGCCATCGTCATTGACGACAACGCCACCGTTGGAAACCGTCGGCAGCGATTCGACGACGTCTGGAATCAGAGCCAGCGTGTAGCCGTCGATCTTCTGCACACCGACGAAGTACGCGTTTCCGATGAGCGACACAATGAAGTTGTCACCACCGGGAACGAACGTGTTCAGCGTCGGGGGCTCCTGGTCGTCAGCGACGATCGCTTCACCACCGTACGGATGCTCGAGCTTCGGCTCCGTGGTGGTCGTCGTCTCTGGCGGCGCAGTCGTAGTTGTGTCTGGCGCCACGGTCGTTGTCGTGGTCGTCTCATTGCCCGTGCCGTCGTCAGACGAGCAAGCGGCCGCTACAAGAGCGAATGCAATGAGAAGGACCATGAACGCGACCGAGCGGCTTCGCCACAATCGATTCAAAATTTGCCTCCTTGATCAGCGCTGGGTTCGGAGACGGGTGCCCGACCGCCAGGTCAGGTTGCGAGCAACCACGTCAAAACGAACGTGGTCACGGCAAATGAAATCGCAAGCGCCACCGTGAGGCGGTCGAGGTTCCGCTCGACCACAGTCGAGCCACCCACGTTCCCACTACTCATGCCACCGCCGAACATGTCACCCATGCCGCCTCCCCTGCCCGCGTGAAGCAGAACAAGGAAGGTCAATGCCAGCGAAACGAGTAGATGGAGAACCGCAACGATTCCATCAACCAATGTACGAACCCTTTCTCGCACCAAGACCCGCGAACGAGACGGGTCCGATATGGCGGAAGTATGGCGAGTGGAGCGCGCTACTGCAACTGTTGTCGCCCCGATCCGGTCCTGATGGCCGCGGTGCGATCGTGCTGGGATCAGCCGATGCACAGCAACCGCCGTGGACATGGAGTCGGGATCGATGGCAGATCTGCATCAACCGCGGCGGCACTCCACCAGCGTCCGATGACACGCTCGAACAATGCGTGTCCTGACCGCTTCGGAGCCACCACCATGGCACACGCTCCCTCGCCTCGTGTTCCATCTTCGCCCGGCGGGAAACGTCCCCCACCGCGCGTAGGCACAGTATGGCGAGCCCATATGAAATATTCAAGGTTTCCTTAACTATCGCGTTAAGGTGCGAAGACGTCAGCCGCTTGCCTGAGCTGCAACCCGTGCCGCAGCTTCCTCTGCCGCCAGTGGATCCCCGAGATACCCGCGGCCTAAAACCTTAAGGTTGGAGTCGAACACGTAGCGGAGAGGGATGCCCGTGGGGATATTGAGCCCCGGGATCTCCTCGTCGCTGACGCCGTCGAGGTGCTTCACGAGGGCCCGAAGGGAGTTCCCGTGCGCAGCGACGAGGACGGACGAACCAGCGCGGAGGTCCGGAACGATGGCGTCATACCAATACGGCAGCATCCGTTCGACAACATCGGCGAGGCACTCCGTCGCAGGCAATTGCTCGGGAGCGAGATGCGCATAGCGAGGGTCGTTCGCCGGATGTCGGTCGTCGTCGACCGCGACCGGCGGGGGCGCCGTCGAGTAGGACCGGCGCCACACGTGGACCTGCTCCGCGCCGAACTCCTCTGCTGTCTGGCTCTTGTTGCGTCCCTGGAGGTCGCCGTAGTGGCGTTCGTTGAGGCGCCAGTGACGACGCACCGGAATCCAGCCCCGGTCCATCGCGTCAAGCGTCAGGTTCGCCGTGTTGATCGCCCGCCGGAGGAGCGAAGTGTGGACCACATCGGGCTCGATGCCGGCCTCCTCGAGGAGCTGACCTGCTGAGCGGGCTTCTGCCTCCCCTTTCGGGGAGAGCGGCACGTCGGTCCACCCTGTGAAGATGTTCTCGAGGTTCCACACGCTCTCGCCGTGACGGAGCAAGACGAGCGTCGACGACTGTCCCATGGCGCGCAGGCTACCGGATCACTCGTCGGCCACGGGTGCAGCGGATGCGGCGCGAAGCTTCCAGTGAGGGAGCTTGATCCCGCGGTAGCGCATCGCTCCCACACCCGCGCCGGCGGCCCGCCCGATCGGAAGCAGGCCTTCGTGCTCCGCCCCGGACGAAGAGATGGCAGCACCGAGGATGACGCGGCCGACGTGTTCGGGGTCGTCGGTTATCCAATCGCGGAACCGCACCGTGATCTCGGTCATGCCGGTGTCGAGGTCCGCTCGCGAATCGATGCCGACGACGTCCTTGCCCTGATGGAGTGTCTCGTAGACCTCATCGATGTGATCGCCGAGATCGTCGTCCGACCATCCGATGCGACGCGTGACGTCGAACTCGCAGTGAAGCTCGTACAAGGTCATACGGCCACTCTATGCGCCAGGGCGGCGCCTACATCCAGTATCGGACGACAGAAGCGAACTGGTCCGGATCGAGTGATGCGCCACCCACGAGCCCCCCGTCGATGTCGCGCTTGGCCATGAGCCCGGCAATGTTTCCGGGATTCACAGACCCCCCGTACAGCACTCTCGTGCGCTCGGCCGCCTCCGACGAAGCAGCGCCGACCTGCGACCTGACGAAACCGCACATCTCATCTGCGTCGTCGGCGCTCGCAGTCTTGCCCGTCCCTATCGCCCAGATGGGCTCGTACGCGACGACGAGTCTCCCGAGCTCTTCATCCGAGAGTCCGGCGATGCCGGCGGCGACCTGCGATCCGACGCGATCCATCGCACTCCCCTCATCGCGCTCGGCTTCGGTTTCGCCCACACACAGGATCGGCGTCATGCCTGCATCGAACACCGAACGCATCTTCTGATTGATGAAGGCGTCGGATTCGCCGAACAGCTGACGTCGCTCCGAATGACCGACGATGACATAGGACACGGAGAGCTTGGCGAGCATCGCTGGCGAGATTTCGCCGGTGAACGCACCCTGGTCGTTCGGGTTGACGTTCTGCGCCCCGAGCTTGATCGAGAGATGGTCGGTCTCGATGACGGTCTGCACCGACCGAAGCGACGTGAACGGCGGGCACACAAGCACCTCGACGCGCTCGTAGTCGCCGTGGTCGAGGCGATAGCTCAGCTTCTGCACCATCTGGATCGCATCGAGGTGCGTCGCATGCATCTTCCAGTTGCCAGCGATCAGGTTCTTGCGCACGTCACTCCCCATCAGTGTCTCCTCCGGTATTCAACTCGAGCACGGTGATGCCCGGCAGTTTCGCCCCTTCGAGCATTGCGAGGCCCGCTCCCCCACCAGACGAGAGATGCGACACGTCGTGTTCCCGCCCGAGCAGCCGGAGCGCCGCGGCGCTGTCGCCGCCTCCGACAACGGTATAGCCGTTGGACTCCGCGACGGCCTCTGCGATTGCCTCCGTGCCAGCTCGGAATGCCTCCCACTCGAATACGCCCATCGGGCCGTTCCAGAAGACGATCTCCGCCTCTCTGGCCGCCCCGGCAAACGCAGCCCGCGTGTCCGGCCCGATGTCGAGGCCGAGCGTCCCCCGATCGATGTCCGACGCACTCCGGACCTCGTGGTTCGCGTCGCTTGCGAAGGCATCAGCCACGATGAGGTCCGTCGGGAGGGCGATCTTGTCCCCGTGCACGGACGACAGCAGGTCTGCGACCTCCGGCAACATGGAGTCCTCGACGAGCGAGTCGCCGACCGCGAAGCCGGCTGCCTTGAGCAGCGTGAAGCACATGCCACCGCCGATCAGCATCAAGTCGACCCGTGGCAAGAGGTTTCGGATGACCCCGAGCTTGTCAGACACTTTCGCACCGCCCATGATCACGACGTACGGCCGGTCTGTGCTGGTGAGCACGCGATCGAACGCTTCGATCTCGGATGCGAGAAGCCTTCCAGCAGCCGACGGCAGCCTCTCAGCGACACCGACGTTCGAGGCATGGGCCCGATGCGCCGTCCCGAACGCATCATTGATCGCGACGTCTGCGAGCGAGGCCATCGCGTCAGCAAGGTTCGCGTCGTTCGTCGTCTCGCCTGCCTCGAATCGTGTGTTCTCGAGCACGACCACCGCGCCCTCAGGGGCGCCGTGGATCGCATCGGCGACCGACATTCCGACCACCGCGGGGGCCTGCACGACCTCGAAACCACCGATGTCGCCGAGTGCGCGGCTGACCGGACGCATCGACAGGCGCTCGTCATAGCCGTCGGGTCGTCCCAGGTGGCTTGCGACGACCACGCGCGACGCCCGCTGCCTCACTTCTTCGATCGTGGGAAGGCTCGCGACGATCCGGAACGTATCCGACACGACGCCACCCTCGATCGGGACGTTCAGGTCGGATCGGATGAAGGCCGTTCGACCGGTGAGGTCGATGTCGTCGAGCCCCCGGACGCGGATCGGGTCAGGCAAGCTTGCGGGCGAGGTCCACGAGGCGACTCGAGTATCCCCACTCGTTGTCGTACCAGCCGAACACCTTCACGAGCGAACCGGACACCATCGTCGATGCACCGTCCACGATGCACGAGTGCGGGTCACCGACGATGTCCGAAGAAACGATCGGGTCTTCCGTGTACCGCATGATCCCGGCGAGTTCGCCCTCTGCTGCCGCTTTGAGCGCTCCGTTGACCTCGTCGACGGTCGTCTCGCGGCCGACGTTGACCACGAGGTCCGTGATCGAACCGTCGATCACGGGAACCCGAAGCGCCGTGCCGAGCAACTTGCCCTGCATGTTCGGCAGCACCTTCCCGACCGCCGTGGCGGCGCCGGTCGATGCGGGGATGATGTTCTGCGCAGCGGCACGCGCCCGACGAGGGTCCTTGTGGAGAACGTCCGAAAGGCTCTGGTCGTTCGTGTACGCGTGGCATGTCGTGAACGCGCCGTTCTGGATGCCGAAGGCCTCGTCGATCACCTTGACCATCGGCGCTACGCAGTTCGTCGTGCACGATGCATTCGAAATGACGCGGTGCTCCTCGACGTCCAGATCGGCATCGTTGACGCCAAGCACGATCGACAGATCGGCATCACCCATCGGTGCCGAGACAATGACGTGCTTCGCTCCCGCCTCGAGGTGCTTTGCGGCTGCGTCTCGGGTCCTGAACACGCCCGTCGATTCGATCACGACGTCCACACCGAGTTCTCCCCACGGCAGGTTCGCCGGGTCTCGCTCCGCGAACACCTTGAAACGATCCCCATCGACCACCATGTCGCCGTCGACGACCTCGACGGATCCCGGGTACCGCCCGTGAACCGTGTCGTATCTCAGGAGGTTCGCGTTCGCCTCGACATCGCCGAGGTCGTTGATCGCCACGATGTCGAAGCCCTTGAGCGCAGAGGCGATCTCCTTCCAGGTCTCTTGGATTGCTTCGACGTCGGTGACATCGATGCCGTACAGCGCTTTGCGGACGTCCGATGTGACACTGGTGCCCTTCGCTGCCCGGAAGAAGTTCCGGCCGATCCGGCCGAACCCGTTGATGGCGATCTTCATGGATTCTCTCCTACCCGCCCGTGCGGGCCATCGATGAAAGCACAAGCCCCAGCTTCACCGGATCGTGGCTCGGCCAAGTGCTGCTCGTGTCGACCAAATCGGCCGAAACGAGGTCGGCACCGTAGGTCGCCGTCAGGTCGGGGTCGAACTCGATGGCCCGGTGCGGTGGGGGTACCTTGAACTCGTGTTCGTTCGCGACGATAGCAGCGGGAGGGCGCACTCCTGTCAGGCGGAGGAGCGCGTCCAGGTGGTCGATACCGTCCATTTCATACGTCTCACCGTCCTGGGTGATGAGGTTTGCGATGTAGTCGACCCTCGCGCCCGAACGGTTGATTGCCTCCGTGATGCCGGGTACGCGCATCGCTGCAACCGTCGACGTGATGAGGCTCCCAGGGCCGAGGAGGATCTGGTCAGCAGACTCGATGACGTCAACGGCGTGGGGCGTCGCTGCCGCTGACAGCGGCTCGACCCAGACCGAATCGATCCTCCCGCGGTGCTTCCCGATCGTGACCTGTCCGTCGAGCCGCGAATCGTCTGACTCTGCCACCAGCTTGAGGTGGTCCCTGCACGCAGGAATCACGCTCCCCGAGGTCCGCAGTAGGCGCTCGGCCATGACGAGGGCGTTCTCGAACGATCCTTCGATGTCCGCGAGAGCGGCAAGGATCAGGTTGCCGAGCGAGTGTCCCGCAACGTCTGACTCATCGAACCGGTAGTCGAAGAGCTTCGTCCACGGCGACTCCGACGGTGCGAGCGCGAGGAGGCATTTCCGGATGTCACCGGGGGGCGGGATGTCGAGGTGCGGGACCAGGCGACCGCTCGAGCCCCCATCGTCGGTGACGGACACGACAGCGTCGACCCGACCGGCATATGAGGTCGCGGCGCGGAGGGCATTCGACAGGCCGTGCCCTCCCCCGATTGCCACGACGTGAGGGCCATCGACAGCAGATGTGGTCCGTTGGCGGAGGGGCGCCGGCTCTGTCGACATCGGTCGCATCAGGCTTCGAGGTCCCTGTGGTTGACGGAGCTGTCCACGCCGTTCGCCGCGAGGTGCTTCCCGATCGCATCGGCCATCGCGACGCTTCGGTGCCGGCCGCCGGTGCAGCCGATGCCGATCGTCAGATACGACTTGCCCTCGAGCTCGTACTGCGGGAGCAGGAAGTCGAGGAGGTCCGTGACGCGCTCGAGGAACTCCGCAGCCTGTGGCTGGTCGAAGACGAAAGCCCTCACCGGCTCGTCGAGCCCAGTGAGGGGCCGGAGGTCGGGATCCCAATGTGGGTTCGGGAGGAATCGCACGTCGAACATCAGGTCGACGACCGATGGGGCTCCCCTCTTGAATCCGAACGATGTGACGACGACCCTCATCGACGTGCGCGAGTCTGCGTCTGAGAACGCCTCCCGGAGGCGGTCTCGCAGCTGATGCACCGAGAGCTGGGTGGTGTCGACGATGACATCGGCGCTCGCCCGGACGTCCTCGAACGCGGCGCGTTCGACTGCGATCGACTCAGCGAGCGAGGCTGCATCAACGGGGTGGGGCCTCCTCGTCTCTTTGAATCGCCTGTGGAGCACCGCGTCGTCCGCGTCGAGGAACAGCACGGTGGTGGGGATGCCTTCACGGCGCAGATCGACGAGGGCGTTCTCGAGGATCTCGGCGTTCATGCGGGTGCGAGTATCGGCGACGATCGCCAGTCGCTGTCGCTCTCCCTCGACCACTCCGAGCGTGTCCATCAGCTTCCCGATCATGGCGACGGGAAGGTTGTCGACGACGAAGTAGCCGATGTCCTCCAACACCTTGGCGGCTTGCGATCGGCCAGCGCCGGACAACCCTGTGATGATGACGACGTGGACGTCTTCGTTGTTGCCGATCACGACCGTGGTACCTCGTGGAGCGCTTCGTACAGTGACGCCGCCACCTTATCCGGAACCACCTTGGCGAGATCGTCAACCGATGCCGAACGCATCTTCTTGACCGACCCGAACGTCCGAACGAGGGCCTTCTTTCGGCCAGACCCGACGCCCGGCACATCGTCGAGGATGGAGTCGATCATCGACTTCGACCGCACCTTCCGGTGATACGTGATCGCGAAACGGTGTGCCTCGTCCCTGACTCGCTGGAGGAGATAGAGCGACTCCTCACCGCGGTCGATGACGATCGGATCGGACCTCCCCGGAACGAACACCTCTTCGAGCTTCTTCGCGAGCCCGACAACGGGTATGTCCAGATCGAACTCGGACAGCACCTTCACGGCCCGGCCGAGTTGGCCCTTCCCGCCGTCGATCACGACGAGCGAAGGCGGGTACGCGAACTTCTGGCCCTCAGCCGGTCCTTGCGCTCGCTCAGCGAGATACGCGCCGAAGCGCCGCCGCAGCACCTCCTCCATGGAAGCAAAGTCATCCTGTCCGTCGATCGTCTTGATACGGAAGCGGCGGTAGTCGCTCTTCTTCGGCAGCCCGTCCTCGAACACCACCATCGACGCCACGGTGTGGCGGCCCTGGATCGTCGAGATGTCGTAGCACTCGATCCTCAGCGGTGAGGTCGGGAGACCGAGCGTCTGCTGGAGCGAACGCAGGGCCCTCGCTCTGGCATTGTGGTCGCTGTGCCGCTTCAGCCGATGGCGAGCGAACTCTTCGTCGGCATTGGCCGACGCCGTCTCCATGATCCTGCGCTTGGTGCCACGTTTCGGGACCCGAAGCGACACCGAGGAACCACGGCGAAGCGCCAACCACTCCGTGAGGACTTCTGGATTCTCCGGGAGTTCCTGGACGAGCACCTCCTTCGGCGGATCCTCGGACCCGTACACCTGCCCGATCATGCGCTCCATGAACTCCGCTGTCGTGAGATCCTCGACCCTGTCGACAACGGTCGTCTTGCGGCCCGTCACACGTCCTTGACGCACATTGAGGATCACCAACACGAACTCGAGGTCGTCCTCGACACACGCGAGCACATCGAAGTCTTCACGCTTCTCGGTCACGAGCTCCTGGCGTTCGAGTGCGGTGTGCATCGCCCCGATCTCATCCCTCAGCCTGGCCGCGCGCTCGTACTCCTGCGCGTCGGCTGCCGCGCTCATCGCCGAGCGAAGGTCCGCGATCAACTCGTCGCTCCCGCCCGAGAGGAACGACGCCAACCCGTCGACATGCCTGTCGTAGGTGCCGCGGTCGACCTCCCCCACACATGGGCCGGCGCACTTCTCGATGTGGAACAACAGACACGGACGACCAGAGGCCTCGTGGCGGTTGAACTTGGCATTGGTACACGTGCGTATCGGGAATGGGCGAAGCAGCGAGTCGAGCGTCTGGCGTATCGAGTAGGCCCTCGCATACGGGCCGAAGTACTGCACGCCCTTCCGCTTCTTGCCGCGCATCACGACGGCGCGGGGCCACTCCTCGTTCCTCGTGATCGCAAGGTACGGGAACGACTTGTCGTCCTTGAGGCGCACGTTGAACATCGGCTGGTGTTCCTGAACGACCGAGTACTCGAGCATCAGCGCCGCGACCTCGGAGTCCGTCACGATCCACTCGAGGTCGGCAGCCGTGTCCACCATCATCCTGGTGCGAGGTGAGAGATCCCTCGCGAAGTAGTTCGCAGTGCGCTTCCTGAGTGACTTCGCCTTCCCCACGTACAGGGCTCGGCCCTCGGCATCCCTGAAGATGTAGACACCTGGCGAGTCCGGAATCGACGACGGCGCTGGCCTCTTGAGCATTATGCCGATGGTACCGACCAGGCACGATCGCCACGGTGGCCTCGCGTCCACCGGATACCCAGGATCCGAGGGACGTGCTGCTGTCCGACATACCCCGGAATGCGTCGGACCGTCTCGTCCGAGAGGCCTCGCTCGTGCATCTGATCGAGAACCCAGCCCGAACCGGCTGCCGCCGTCAGGAGGTCGTCCAGGGGGCGGTGGTGGAAGGTGACCGGCTCATCCCCGGCTGGCTCCTCTGTGGTCCCATGTCCGAAGTACCGGCCCCAGCGCCAGAGGGTCTCGCCGTCGTCGTCCAGGATGGGACCCGCGCCGGGCGCCGTGTATGCGGGGTGGTTCATGATGACGACGAGACAGCCGTCCTGCCTGACCACCCTCGCGGTCTCCTCGAAGAACTGCTCGTGGTCCGCCAGGAGTTCGAGCACATAGATCGTGTAGGCGATGTCGAAGGATGCAGCCCTGACTGCGGATAGATCCGGAAGCCTGCATGCGATGACCGGATGCGTCCTCGCAGCTTCGACCAGGAGCGAACGCGAGAGATCGACCCCGACGGCCCGGCCCCCGAGCGATCGCATCGTCTGCCCCTCACCACAGCCGAGATCAACGGCCAGTCCGGTCGTGGGGATCAGCTCGACGAACAGCGGCTCGATGTCGTTCCGGTAGACAGGGTCGTCAGCAACCTCGGACCGCCACCACGATGCTCTCACATCCCAACTGTCAGCCACCACTGACGAGCACATCCCTCAGGAACTTGCCCGTGTAGGACTCGGGCACGTCGGCGATGTCCTCTGGCGTACCGGTCGCCACGATCCGGCCGCCGCCGTCACCCCCATCAGGTCCGAGGTCGATCACCCAATCGACCGACTTCACGACATCGAGGTTGTGCTCGATGACGACGACGGTGTTGCCATTGTCGACGAGGCGTTGGAGCACGCCGAGCAGCTTCCTGATGTCCTCGAAATGGAGACCCGTCGTCGGTTCGTCGAGGATGTAGAAGGTCCGGCCCGTGGAACGTTTGCCGAGTTCGGACGCGAGCTTGACCCGCTGCGCCTCCCCGCCCGACAGTGTCGGCGCCGGCTGGCCGAGGCGCACGTACCCGAGGCCGACGTCGTAGAGCGTGCCGAGCACCCTTGCGATCCTCGGCTGGTGCTCGAAGAACACGAGGGCGTCCTCGATCGACATGTCGAGCACGTCGGCGATGGAATGGCCCTTGAATTGCACCTCGAGCGTGTCGCGGTTGTACCGCAGACCCCCGCACGTGTCACAAGGCACGTACACGTCAGGGAGGAAGTGCATCTCGATCTTGAGGGTGCCGTCGCCTTTGCACGTCTCGCAACGCCCGCCAGCCACGTTGAACGAGAATCGCCCTGGCTTGTACCCGCGCATGCGCGCGTCCGGCGTCGCCGCGAAGAGCTGCCTGATTGCGTCGAAAGCCTTCGTATAGGTAACGGGGTTCGAGCGAGGGGTGCGGCCGATCGGTGATTGATCGATGTTGATCACCTTGTCGATGTGTTCGAGGCCCTCGATGCGGCTGTGCCTGCCGGGGAGAGAACGCGAGCCGTGCAACGACCCATGCAGCGCCTTGCTCAGGATCTGTTGCACCAAAGATGACTTTCCGCTGCCGGAGACTCCGGTGACGGCGATGAATCTCCCGAGCGGGAACGAGACGTCGATGTCCGCGAGGTTGTTTTCGGCTGCCCCGAAGACGTCGATCGATTCCTTGCGGCCGTTTCGCCTCTTCCCGGGCACCTCGATGCGGCGCTCACCGGACAGGTACTTCCCAGTGATCGACTCGGAAGCCCCCACGAGGTCGTCGACCGATCCCTCAGCGACGATCCGTCCCCCGTGCTCGCCGGCGCCCGGGCCGATGTCCACGACATGATCGGCGATCCTGATGGTGTCCTCGTCGTGTTCCACGACAATGAGGGTGTTCCCGAGGTCCCGCAGTCGAAGCAGTGTCTCGATGAGTCGCTGGTTGTCCCGCTGATGCAGGCCGATCGACGGTTCGTCGAGGATGTAGAGCACGCCGACCAGGCCAGATCCGATCTGGGTCGCGAGCCTGATCCGCTGTGCTTCTCCCCCGGCGAGGGTCGCCGCGCCACGAGCGAGCGTGAGGTAGTCGAGGCCGACCGCCACCAGGAACCGAAGCCGCTCACCGATCTCCTTGACGATCGGCCCCGCGATGGTGGCGTCGCGGTCGGACAGGTCGAGACCCTCGAGGAAGTCGAGAGCAGCGGCGAGGCTCCGCCGCGACACATCAGCGATGCTCAGGCCGTCGATCGTGACGGCGAGGCTGATCGAGTTGAGGCGGCCCCCTTTGCACAACGAGCACGGGATCTCACGCATGTACTGCTGGTATGAAGCCCTCGCCCCGTCGGATTCCGAGTCGGCATACCGACGCTCGAGCCACGGCAGGGCGCCCTCATACGCGGCGTCGTACGACCGCTGCCGCCCGAACCGGTTCTCGTACACGATCGTGTAGCTCGCCTTCGGCCCGCCGTTGAGCAGGATGTCCTTGTGCTGGTCGGTGAGCTCTCTCCACGGCTTCGACATCGGGATGCGGTGCGCCTTGGCCACAGCCCCGATCAGCCTCTGGTAGTACGTCATACGATGGCGGCCCCGCCACGGGGCGATCGCGCCCTCTTCGAGCGACAGGTCCGGCTGGGGCACGACCAGGTCGGCGTCGACCTGGAACTTGGTCCCGATCCCGGTGCAGTCCTGGCACGCCCCGTACGGCGAGTTGAACGAAAAGTTGCGCGGCTGCAGCTCGTCGAATGACAGCCCGCACTCGCCGCACGCGAACGCCTGGGAGAAGGAGAGGGTGGGGCCCTCGACGATGTCGATCATCGCCACACCGTCAGCCAGGCCGAGCGCCGTCTCGATCGAGTCCGTCAGCCGACGTTCGATGCCGTCCTTGCGCACCAGGCGGTCGACGACCACCTCGATGGTGTGTTGCTCGTACCGTGCGAGCTCGATGGGGTCGGTGAGCTCGACCAGATCACCGTCGACCCTCGCCCTCGAGAACCCTGCTTTGACGAGGTCCTGGAACAACGCGTCGTACTCGCCCTTCCGGCCGCGGACCACCGGGGCGAGGACCATGAACTTGGTGTCGTCGTCGAGCTCGAGGACGCGGTCGACGATCTGCTGCGGCGTCTGACGGGACACGGGGGACCCGTCGTTCGGGCAGTGGGGAATCCCGATGCGCGCAAAGAGCAGCCTGAGGTAGTCGTGGATCTCGGTGACGGTCCCGACGGTGGATCGAGGGTTGCGACTCGCGGTCTTCTGATCGATCGAGATGGCAGGCGAAAGGCCCTCGATGAAGTCGACGTCCGGCTTGTCCATCTGTCCGAGGAACTGGCGCGCGTATGCAGAGAGGGATTCGACATATCTGCGCTGGCCCTCTGCGTAGATCGTGTCGAATGCCAACGACGACTTGCCTGAGCCGGAGAGCCCTGTGAACACGATCAGCCTGTCGCGCGGGAGCTCGACGTCGACGTTCTTCAGGTTGTGCTCTCGCGCCCCCCGTATGACGATCTGGTCACTCGCCATGTCCTCGAAACTCCGCTCGTTGTGCGCCCCCTCGCGAATCGGGCTCTCGACTTCGGAGCCCTCCCGCACGAGGCGCAGCGAGTGTACCGAAGGGGTGTGACACGATTACGGGGCGGGGACCGCGCCGTCCATGAGTTCCTTCAGCTCCCTCCGAAGTTCGTTCACCTCGTCGCGCAGGCGCGCCGCGTACTCGAACCGGAGCTCCTTGGCAGCCTCGTGCATCTCGTCCTCGAGGCTCTGGATCAGCCGCCTCAGATCCGGGGTGGTCAGGTCGAGTGGCTGGCGGTTGCGGAGTTCCCGCGCCCTGCGGTCGACCGACGGCGCGTCACGGGACGACACGAGTTCCAGGATGTCGGACACGCGTTTGCGGATCGTCTGCGGATCGATGCCGTGCTCTTCGTTGTACTCGAGCTGCTTCATGCGGCGCCGGTTGGTTTCGCTGATGGCTCGCCTCATCGAATCGGTCACCTCGTCCGCGTACATCACCACGGAGCCGTCGACGTTTCGTGCCGCACGCCCGATCGTCTGGATGAGGCTCGTACCGGACCTGAGGAAGCCCTCCTTGTCCGCGTCAAGGATCGCCACGAGCGCGACCTCGGGGAGATCGAGGCCTTCCCGGAGGAGGTTGACGCCGACGAGGACGTCGTACTCCCCCAGCCGCAGGTCGCGGAGGATCTGGACGCGTTCGAGGGTGTCGATGTCGGAGTGCAGGTACCGCGCGCGGACCCCAAGCTCGAGGAGGTAGTCCGTCAAATCCTCCGACATCTTCTTCGTCAAGGTGGTGACGAGGACGCGCTGGTCGCTCTCTGCTGCCGACTGGATCTCGCCGACCAGGTCGTCGATCTGGCCCTTGGTCGGCCTGACGATGACCTCAGGGTCGATGAGCCCGGTCGGCCTGATGATCTGCTCGACCACCTGGGACGATTCCCTCATCTCCCAGTTGCTCGGCGTTGCCGAGAGCAAGATGGCCTGGTTGACCTTGTCGTACCACTCGTCGAAGCGCAGCGGCCGGTTGTCGAGCGCAGACGGGAGACGGAAGCCGTGCTCGATGAGGACGTCCTTTCGCGACTTGTCGCCGGCGAACTGGCCGTTGATCTGAGGCACCGTCACGTGGCTCTCGTCGAGGACCATCAGGAAGTCGTCCGGGAAGTAGTCGAGCAGGGTGAAGGGCGCCTGACCGGGCTCGCGCCCATCGAGGTACACCGAGTAGTTCTCGATGCCAGAGCAGTAGCCGACCTCCCTCATCATCTCGATGTCGTAGTGGGTCCTCATCCGCAACCGCTGCGCCTCCAGCAGCTTTCCCTTGCGCTCGAGGGCCGCCAACCGGTCTTGGAGCTCGACCTGGATCCCGCTTATCGCACGCTCGATGATCTCCTTGGACGTGACGTAGTGCGTCGCCGGATACACGAACACTTCGGACATCTCCTCGATGACCTCTCCGGTCACCGGGTTCATGCGGGAGATGCGCTCGATCTCGTCGCCCCAGTACTGGATGCGCGTGATCGTCTCCTCGTAGTTCGGGAAGACCTCGAGGGTGTCGCCCCTGACACGGAAGGTGCCTCTCGTGAGGTTGACCTCGTTGCGGTCGTACTGGATGTTCACGAGCCTCTTGATGGACTCCGACAGCGGGAACTCGACACCGCGGACCAGTCGCAGGAGCTGTCCCTCGTAGTGCTCTGGCGACCCGAGGCCGTAGATGGCTGAGACCGATGCGACGATGATCACATCGCGCCGTGTCAGGAGCGCCGCGGTTGCGGCATGCCTGAGCCGGTCGATCTCGTCGTTGATCGTCGACTCCTTCTCGATGTAGGTGTCCGACTGCGCGATGTACGCCTCAGGCTGGTAGTAGTCGTAATAGGACACGAAGTACTCGACGCGGTTGTTGGGGAAGAACTGCCGGTATTCGTTCGCGAGTTGCGCCGCAAGGGCCTTGTTCGGTGCGAGGACGAGCGTCGGGAGCTGCACCTGCTCGATCGTCCACGCCACCGTTGCCGACTTTCCCGAACCGGTGATCCCGAGCAGTGTCTGGAAGCGATCACCCCTCCTGATGCCCTCCGTGAGCTTTGCGATCGCCTCTGGCTGGTCGCCGCTCGGTTGGAAGTCGCTCACCACCTCGAATGGTCGCATCTCAGCCACGGCGAACTTCCTCGATGATCGGCACGACGCGCCACTCGAGCTCCTCGGGGGTACCGGAGTTGTCGATCACCACATCGGCCCAATCGGACCACTCGGCGTCAGACGCCTGCATCCCCATGCGCGCCATGACGTCTGCCCGAGCGCCTCCGCGCGTCACTGACCTCGCGAGGCGGAGCTCGGGTGCAGCGACCACGGCAACCTTGAGGAAACCCGCATCCCCCATCAGATTCGCAACCGGGGTCTCGATGACGATGTCGTCGTCGAGGTGGGCCTCGCACTCGGCATCGATCGCCCTCTTGATCTCCGGATGCGTGATCGCCTCGAGCGTGGCCAACTCACCGCGGTCGTTGAACACGATCGTGGCGAGCGCGCCGCGGTCGAGTTCGCCGTCCTTCACCGCCGACGGCCATCGTTCCTCGACGATCGCAACGGCCTCGGTGCCCGGCTGGAGAACGGTTCGCCCGATGTCGTCGGCGATGATCACGTGGAAGCCGGCGCGCCGAAACATCTCGACGACTGAGGACTTGCCAGCGCCGATTCCCCCTCCCACAAGCACCCGCGCGCCTGCGCGGTGGGATTCATCGTCCTGCATGGCGCCGACTGTACCCTGCGGGCGTGACACGAAAACGTGAATGGGCGCAGCGGCTCAAGGTCACGTCGAACGTGGTCCACGTGGGTGGATTCGTGCTCGGAACGGCCGCGACGATCATCGCCGGACCCGTGGACGCGTCGGCGTCGATCGCAATCCTCCTCGTGGCGGTCGGCGTGGCGGTTGCTGTCGTCGTCGATGTCCCCTTCGCGGGGACGCAGCGGCGCGGCTTGGCCTTGCTCGCCTTCAGCGTCGTGCTCTACTCCATCGCGATCGCACTGACGGACGGCACAGCGAGCGGGTTCGTCGTCATGCCCGTCGGCTCGATCTTCCTTGCTGCGATAGGCGGCGGGGCCGCAGCGGCGGTCCCGGTCGCTGCCGTCTCGATCGGTGGGCTCTTCGCAGCGTTGTGGTCGACGGAGTCCTCCGTGAGCATCGAGGCCTACATCCGGCTCCCCACCATCTACGTCATCACCGCCATCGCGTTCAGCGAGGTTCAACGAGCCCTGCTCTCCGAGGTCGAGCGTGCCGAGGACCTGTCGCTTGCCCGCGAGACGGCCGAGGGACGTCGCGCACGGCTCGAGGAGACGCACGAGCTGCTCGAGGATCTCCTCAGGGTTGCGAACGCACCGGAGGTGAACGCCGTCGCCTCCGCCCAGAACGCCCTCCGTGACATTGGCGTCGTGCTTCCGATGGCCGACTGCCGGATCGTCGGCAAGGGCAATGTTACCCTCGCCCATCGCGGCGGGTCGCATGAGTCCGAACCAGCGGAGGTTTTCGTCATCGGTACTGCGTCAGGCGAGCTCGCCAGGCTGGACCTCTGGATGGACGAGGGCCCCCTCTCACCGAGCCAGCGGGCCGCGATCGAGGCTTCGATCGTGCCGGTGGGGCTTGCAATCGAAAACGACGAGATGGTGCAGCAACTCGCAGGGCTGACGATCCAGCGCGAGCGCGTCCGTCTGGCCCGCGAGCTCCACGACGACATCGCCCCTTCCATTGCGAGCGTCGGGCTCACACTCGACATGCTGCTGATGGGCGATCACCTCAACGAGGAGGACCAGCGCACGCTCGAGGCCACCCGCAGCAATGTCACGCGGCTCGTCGACGTCGTGAGGGCGCGGGTCCAGGACCTGCGCGCTGACCGCACCACGTCCCTCGTCGAGCGCGCCCACTCCCTCGTTGCCGAGGTGGATGCGGACGGACCGACCGTCGTCGTCGACATCGAGGAACGAGTGCCGCCTCGTCCAGCCGTCGCGGCCGAGCTCTCCGGGCTCCTCACGGAGGCCTTCCGCAACGCCGTCGAACACGCTGGGGCCACCGTCATCGAGGTCACAGGGAGAGTCGGCGTGGAGGGCGGCACGATCGCCGTGACCGACAACGGTCGGGGCTTCGATCCCTCGTCCGCAACGGACGATCGCTACGGTCTCGTTGGCATGAAAGAACGAGCACAGCTCATCGGGGCCGAATTCGATGTGACATCCGCCCCCGGTAGGGGAACAACGGTCTCCGTGTCGTGGAGCGGAACGTCGTGAACACTCCCCTGAAGGTCCTCATAGCCGACGATCACCAGTTGATGCTCGACGGCCTCAGGCAGGCCCTCAACAGCCTGCCCGACATCTCCGTCGTCGCGACGCTCACCGACGGAACGGACATCGCACGCGGCGTCGAGACGTACGAGCCCGATGTACTGCTCGTCGATGTCGAAATGCCGGGTATGTCCGGCCTCGCTGCGGTGGCGAAGCTCGTGGATCCGCCACCGACGCTCGTCGTCACCATGCACACGGCCGACGAATACGAGAAGGCGGCCCGGGACGCTGGCGCTCGGGGTTTCCTGTCGAAGGGCCTGCCGCTTCCGGACCTCGCCGCAGCGATTCGCGCTGCCCACGATGGTGTCAACCTGTTCGAGGCCGAGGACGACGTTCTCGACCGCTACAGGGCTCCGACGCTCTCTGTTCGCGCCGAGACCGTCACCGACCGTGAGCGGGACGTGCTCCGATGCCTGGTCCAGGGAATCTCAGGAACCAGGGACATCGCAGACGAGCTGTACATCTCCCAGAAGACCGTCAAGAACCACCTTGCATCGATCTATGAGAAGCTCGGCGTGAACGACAGGGCGCAAGCCGTGGTCGAAGCGATGAAGCTCGGACTCGACCGCGACTGGTAGCTCGCGCCTGAACGGGTCGGCCCTGAAAAGGAAGAAGGGAGAGCGACCAGCGCTCTCCCTTCCGGTTGGTTTGTGTCGACCCGGGTTAGCCGAGTGACTGGACACGGCCTTACCGACGGCGGTAATGGCCAGGATTGCGACGATTGCGATGAGTGCGACGAGCAAGGCGTACTCCACCATGCTGGCACCCTCTTCATCCCGTACGATGCGGCTCTGGAAGGCCGTCCAAAGACGAAGCATTTCTCTACCTCCTGGTTTACAAGGCGATCCGTCTTGCAATGTACGCAGGTTGACGCAAGGTGCCCATAGGCCCGGCGGCTCATTCGACGAGGCTCGTCGACGCCCACACGCGGAAAGGAGGAGTGCAACGGACACGGCCTTACCGACGGCGGTAATGGCCAGGATTGCGACGATTGCGATGAGTGCGACGAGCAAGGCGTACTCCACCATGCTGGCACCCTCTTCATCCCGTACGATGCGGCTCTGGAAGGCCGTCCAAAGACGAAGCATTTCTGTACCTCCTGGGTAAAGGCGATCCACTTCGGAATCTACGCACCCGTCCGCAGGATCCCATAGGTCTTGCGACTCATTCAGCGTGCGACCTCTCCGGAGCAGACGCCGGGAAGGAGGAGCGCAGTGCACCCCTCCCTCCGGTCTTGTTTGTGTCGAGTTCTTAACCCAGCGAGGAGCTGACGGTTTCGAACTTGCTCGAGACAGCTTTACCGACTGCGGTCACTGCCAAGATTGCGACGATTGCGATGAGCGCGACGAGCAAGGCGTACTCCACCATGCTGGCACCCTCTTCATCTCGTACCATGCGGCTCTGGAAGGCCGTCCAAAGACGAAGCATCTCTGTACCTCCTACGTACAAGGCGATCCGTACCCCGTTTAACGGCAGTTTTCGGGGAAACTTGATGGGTCATTCGACCCATGCCCCCTACGGGCGTTCGAAGACCGCGAAGTACTCGTCCTCGAGCCTGATGGTCCAGCCGTCCTCGGTCAGCCGGTCGTAGAGGTCCCAGTCGGGACGAACCAGGGCAACGTCGATGCCCCACTTCTCGAACTCCTCCGCGTACTTGCCAGCCCTGATGTCGTGGAACGGCTTCAGGCCGTCGACACCGAAGAGCTCCGCGCGATCATCGACATACACGAGCCGCTCGGGCCACTCGGCTGCGATCAGATACCCGCCAGACGCGTCGTCGTGGAAGGCCCTGTCGGAGCCCATCGCCTCGACGATCGCCCTGCTCGGGAACCGTTCGCTGTCGAGCACACCAAGCGGTGCGATGAACATCGGGGATATTGCGAGGACGGCCAGAGCCGTCATCCCGGCCACGACGAGGGGCTTCCCGAACCGGAGGTTCGACGGCTTGAGCTCGGGAAGGCAGAGCGCCGCCCACGGAATCAGGATGATGGCTGCGGGAACGACGGCGCGCCTCGATGTCAGGCCGAAGAACAGAAACGGCACGATCACGATGAGATCGCGAATCGAAACCTTCCCGCGGATGCCGGCCACGATCAGTCCGACCATGACCAAGAAATAGGGCGCCTGGACGACGTCGCCGAACTCGGGAGCCTTCCACTCCTCCATCAGAGCGAGTGCATCACGGGACCTGAAGAAGTCGAGCACGATCTCCCAGGTACCGAACCCGTGGGCCGTCGCGAGCGTCGCGAGCCCCGCAGCCGCGCCCGCGAACAACAGCTTGCGGTCCTTCGTCCGGATCCACTCGAGGAAGACGAGGGCACCGCCGAGCACCCACGACCCATGGATCCCTGCCCACAACCAGATGATCGGGATGACCGCCCACGCGAGTGTCTCGCGGTGCTGCAACACGACGACGAGCATTGCCAGGAGGAGGAACGAGAAGATCACCGGTCTCGGCTGCACGAACGGCCCCATGAGCCATGCCGTCACCACGAGGACGAAACCCGTCACGACGGGAGACTTCACGTTGCGGTAGACGGCGATTCCAGCGAACAGCATGACGAGGCCGGCGGTGACGAAGGTCATCCAGTTCACCCACGCGAGCGAGCCGAAGAGCGATTCGAGCCACGCGTAGAGCAGCTCAGCGAGCCACGACTGTGTTCGCCACGCTTGACCGACCGTACGGAACGAGAACGGATCCTCGGTCAGGACCCTGCCGATGTCGATCTGGTGGGATCCCGCTCTGATGTGCCACAGGAAGGAGTTGTCGAGGATGTGCCTGCTCGCAACTGCCGAAATGATGAGCAGCGGGACAAGGGGCGCAATGTGCACCAACCGAAGGCCGCGTGGTCCGGGTGTGCCGCCGTCCGACACGTGGGATCAGAGAGCCCTGCTGATGTTGATCGCTGCGGGTCCCACGATCACGATGAAGATCGAGGGGAAGATGCACAGCAACATCGGGAAGATCATCTTGACGGGAGCAGCAAACGCCTTCTCCTGGATGCGCTGGCGCCGCCGCACGCGCATCTCGTCCGCCTGCACGCGAAGCATGCGGGCGATCGAGACACCGAACTGGTCGGCCTGGATGATCGCAAGGATGAACGAGTGGAGGTCCTCGACATCTGTTCGCTCCGAGAGGTTCCGGAACGCCTCATGCCGGCTCACGCCGACACGGGTCTCCTGGAGGGTTCGCTGGAACTCCTGCGCAAGGTCGCCCGGAACGTTCTGCACGACCCTTCCCATCGCAGCTTCGAACCCGAGGCCTGCCTCGACCGAGATGACGAGGAGGTCGATGATGTCAGGCAGCTGTCGCTCCATGCTCTTGCGCCGGTCGTCGATCGCACGGTTGAGCGAAGCCTCTGGCCCGTAGAAACCGATGACGAGACATGTGATCCCCACGAACCACCTCATCATGCCCGGATCCATGAGGGGAACGGCCACGATCATGAGAACGACACCGCCGATCATCGCGATGATGCGGATGGCGGCCCACGAGTTCCCGTCGAGTCGCTCAGACCACCCGGCGTGGATCAACTTCTTCTGGGATTTCTCGACCCAGCCGGTCGGCGTGAATCGGAGGGCGAAGCGGCCGAGGCCCTGCATCACCGGCGCGACGGCTCGAGCCGAGAAGTCCTGGTCGAGGATGTCGTCGCGGGTCTGGAGGCTCGCGAGACGGCTCACCGACTGCTTCTGCGACTTCAACACGCCGTTACCGACGTAGTACGCCAAGGCGAGAACGGTCACGCTCACCGACAAGACCACGAACATGAGATCAGAGATGGGCAACGACATCAGGCATCCACCTTCACAATGCGCGACATCCAGAAGATGCCGACTCCGATGAACAGGATCCCCGCACCGATGACGACGATGCCGATCGTGTTGCTGAGGAGCGGCTGGATGTACTCGGGATTCGCGAACCAGATGAACCCAAAGAGGCCGAAGGGCATGATCGAAAGCACGATCGCCGAGATGCGGCCCTCTGCGGTGAGTGCCTTCATCTCGCGGCGCAAGCGGTTCCGTTGCACCATCGTTTCGGCCGTCGTCTGGAGCACTTCGGCCAGGTTTCCGCCGACCTCCCTCTGGATCGCCATCGCCATGACGGTCCATTCGAAGTCACGGGACGCCATTCGTTCGGCAATGTCGCTCATGGCGTCGTTGATCGGGCGCCCGAGCCGGATCTCGGCCATGGCCCTGCCGAACTCCCTGCGTGTCGGTTCTGGGGCTTCCTCGCCGACGGCCTCGATCGCCTGAAGCAGGGAATACCCGGCACGGAGCGACGTGGCCAGCAAGTTGAGCGTGTCAGGCAGTTGCGTCTCGAATTTCTTCTTCATACGTGCCGCGACGTTGTTCACGAACATCAGCGAGCCCACGAGCACCACCGCACCGACGGCCGCTCCCCACAGGAACGACCGCGTGACCGCGCTCACGAGCACGAACCCGATGATCGCGACGCCGAGCGCCGCGATGATCGCTTCGCCGGCCTTGAGCGGGATGTTCGCCTGCTCGAGCGCGGACTCGATCATGCTCGTCGCGCCGCGCTGATGCGCGGCGCTCTCGGCCTGCCGTGCCGCACGGCGCAGGAATGGAACCTTTCCGAAGAGACCCCCGGTCGGTGACGAGCCGGGCGGGCCGCCAAGGCGACCTTGAACCGTGCCGACCGCCCTTCCCTTCCCGAGAAGGATGATCACGAGCAGGAACACTGCCACGGAGGCACCTATTGCTGCCAGCATCAACATCAGTGATGAGCTGACCGCTGGCTCCGCGGCAGTCTGTGCCGAGGCGGGAGATGCCGCGGCGACAAGGCCCAATCCGAGTCCGAGGGGGGCCAAGCGTCTCATCGTCGTGCGAACGGCTCCGGATGGAACAGCTCGGCTGGCAGGTTGATGCCGTAGTTCTCGAGGTGCTCGGAGAACGTAGGTCGGATACCCGTGGCCTTCAGCCGGCCCACATACTTGCCGTCCTCGTCGACGCCCATGCCGTAGTCGAACAGCATGAGGTCCTGGAGCGTGATGATGTCACCCTCCATGCCGACGACCTCTGTGACGTACGTCACGCGTCTCGTGCCGTCCCTGAGCCTGTGGACGTGGACGATCAGATCGATCGCCGACGCAACCTGCTCACGGATGGCACGGACTGGAAGGTCCATGCCAGCCATCAGCACCATCGTCTCGATACGAGCGAGGGTGTCGCGAGGTGCGTTGGAGTGCACCGTCGTGAGCGATCCGTCGTGACCCGTGTTCATGGCCTGGAGCATGTCGAGCGCCTCGCCGCCGCGAACCTCACCGACGATGATGCGGTCGGGACGCATACGCAGCGTGTTGCGCACCAGGTCGCGGATCGTGACCTCCCCCTTGCCCTCGAGGTTGGTCGGGCGCGACTCGAGCGTCAGGACGTGTGTCTGGTTCAGCTGCACCTCAGCCGCGTCCTCAACCGTGATGATGCGTTCGTTCGCGGGGATGAAGTTTGACAGCACGTTGAGGAGCGTCGTCTTGCCGGAACCCGTCGCACCCGACACGATGATGTTGAGCTTGCCCTCGACACACCGCTTCAACAGGCCGGCCACCTGCTCGCTCATGGAGTCGTTCGCGACGAGGTCTTCCACGGTGAACGGATCGACGGCGAACTTTCGGATCGTCACATACGGCCCGCCGATCGCGAGCGGGTGGATGATGGCGTTCACGCGGGAGCCGTCAGGCAGGCGGGCATCGACCATCGGGGTGGACTCATCGATGCGGCGACCCACCTGGCCGACGATCTTCTCGATGATTCGCTCGAGGTGGTTTGCGTCGACGAAGCGTGTCTCGGTCTTGTAGATGCGACCAGCGCGCTCGACCCAGACCGCGTGCGGCCCGTTGACCATGACCTCGGTGACTTCCGGGTCCGCCAGGTACGGGTCGATAGGCCCGTAGCCGAGGACGTCGTCGGCGATCTCCTGGAGAAGGGCAAGGCGGTCGGTGCGCGCGAGGGGGACCGACTGCTCCTGTTCGAGCGCCCACTCGAGCATCTCCATGACGCGAAGCTTCAGCTCCGCGTCTGACATCTGCGCGTTGTACAGCGTCGGGCCGAGGCCCTCGACCACCTTGTAGTGCAGCTTGCGGCGGAGGTCGCTCCGGACTTCGTCCCTGAGGGTTTCAGTTGTCGTGTCGGCCGACTTTGCGGCTTTGACCCTGTCTGCGAGGCTCATGCGTATGTTCCTTCCTGCGCCCTGGCGTGCGCTCGATCAGCGGAACCAACCGCGCTTGGGTTCGTCCTCGGGATCTTCGATCTCCACATGCCCGTCGACCACGAGGCTGGCAACGTTGCGGAGGTCCTTTGCGACCCGCGACCGCGGGTAGAGGCTCACGACCGGCTCGCCCTCGTTGACGGCCCGCGGCACGAGCTTGTCGGAGCTGATCGCGGCTTGGACCTCGAGACCGAGCGACCGCTCGAGCTCGCCGATGTCGAGGCGCGCCTTCGAGTTGACCCTGTTGAGGATCAGCTTCATCTTCTCGAACGGGAACTTGATGAGTTTCAGCGTGTCGAGCGCGAGCTTTGCGTTCTTGACAGCTGGCAGGTCCATGTCCACCACGAGGAGCACGACGTCCGACCGCTCGAGGATGGACAGCACCGGCTCGTCGAGGAACGGTGCCGTGTCGATGATGACGTAGTCGAACATCCGCTTGAGCATGCCGAGCGTCTTCACGACGACCTGGGTGGACACCTCGTCAGCCAACGAAGGCTCGAGCGGCGCCGAGAGAACCCGCATCCCCGAGGTGTGGGTCGCGAGCAGGGAGTCCAGCAACGGCTCGTCGAGCTTGTCGATGTCCCTGGCGGCGTCGACGATCGTGTGCTGGGGTTCGACCTGGAGCGAGATGCAGATGTCGCCGAACTGGAGGTCCGCGTCCATGATGACGACCCGTTCGGGCCTGTCCGTCATCATCGCCAGTGCCAGGCCGACATTCGCGGACGTCATCGTCTTGCCTGCGCCGCCCTTCGGAGACATGACGGTGATGACCTTGCCGATCTTCGTCTTCGGGCGGATGTCGCCGGACGAGATGGCGGCGGCACGCTCGATGTGCTTCAACATCGAATCGACCTTCGACTGATTCAACGGTGCGTCGACCACATCCTTGAAACCGACGCGGATCGCCGCACGGAGGACGTCGGTGGTGAGCCCGTCCGCGACGAGGACGATCGGGAGCGTCGGCTGGATGTCGAGCAGGAGGCTCGCCTCGTGGACGCCAGCCTCATGGGCGAAGCCCGGCCCGATGATCGCGAGCTCGATCCCCTCCTCGACCAGCTTACGCTGCGCGTCGGAGACGTTGCGTGCCTGATAGACCTTGTGGCCGTCGAGAAGCGATACGGCGGCGTCCATCGCCGCCGTATCGGTGTCGACTACGAGAATCGACCTCGTGCTCTCAGTTTCCTGTGCCACTACTCACCTGACCCAGTTCAGCTTCGATGCGATCGAGCAGGGTGAAGATGTCATCCACCACGATCGGCTGCGAATCATATGTCACGTAATCGCCTGCTGGGAGCAATGACAGTGAGATCGTCGTGTACTGGCGTGCATACTCGATCAGCTCTGCCTGCTGGGGCGTGACCTCGAAGACGAAGACACCGGCGACCGCCGTGAGCCCGGACTCGAGCGGCGCAGGACGCGTGTCCTCGCCGACGGCAAGCACCTGGACGTTCTGGAGGATCGTCTGCGTGACGTCGTAGGAACCGGCGATTGCTGACGCCAGGTTGTCCGGTCCGGCCGCCTCGTCGGGCGCGTTCGGGTCGACCGGTTCGGCGTTGGGATCGGTTTCGATCGTCACGAGAAGGTCCCTGAGCTCGTCATTCGAGATGATCTCGAGGAAGCTCGAAGGTGAAAGCGTCGCCGAAGCGAGGATGTTGACATTGTCACCCGGACGGATGAACCCGCCGCTTGCGCCAGCAACCGTCGCCTCGATCGAGATCGCGACCTTGCCTGGGGCGATCGCGTCCTTGAGGCGCTGCTGCAGGTCTCTTGTGTCCGCGAAGGACGAGGACGCGATGAGCTGACCTTTGGCGATCGGCCCCGCGGCAACGTTGCCGTTGAGCACGACATTCAGATCATTCGGGTTGCCGAGACATCCGAACTTCGCCGGGTCTTCCGAGGCGTTGTCGCCTGCGGCACCCGTGCAGATGATGGTCGAACCGTCGAAGGCGACGGCTTCGCGTAGTGCGGTGCTCTCCTCGATGAGGGCGCGAGCTTCCTCACCAGGGGTGCCCGCTGGGATGTTCTCCATTGCCCGGAAAACGGACACCTCGGAGATGTCGGAGCGGATGCCGCCCTCAACGCCCCTCAAATATTGCCAGATGGCCAGACCAGAGATCGCCGCGAGCGCGACCGCGATGACGAGTACAAGTGTTCGGCGGCCCATTCAGTCGCTCCTCCCCATGAAATAAGACGACAACGGCGTACGAGGCGCGTGTGCATCTCGATCGCGGTCGGCGAAGGTTCCCACATCGACCCGACGAGGGTCAAGGATCTCGCGCTCAGGAACGGCCGATACCGCGTTCCTTGAGCTCCTGCAGGATGGCCTCGAGAGACGAGTCTGCAGAAAAGCTTGGGGCATCGGGTGTTTCGTCCTCACGTTCGAATTCCCTTCGACGGGGACGCGTTGGCTTTCGTTCGCTCCACGACGAGCGCTCCTCCCATTCCGGAAGTGCCTGCTTTATGGACAGGCTCACTCGACGTCTGTCGGCATCGATCTCGGTGACCTTTACGTTTACTTCCTGCCCGATCGACAGTTCGAGTTCCGGGCTCTCGACGTGATGCGCGGCGATTTCCGACACATGCACCAGGCCCTCGACTCCATCCCCCACGGATACGAACGCTCCGAAGGGCACGGTCTTGGTCACCTTGCCCTCGACGACGGACCCGACGGAGGCGTCACGGGCGAAGGTTTCCCACGGATCCTCGGCCGTTTGGCGGATCGAAAGCGAGATGCGCTCCTTGCCGTGGTCAACGTCGAGAACCTTGACTCTCACCTTGTCACCGACCGTCACGATCTCGCCCGGATGGTTCACATGGCGCCACGACAGCTCTGACACGTGTACGAGGCCGTCCATGCCCCCGAGGTCGACGAATGCGCCGAAGTTCACGACGCTGGAGACAACACCCTCCCGGACGTCGCCTTCCTTCAGGTCGTCGAGGAAGGCGTGGCGCTGTTCGGCCTGCTCCTCTTCGAGGTACGCCCTGCGCGAAAGCACCACATTGTTGCGGTTACGGTCGAGTTCGATGACCTTCGCCTCGATCGGCTCGCCCACGAATGGCTGGAGATCCCGAACGCGACGGAGGTCGACGAGCGATGCCGGAAGGAACCCACGAAGGCCGATATCGACGATGAGGCCACCCTTGACCACCTCGATCACGTGTCCCGTGACGGTGCCGCCCTCGTTCATCACGTTCTCGATGCGTCCCCACGCCCGCTCGTACTGGGCACGCTTCTTCGACAGGACGAGACGGCCTTGATCGTCCTCCTTCTGGAGGACCAATGCCTCGATCTCATCGCCGACGGACACGATCTCGGAGGGGTTCGAGTTGTTGCGAACGGAGAGCTCGTACGGAGGGATGACGCCTTCGGACTTGTAGCCGATGTCGACCAATACCTCGTCCGGATCGACGCGGACCACGGTGCCGGCGACGATGTCGCCTTCTTTGAACTCGAAGACCGTTTGCTCGATCGCGGCTGCGAAATCGTCAGCGCTCATGTCGTTCGGCACATCGCCGATCGTCTTGGGAGCGCTGATCGCAGGACGGTCGCCCCTTGGGGCCGGTCGCGTCTCCTCGGCCTCCTCAGCTTCCTCTGCGTCTGCTTCGGAGGTTGGCTGCCCATCCCCGTCCTGATCACCGGTTTCGCCATCGTCGACCGACGCGTCGGTCAGGGCCTCCGCTGCCTCCTCGGCGGCTTCAGCTGCTTCCTCGATCGCCTCTTCCGCGACAGCCTCGACCTCGGCGGTCTCGGCGGCCACAGCATCGGCCATCTCGGGGGTTGATGGTTCCTGGGTGTCGGCGGGTTCGGTCATCGCGTCGCCCGGTTCGGCGTCGCGCTGGTTGTCGGTGGGCATGTAAGGGTGGGTCTCCTTGGAATACGGTTGCGCTTCGATGCGCGCGAAAACGGCGTACGAAGCAATCGACATGGTATCAAGGTGCGCACCAAAGGACCAACTCGCGGTCGGCGGTTCGGCTAGTGAGCGGCCTCCGCGAGGGTCTTGCCGACTGCGTACGACACCTTCAGCGGCACCTTCAGCTCCACCACGCCCTGCATGACATCCCTCGTCAAGGTCGTGGCAGCGTCGAGATCGTCGTCGCGGACCTCGATCACGAGCTCGTCATGGATCTGCAGCAGCATCGACGCCGCAAGTGTATGGGATGCGAACTCGCCGTGGAGCACGATCATCGCCTTTTTGATGACGTCGGCTGCGGATCCCTGAATCGGGGCGTTGAGGGCCATCCGCTCCCCCATCTGGCGCTCCCGAGTGCTCCTGGCATTGAGTTCGGGGAGATATCGGCGACGACCGAGGATCGTTGTGGTGAATCCAGTCGATCGGGCCTCGTCCACGATGCCCGACATGAACGCACGCACATCCGGGAACTGAACGAAATACTCGTCGATGTGGCGCTGAGCCTCGCTCCGGGAGATATCGAGCCGTTGCGCGAGACCATACGCCTCCATCCCGTAGAGCAGCCCGAAGTTGATCATCTTCGACGTGCGGCGCATGTCGTCCGTGACCTCGTCGAGCGGAACGGCGTTGACCCGAGCCGCCGTCGCGGCGTGGATGTCGATGTCGTTCTCGAACGCCTCGACGAGCCCCGGATCCTCGGATAGGTGGGCGAGGATGCGGAGTTCGATCTGGGAGTAGTCAGCGACGAGGAAGCTCGAGCCCTCCTCGCTCACGAAAGCCTTGCGTATCGCCCTTCCCTCCTCGCTGCGGGCCGGGATGTTCTGGAGGTTCGGGGCTTCCATGGAGAGCCGACCGGTGGCCGCCCCGGTCTGATTGAAACGGCCACGCACGCGGCCGTCTGGATCGACCAGTCCGAGGAGCGACTCGACATAGGTCGAACGGAGCTTGTCGAGCTCGCGGAACTCGAGCAGCTTCGCGACGATGTCGTGCTCATCACCGAGCTTCTCGAGGACAGAGGCATCGGTGGACGGTGCGCCCTTCGGTGTCTTCTTGATCACGGGAAGCCCGAGCTCGTCGAAGAGCACCTGCCGAAGCTGGAGGGTGGAGTTCACATTGAACGCGTGTCCGGCAAGGGCGTGGATGTCCTCCTGGAGCGTCGCGATGCGCCTTGCGAGATCCTCGCCGAACGATGTGAGGAAGGCGCGATCGATTCCGATTCCCGCATCCTCCATCTCGGCAAGGATCGCGATGAGTGGGATCTCGACACCGTCGTAGAGCTCCGAGGTGCCGCGGGCGTCGAGTTGTGCCCTCAACGGATCGATGAGCCGCTCCACGGCGACTGCGCGGCGCGCCGCAGCCTCGATATCGAGACCTTCTTCCTCTTCGAACGAGAACGCCCTTTGTGGTGACGCAGCCCCGCCGTCTGCGGACGTTCCAACGTCGAAACCGATCTGGCGGTACGCGAGGTCGTCGATCGAAGGGGCCCGCTGCGCCGGGTTCACGATCCACGCCGCGAGCATCGTGTCGAACGCCACCTTCGGTAGCGACATCTGGGCTTCGAGCAGCGCCCTGAGCATCGGTTTGACGTCGTGCCCCGCGATCGCAACCGCTTCGGCGAACGTGTCGCCCGCCAGCTCCAGCGGCACGAACACGCACGGTTCTCCGGATGCGACAAAGCCGACGAGCGCCTCGTCATCCCACACAGGCTCGCACGCGACGATGCCATTGCTGCCCACCCCGGTCGCCTGGGCGGCGGTCGTTGCCGTGATGACCTCGACCTCCTCGATGGCCTCCGTCCTCTCGCCGAGGCCCCCGAGCTCTTCGAGCCGCTGCCACAGCGTGCGGAAGGCGAGGTCGTCGAAGAGCGCGCGCACGCGGTCCCTGTCGAACGGTTCGAGCTCGAAGCTCTCCGGTGTGACCCCGTCGAGTGGGACGTCTCTCACCATGGTCATGAGGCGCTCGTTGACGAACACCTGCTCCCTCGCGTTCTCGAGGTTCTCCCGCAGCTTCGGGGTCATCGCATCGAGGTGGGCGTAGAGCTCCTCGAGCGATGCGTATTCGTTGATCAGCTTCGCAGCGGTCTTCTCCCCTACGCCAGGGACGCCTGGCAGGTTGTCCGAGGAGTCGCCTCTCAGGGCCGCATACTCGACGTAGCGCGACGGGCTGATGCCGTATCGCTCCTCGATCCATTCCGGGGTTGCATGCACCGTGTCTGATATCCCGCGTCGCGTGTACACGATGGTCACATCGTCGGACGACAGTTGGAAGGCGTCACGGTCGCCGGTGACGACGATGACATCGACGTCCGAGGACTTCGCACTCTCCACGAGCGTCGCTATCACATCGTCTGCCTCGAAACCTGCCGCCGATATCTCAGGGATGTTCATCGCCTCGAGCACATCGTGGATCAGCGGTACCTGCGACCGGAACAGGTCTGGCGCCGCCTCGCGGTTCGCCTTGTATTCCGGATACTCGGCAACGCGGAAGGTCGGTTCCTTGCGGTCCCACGCCACCGCGATCGCATCCGGCGCCTCATCGTCCATCAGCTTGATCAGCATCGAGGTGAAGCCGAAGACTGCGTTCGTGATCTGACCCGACGGTGTCGCGAGGTCCGGCGGGAGGGCGTAGAACGCTCGATAGGCGAGCGAATACCCATCGAGCAACGCGAGTTTCGGCATGCGGCCAGAGTAGACCTTCGCGGCGCTGCCCCTATCCTGCCGCGACCGGCCGGGATGGCGGAATGGAAGACGCGGCGGACTCAAAATCCGCTGGGCGCAAGCTCGTGAGGGTTCGAGTCCCTCTCCCGGTACCCACGCGAGGCTCCCCTCAAGAATCACCGAGGGAACGCTCTCCACCCACGCCGACGCACTCTTGCTTTCACGACTCATCACAACGCGAACACATCGGCTCGCGCGAAACCCTGGGTCAATGCTTTTGGGTTCGAGTCCCTCTCCCGGTACCCCCGCGAGGCACCCTCAGGAATCACCGAGCACGAGACCTCGGGGCCCCACAAGGCAACGTCACCTCCACGACTCATTGGACCGCGACGTCGCCGGCATGCGCGAAACCCCGGGTCAATGCTTTTGGGTTCGAGTCCCTCTCCCGGTACTCACGCGAGGCTCCCCTCAAGAATCACCGAGGGAACGCTCTCCACCCACTCTGACGCACTCTTGCGCTCACGACTCAATGCAACGCGGAGACAACAACTTGCGCCAGACCCCGGGTCAGTACTTTCGGGTTCGAGTCCCTCTCCCGGTACGAACCGCGGCGCTCGTCATCGCCGTACCGCTGATGCCAGATCGCGAACGAACGGCGTGAGCTCCTCGATGGCTGCTCGGGCGCTGTCCGCGTCGAGCACGCGCCTGACGATCGCGGTTCCGACGATCACCCCGTCGCCGTCGGCTGCGGCCTGTCGTGCTTGATCGGGCGATGCGATCCCGACGCCGAACACCACCGGCACATCGGAACGCTCTCGAAGCGACGCCGCCAACGACGCTGTGTTCACAGAGGCGCGGTCCCTCTCCCCCGTCACGCCGACCTCGGCGATGGCGTACACGAAGGCTGGATCCGCTGCCACGACCTTCTCGAGACGCCCTGCGGTCGTCGTCGGAGCGACGAAGAGCACCATGCCGAGACCCTGTCGGGTTGCTGCGTCCACGAACGGCACTGCTTCGTCGACGGGGAGGTCGGCGAGGATGACGCCAGCCGCACCTGCATCCGCCGCGGCGCCGAAGAATGCATCGATGCCTCGATGGAGCACCGGGTTCACGTACGTCATGACGAGTACCGGCACTCCCGTCCGCTCAACGACCGAACGCACCACATCGAGCGACCTGTCGACCGTCATCCCTCTCTTCAGGGCCCGCTCTCCAGCCTCCATGATCGTTGGACCGTCCATGAGCGGGTCCGAGTACGGGATTCCGATTTCGAAGCCATCCGCTCCGGCGGCCGCCATCGCAGCGAAGATCTCGACAGACGAATCTGGATCGGGGAGCCCGGCAGTGAGATACGGCAGCAGAACCGCCCTGCCCTCCGAGCGAGCACTTGCGAACATCGCCGTGAGAGCGGCCCTGCCGTCAGCCATCGAACGCCGCCACCTGCTGGACGTCCTTGTCGCCTCTCCCGGAGAGGTTCAACACCACCGTCTTGCCCGATAGCGAGGCTGCTTCCCTCGTGATCCACGCCAGCGCGTGGGCCGACTCGAGCGCGGGGATGATGCCCTCGGTCGAAGAAAGGAGGTGAAGTGCCCCGACCGCCTCGGTGTCCGAGACGCTGTCGTACTCGACAAGCCCCGCATCCTTGAAGTAGCTGTGCTCTGGCCCGACCCCTGGGTAGTCGAGTCCCGCACTGATCGAGTGCGCTTCGAGCACCTGCCCTTCGGCGTCCTGGAGCATGTAGCTCATCGCACCGTGCAGCACCCCCGGCGAACCGTGACCGAGCGACGCTCCGTGATGCCCCGTTTCGATCCCGAGACCAGCGGCCTCGACGCCGACCAAGCGAACCGACGTATCTCCCACGTATGGGTAGAAGACCCCCATGGCGTTCGACCCGCCGCCGACCGGCGCGACGATCACATCGGGCCTCGGATGACCTTTCGAGCCATCGAGTTGGCCCTGGAGTTCCTCTCCGATCACTTTCTGGAATTCCCGAACCATCCATGGGAAGGGATGCGGCCCCACAACCGAACCGATGATGTAGTGCGTGTTCTCGACAGAGGCGACCCAGTCCCTGAGAGCAGCCGAAACCGCATCCTTGAGGGTGCCCGAACCGGACGTCACGGGGATCACCTCGGTACCGAGCAGCTCCATGCGGTAGACGTTGAGCGCCTGACGCTCGATGTCCTTCTCCCCCATGTACACCGCGCATTCGAAGCCGAGAAGCGCGGCTGCGGTCGCCGTCGCGACGCCGTGCTGGCCAGCTCCCGTCTCCGCGATGATCCGTGGCTTCCCCATCCGCTTGGCGAGAAGCCCCTGGCCGACGGTGTTGTTGATCTTGTGCGCACCGGTGTGTGCGAGGTCCTCCCTCTTGAGCCAGAGATCGATGCCGAGCCGGTCGCTCAAGCGGGTGGCCCGGTGGGCGGGCGTCGGCCGTCCTACGAAGGATGCGAGGAGGCCGTCGAGCTCCTCGCGGAACGAGGGATCTCCCCACGCCTCCGTGAAGGCCCGCTCGAGCTCGGTGAGCGCAGGCATCAGCGTCTCAGGGGCGAACGAGCCGCCAAACGAGCCAAACCTGCCTGCGCTGTCCGGTCGTTCGAGTTTCATGCCTGCTTCGCCGCCTTCACGAATGCGCGGATGGTATGCACGTCCTTGACACCCGGGGAAATCTCCAGTCCGCTCGATGCGTCGACGCCCCAGGGCGCGAAGGAGCGAACGAGGTCTCTCACATTGTCAGGGCTCAGGCCTCCCGCGGCCACGTACGGCTGCGGCGCGCCGTTCAACGCCGACCAGGCGAAGGTTCGACCGGTCCCGCCCAGCGCATCCGGATCGGAATGATCGAACAACGGCACGGCGCCGGCCGGTACCGCCTTCGCGTCCGGTGGCGTCTGTCCCGAAACGGGAATCGGATACAGCACCTTGAAACCGGCATGGAGCGCCGCTTCGGCGAACGCGCGCCTTCCTTCGCCATAGGGTTGGACACCGGTTGCATCCAACTCGCGGAGGATCTCGACGCCCTCGGCGACACCGACATCGAGGGTCAACACGTACGAGTCGGCCGACGACGCCTCGATGAGCTCACCGGCGAGTGCCAGGGTCACAACGCGGGGCGACGAAGGTACGAGAACGAAGCCGACGGCGTCGGCGCCGGACTCCTCAGCGGCGCGCACCGTCTCGTGCGTCGAAAGGCCGCACACCTTCACCCACGTCACGCCTCACCTCGCAACTGCGCAATGAACCCCGCTGGATCCTCGTGGCGGACCACGGCTTCCCCGACGAGGATCGCGTCGTATCCCGCGTCGCGCATGCGCACCGCACCTTCGACGCTCGTCACGCCAGACTCAGCGACGGTCACCACTCCGTCAGGGATGAGCCCGCGAAGTCGCTCACCAACGGCGAGATCCGTCGTGAACGTGGCGAGATCGCGGTTGTTCACGCCGATGATCGACGCACCCGCCTCAACGGCAATCACGACCTCGCCCTCGGTGTGCACCTCGACGAGCGCATCGAGGCTGGCTTCCGCCGCCACGGCGACGAGGTCGGCGAGCTGGTCCGCCGCGAGCGCCGCGACAATGAGCAAGACGGCGTCTGCGCCGGCGGCCCGTGCCTCCCACACCTGGGCCTCATCGAGCACGAAGTCCTTCCGAAGCACGGGAATCGAGACCACGTCTCGTGCAACCGACAAGTCATCGAGGGATCCATCGAAGAAGAAGGGCTCGGTCAGCACCGACAGCGCCGCTGCGCCGCCGGACTCGTATTTCGCTGCCTGCGCCGCCGGGTCAATCCCCGCATCGATGATGCCAGCGGACGGCGACCGGCGCTTGATCTCAGCGATCACGGAAAGACCTGGGACCCTCAGGGCTTCGGCGAATGCTCGCACAGGGGAAGCAGCCGAGGCCGCTTCGACGAGCGCAGCGCGGTTGGCCCCAGCGTTCGCTGCACGGGTGCGTGTGCGTGTGAGGATCTCGTCGAGCATCCGTCAATGCTATGACATCGACGCGGCGATCAACCGGAGCCGGGAATGCGGTACCCCACGCCCCTGACGGTCTCGATCACCAGACCCGGGATCGTCCGCCGAAGCTGCATCACGTGGGTGTCGATGGTCCGAGGATCGGTGAAAGGCTGGTCGAGCGCCGCGTCGAGGATGCGACCCCTCCCAAGGACGATCCCCTGATTCGTGGCGAGGAACGCGAGCACCTCGAATTCGCTCGTCGTGGGTCGTATCACGCGACCGTCGTTCGCCACGACCTCGCGCCGATCGAGATCGATTACCACCTCGCCTGCCACGAGCCTCTTGGTCTGCGACCCAGGCGTGTCGACGCTGAACCCTTCGGACTCGAGCAGGGCCCGCGCCCGCGCGAGGGTCGCCTCATCCGCTCCTGACAGCACCACAGCGGGAGTCGCCTCCATGATGCGACGGTATCCGCGCAGGATGAGACGAGGCTGAGGGAAAGGCGAGAAGGTCGTGAGACCTCAGATCTCGTCCGAGGCGGCGATCGCGGTGAGAACCGCCTTGGCCTTGTTGACGCACTCGCGATATTCCGAAGGCGGGTGCGAGTCGACGACGATGCCAGCTCCCGCTTGCACCCACGCCGAGGTCCCCTTCGTCACGCACGTGCGGAGGGCGATCGCGGTGTCGAGGTTGCCCGAGAAGTCGAGGTACCCGACGGCGCCCGCATACGGCCCCCTGCGCATCGGCTCCAACGAGTCGATGATCTCCATCGCCCGCACCTTCGGCGCGCCGCTCACCGTCCCGTGGGGGAATGTGGCGCGGAGAACGTCGAGGGGCCCGACACCGTCGGCAATCGTTCCTGACACGCCGGAGACGATGTGCATCACGTGGCTGTAGCGCTCGATGACCATCAGGTCGTCCACCGACACCGTGCCGAACTCGCACACCCGCCCGAGGTCGTTCCTGGCGAGGTCGATCAACATCACGTGTTCTGCCCGCTCCTTTGGATCTGCGAGGAGTTCTCCGGCGAGCGCCTCGTCCTCTTCGACCGTCGTGCCACGGGGACGGGTGCCCGCGATGGGCCTCGAGTAGGCCTTGCCATCCCTGACCCTCGCCATGAGCTCCGGGGATGAACCTGCAATGGCGAGATCGCCTGAGCGCACGAAGAACATATAGGGAGAGGGATTCACGAGGCGGAGGGCTCGATACACAGCGAACGCGTTCCCCGAGAATTCTGCCTCGAAGCGGATGGAGGGCACGATCTGGAAGGCGTCGCCCTCCCTGATGTGGTCGATGCAGGTGTCCACGACCTCGATGAACTCGTGTTCGGTCATCGAAGCCGACGCATCGACCTGACGATCGAACCTCGGCCGGTTCGGCACAGGGCGCGTCGTCGCCAGCCCGAGTTGAACCACCGCCCGCTCGAGGGATTCCACACCGCTTCTGTAATCCGCGTCCGCATCTCCTGTCGTGAACACATTGAATATGAGGGTGATCGTCTCCCTGAGTCGGTCGAATGCTGCGATGCCGCCCGCGAACTGCCACAGCATCTCTGGAAGGTGGCGGTCGTCGACCGGTGCCGAATCGAGCCTCTCGATATAGCGCACGGCATCGTACGCGAGATACCCGACGAGGCCCGAATGGAGCGGGGGCACCGGTCCCGGGAACCCAAGGTCGTCCGGGTCCGGGACCGAGAAGCGGTCGACCATCGCTTCGAGGACTTCGAGGGGATCGCCGGAAGGAACCGCGACCGGCGCGTCCGCGGTCGTCACACCGTCGGTCGACGACAACGTGAATGCGGGATTCCATCCGATGAAGGACCACCGCGCCCACCGTTCCCCGCCCTCGACGGATTCGAGGAGGAACCCGTCGTCGTCATCGACGAGCGTATCGAAGACCGACACCGGTGTGTGGCGGTCTGCGAGGACCTCGACGGCGAGCGGCACCACCGAATGCGACGCGGAGAGCTCAGAGAACTGGGAAAGGGTGAGGGACGGCTGCATCGTGCGGCGAGGCTACCGCCTACACGTCGGCGAGCTCATCGAGGCCGAGCCTGATCAACAGGTCCGAGAACCACGCGGACAGATCCGTGATCCTGCCCGTCACCATCAATACCCCGAAACCAGCGAGCAGAAGACCGGACACCACGGTGATCTGGGTGAGATACCGCTTCACCACGCCGAACGCCGAGAAGGCCTTCGTGAGCAGCAGGGATGTCAGGAGGAATGGGATGCCGAGGCCGAGGCTGTAGAAGAAGAGGACGACCATGCCTTCGATGACGGTGTCCGACTGTGCGCCAAGGACGAGGGCCGAGGCCAGGAAGGGCCCGATGCACGGTGTCCACCCGAAGGCGAAGGCACCGCCCATGAGCGGAGGACCGAACAGACCAAGCCTCTTCGCGCCGGACGCCTCGATGCGTCGATCCTTCATCACCGGAAGCATCCACGCAGACGTCCAGACGGCTGTGATCGCGATGAAGAGACCCATCGCGATGATCACCCAGCCGGCGATCACCGTGAAGACGCTCTGTTGGAGGAAACTCGAAAGGGACGTGGCCGTCGCACCGAGCGCAACGAACACCACGGTGAAGCCGAGGACGAACAAGCTCGTTCGGCCGACGACGCGGCGAAGCGAGACGTGTCCGTCCGCGAGCTCGGACATCTCGTACCCGGACATGAGGGACACGTACCCGGGGAGCAGGGGCAGGACGCACGGGGAAAGGAACGAAGCGGCTCCTGCGAAGAGCGCTGCCAGTATCGAGACTTCCATGTCCGTCCTTGATGGGTCGGTCGCCGTACCAACGGTAGGAGCGTTCACCGTGTTCCCCCGATTGGCGGGGACCCGACGTGTCCGCCCGATCAGCCTGCATCGGACAACTCGGACACCACTGATAGTCTTGCCGCCCGACCGCCCGGAACGGACCCCCTTTTCATGACGGCATCCGCCACTGCGCACGCGCGACCACACTTCTCGACGAGCGATCGTCGTGTGATATTCCTCACCGCCATCATCGCCTTCGTCGCCGGGTATGCCGGAAGCCAGATGGCACACACGCTCCCGTTTGCACGAAACGCCCTCGGGTTGACCGAAGGGCAGATGAGCGCGCTGTTCGCCATCGTCAGGGCCGTGTCGCTCGCGGGGGTCGCCTTTGCAATCGTCGCTGACACGAAGGGCCGGCGTCGTCCGATCCTCGCGTCGTACACGCTGCTGCTGTTGGGGAGCCTCGCGACAGCCCTCATCCCGAGTTCAGCTGCCTACGCGGTCTCCCAGTCGTTGGTGCGGGTGTGCCTCGTCGCACTCGCCGCGCTGACCCTCGTCCTCATCGCCGAGCAAGTCGAGCCGAGGCTCAGGGCGCTCGCAATCGGGCTTTTCGGCCTCGCCGGTTCACTCGGCGTGGGTCTCGGACTGCTCCTCCTTCCCATCGCTGAACGAAACGACAATGCGTGGCGGGTGCTCTTCGGACTCGCCGCGCTCGGCCTCCTCTTCGTGCCATTGCTGTCCCGCTTCCTCGGGGAGAGCCGTGCGTTCGTGCCCGCGCCGCGCATCCCGTTCCTCAAGGCGCTCGGGATGGGACTCTCGAAACACTTCTGGCCGCTCGCAGCCGTGTCCTTCTTCGTTGCGGCCTTCTCGTCCCCGGCGTTCGACTTCGTGCTCGAGCGGATGATCCACGACCTCTCCTGGGACACCGGCGCAGCACGCTTCCTCCTGATCGTGTTCTCGGGCATAGGGACGGTCGGACTTCTCATTGGCGGGCGGGCGGCTGACACCTACGGCCGCCGCCCGACGACCGTCGCAGCCCTCACGCTCGGGGGCATCGGCGGGATCGGCTTCTACATGCTCGAAAACGGCTGGTTCCTGGCCGCGGCGATCTTCCTCGCCACCCTCGGGGCGACGATGCTGACCCCCAGCTTCGGTGCGCACCGCTCAGAGCTGTTCCCCACCAGGGTCCGCGCGACCGCGAATGCTTGGATCACCAACGCTGCAATCTTGGGGTCGATCTCAGGTTTCGGGATCGGTGCGGTTCTGATCGACAGGATCGGGCTCCCGCTCACCGTGACCCTGCTCAGCGTCGGGCTGGTCGCGTCTATCTTCCTCGTGCTCAGACTGCCCGAGACGCGGGCAATGGACCTCGTTCGCGCGCCAAAGGCCCCGTCCGGTGCCACCACAGGAACGAACCCAGCCGCGCACAGCTGAGAACCGCAAGGCCCATCCACACGCCGAAGAGCGAATCGCCGAGGACCGCCATCGTCATGACGGCCGCGACGGCCGCGATGACCATCGACACCGCCAAGTAGCGGAATGCGCTTGCACCGATGCCGATGCCGTCCCACACATAGACGAGGGCTGTGATCGGCTGGAGCACCCACACGATCGGATAGATCGTGCGTAGGACGGATTCGACAGGAGGCTCCGCGCCGAAGGCGGCGCCGAGCCACGGACTTGCGGCGATCCACGCGACCGAGATGATCGAACCGGTGATGAAACCGAGCGCCAGAAGGCGGTTGGACACCGAGCGGGCGTCATCGACCCTTCCGGCACCGAGGTCCGTACCAACCATCGCCTGTGCGGCGATCGCGTAACTGTCGAGAACGAAGGCGAGGAACAACCACACCTGCATCGCGATCTGGTGCGCCGCCACTTCGACGGTTCCGATGCGGGTCGCCGCGAACGTCGACGCCGTGATCGCCGTGAGCAGCGCAGCCGAGCGGATCATGAGCGGCCATCCGCCGCTGAGGATCGCGCCGACGCCGAGCGGCCTTGCCTTCGAGAGGTCGGTCGTCATGCCGAGACGTTCCCTGTGGGTGACGAACATCATCACAACGAACATGACAGCCGCGACATACTGCGCGATGACGGTGGCCCATGCCGCACCCACGACTCCGAGGTCGAATCCGAAGATGAGCAGCGGATCGAGCACCACGTTGATGGCGTTCATCACGAAGGCCACCCGCAGCGGCGTCCTCGTGTCGGAGTGGCCCCGGTAGATGCCGTGCCCGACGAGTGCGACGAGCATCGCCGGAAGGGCCAGGAAGCGCACCCGCAGGTAACTCGCGGCATCTCCTGACACTCCGGCGTCCGCGCCGAACGCGTTGGCGATGACCGATGCGAGCGCGATGGCCACGATCGCCACGACGAGACCGACAAGGACCGACACGAGCAGTCCTGCGGTGGCGACCGCTCCTGCCCTCCTGGTGTCCCCCCGCCCGACCTCCCCCGCGACGAGCGGCGTGACCGCGAGGTGGACGAAGTTGAAGACGGAAAACACGGCTGCGAAGACGGCGCTGGCGATCGCAAGCGCCGCGAGTTCCTTCGTCCCGAGCCTTCCGACCCAGGCGGTGTCGATGATCGACACGAGAGGGTCCATGGCGAGCGCTCCGAGCGCCGGAACCGCCAACGCCGCAATCGCACGGTCGCGCGGATGACGAGCGAATGCGGATCGGATCTCCTTGATCACGAGGGGCGAACGGCCTTTGGTTCGTACGCACAGCGATCACGTAGCGGGCACTCCCAACAGCGCGGCCTGCGGGCATCACACACGTCCCTGCCGAACTGGATGAACCGCATCGAGATCTCCGGCCAATCCTTCTTCAGGTACAGGGAGCGCAACCGGAACTCCGCGTTGACCGGATCCTTCGAATCGACGATGCCGAGCCGGTTCGTGACCCGGCTGACATGGGTGTCGACGGCAATTGCAGGCGTCCCCCACACTTCGGCGAGCACCACGGACGCGGTCTTCCGCCCGACCCCGCGAAGCTCCGTGAGCGCGTCGAGATCACGGGGCACCTCGCCCCCGAACCGCTCGACGAGGTCAGCGGAGAGGGCGATCACGCTCTTCGTCTTCTGGCGGTAGAACCCCGTCGAGAAGATGATCTCCTCGACATCCTCGGGGTTAGCGGCGGCAAGGTCCTCAGGCGTCGGATACCTCTCGAAGAGCGTCGGCGCAACCTTGTTCACGTTCTCGTCCGTGGTCTGGGCCGACATCACCGTCGCCACGAGCAGTTGCCAGGCGTTCTCGTATTCGAGCGCTGTCTTCATCTGCGGATAGCGCTTGATGAGCCTGCGGAGGATCACGCGAGCGTTTCGCTTCTCCTCGGTGGTGGGTGCGTTCGGATCCGAAGCCATGGACTGGCGATGCTACCGGTAGGGTGCGACGCTGACGCGACGCGACGAGGACCGCCCGTGACCATCGACATCGCCCATGTGAACCGACTCAGGGCTCGTTACGGAGACTGCTTCGGATGCGGAATCAACAACCCGCTCGGTCTTCAGCTCGACGGGTTCGCGCATCGTGACGGCGCTGTCGAGGCACCGTTCATCCCGCGACCCGAGTACGCGGGCTTCGACGACACGCTCCACGGCGGCGTGGTCGCGACGGCCCTCGACGAGATCTCGGCATGGGCGGCGATGCTCGATCACGGCGTCCTGGTGTTCACCGCCAAGCTCGAGATCCGCTACCGAAAGCAAGCAAGGGCCTCTCGGTCGTTCACCATGCGCGGCGAGGTCACAGAGCGCCGCGGCAGACGGCTGGTGATCGAGGCGTCGATGATCGATGGGGACACTGTGGTCGCGCAATCCGAAGGTTTGTTCATGATCGCCGAGGAGTTCACGGCCGAGCTGGCCGGAGGCTCCTCGACGTGAGGCGCCCCTACCCCAGATTCACGATTCCGAGTCCGATGACGAGGTAGGAGACGGCCGCGATGACCTGCCAGAAGGCCCTCGGGTTCGCTTCGGGCCGAAGGCCCCTGCGAAGGCGCTCGTGAGGGTCCAAACTCGCCCCTCCACTCCCGGGCCCTCCAGCGGATTCGTCGGTTCGGCGTGACCCGAACATCGCCCCTACCGCGCCCATGCCGAGGCTCGTGTAGCCACCGCCCGTCGCACCGCCCGCGAGTCCGAGGATGACGCCGTAGAGGATGGTCGTGTAGCCGACGGCCGACGCGAGCGTGACGTCCGAGATCAGCCAGATCACCACGCCCACGGCGACGCATGCCGCAAGCCCTATGCCGAACACCGCGAGGTAGTCGGGCATGCGATCCCGCAGCGGGAGAACGACCGAATCTTCTCGATCCTCGAATGACTCCATGGGGCAAGAGCGTACCCGCGCCGGCACCCCGGGGAGTGCCTCAGCTGCCCGCCGGGGTCCGCCGCTCGAGGGCTCGGAGGGATCGAACACACACGGCGATTCCGGCGCCGACCACGCCGGTGGCGACGCCGAGGATCATCGCCAGCTCAGAGATGGTGAACACCGAGGTGTCGCACGTGCCGAGACCATTCGGGCAGAGCCCGAGGCCCGTTCCGCCAGCGACGAGATCGATGAGCACCACCGCCGGAACGAGAACGACCACCACGCCGAGCGCGATCAGCACCCCGAGGGCGAACCTGAGAAACGCCATGCGTCGAGGCTACCTGCGGCAGAGCTTTGCCCACGGAACGCGCCATGTGTACGGTGCGGCGCGTGAGGACACACGCCCCGTGACGCACGATTCCTATCCCGCTCCCCCGTTCTACGTCGAGGCGTTCACGCCGGACGAAGAGGCTGTGCTCGCACCGTTCTTCACGAACCTCGATTCGCCGGTCTTCGCGCTTCGAGGGCTGCCAGAGGTCGTCAAGGGAGCCCTCTTCTCCCGCTACAGCAGGTCTGACAAATCGATTCGCAGACTCTTTCTCGACGAGTTCGTCGGCGACGCGGACGCCGGGATCGGCGCCATCGCATCCCAGCCGGAAGGTGCGGACAGGGTGGGGGTGGCTCGTGCCGAGCAGCTCTACGACCGTGTGTTCACACAGTACGGGGACGACTCGGTTGCACAGCTCGCAGGAGCACATCTGGCAGTCGAGCAGGCGTCGAACATCCTGACCAAGGTTCTCGAATGGGGAAGGCTCGCGTCCTACCTCGAGCAGTCGACGCGGTACATCTTCTACGACAAACATCTCGGCGACCGCTATCGGTTCCAAATCCCCACGGAGATCGTCGAGGCCGGAATCGGCCCCGTGTACCGCGACGAGATGACCGCTGTCTTCGACACGTACAGCAAGGTCGTCGCACAGCTCGTGACGTACTACGAGACCTTGTTCCCGAAGCAAGAGGGCGACTCGAACTTCGTGTGGAAGTCGTCCATCAGGGCGAAGGCGTGCGACGACGCCAGAGGACTCCTTCCTGCGTCGACGCTGTCGAACGTCGGGATCTTCGGCTCTGGCCAGGCGTACGAGGGCCTTCTTCTTCGCATGGAGGCCCACCCGCTGTCAGAGGTCAGGTGGTTCGGGCGGGAGATGCTCGGCGAACTCCGCAAGGTGATCCCGTCGTTCATGAAGCGGGTCGACCTTCCCGACCGGGGCGGCGCATGGTCCGAGTACCTCGCGACGAACGCGTCAGCGATGCAGGCGCTCGCAGCCTCGCTCGAAGCCCAGCCCGCTCCTGCGCCGACCGTGACGCTCGTCGACTTCGACCCGGACGGCGAGCGAAAGGTCGCTGCGGCAGCGCTGTACGCGGGATCCAACCTGCCGGAGGCGCAGATCCGTGACCTCGTATCGACGATGTCCGAGGACGAGGTCACCCGCGTTTTCGACGCGTACGTCGGTTCGCGGAGCAACAGGCGGCACAAACCCGGCCGCGCCTTCGAGGAGACGTTCTACCGATTCGACGTGCTGTGCGACTACGGGATCTTCAGAGACCTCCAGCGCCACAGGATGATGACGCTCGAATGGCAGACGCTGAGCCCGGAACATGGCTACATCACACCTCCGTCGATAGGCGACATCGGTGCGGTCGACGTGTGGGACCGTACGATCGCGCGGCTCGGGCGCCTCCATGCGTCGATCAGCGAGAAGATCGATCCGACGGTCGCCCAATACGTCGTGCCGTTTGCGAACAACGTCCGCTTCTCCATGAAGATGAACGCCCGCGAGGCGATGCACATGCTCGAACTCCGAACCCAACAAGGTGGCCATCCCGACTACCGGCGCGTATGCCAGGCCATGCACGACCAAATCCGCGAAGTCGCGGGCCATTCACGAATCGCAGACTCGATGTCCTATGTGGATCACGAGGACTACGAACTGGCTCGCATCGAATCGGAGCGAAAGGCCGCAGCGAAGCGAGCGGTCCTCGGTATCGCCGAACCGTCAGCCTGACAGCGGGATCCGAAGCACCAGACGTTCGTCCTCGACCGACCAGCTCGCGCTCGCGATGAGTGAGTAGTCGACGAAATCCTGGTTCGCTGCCTCGATGAACCTCTTGCGGGCCGCCCCTTCGAGTGGTGGCACACCTCGTTCCTTCACCGCGGTTGCACGATCGGCGAACCGTTTCAGGAAAGCATCCATGTCGAGCTGGGCCACGGGCGACTCCTCCTCCAGCGGTGCCCCACGTCGGCACCTGATATTTCGCTTGCGGTACCGAAACTAGCCTCAGACCGTGCTTCACAAACCGCTCATCTTCGTGTCCGGAAAGGGCGGCACCGGCAAATCGGCCGTCGCTGCGGCAATCGGCCTCGTGCGCGCAAGGGCAGGCGAGCGCGTCCTGTGCGTCGACATGGGCGGAGGGCTCGGGCTCGCCTCGCACCTGCGACGGACGGACCTTGGATACGCGCCCGTCGAGGTTCGACCGGGGCTGTTTGCCATGGAGATCGACAGGGCACGCGCCCTCGACGAGTATCTGAAACTCCAACTTCACGTCCCGCAAGGATCGCCGACCCGTCAGCTGGCCCGAGCGCTCTCCGTGCTCGTGGAGACGGCTCCCGGCGTCAGGGAGATCATCAGCATCGGTAAGCCGATCTACGAGTCGTGGTCCGGCCGGTGGGACGCCGTGATCGTCGACGCCCCTTCACTCGGCCAGTTCCAGTCGTACCTGCACGGGCCAGGCACGATCGCTGGCCTTGCCCCGTCTGGGACCGTGCGGCGACAGGCAGAGCGCCTCGTCGACACGCTCACGGACCCGGACGTGTGCAGCGTGATGCTCGTCACCACGCCGTCGGAGCTCGCGACGGCTGAGACGCGTGGGGCGATCGAAGCGATCAATTCCGAGGAGCTGACCGCGCCTCCTTCGGTGATCGCAAACCGCGTGGTTCCGCACGCCGGGTTCGGCGCCGAAGACATAGAGCCGCTCCCGGAAGGCTCGCTCCGTGACGCCGCGAGGCTGCAGCTGTCGATCGAGGAATATCAGCGTCGGTGGATCTCAGAACTCCCGCCGAACATCGCACTTCCGTTCCTCAGAGGTGTTCACACACCGGGTGAGGTCGCAACGCTGATCGCCGATGAACTCGGCGCGGGTCAGGCGGCGGCGGAATGACCAGGACGATCGTCGTGACCGGGGCTGGCGGCGTCGGCAAGACCACGTTGAGCGCGGGCATCGCGAGCGCCCATGCTGCTGCCGGCCGCACCGCGCTCGTGATCACGATCGACCCGGCACGCCGCCTTGCAGACGCGCTCGGACTCGAGCATCTCGGGAGTGACCCCCAACCGGTTCGCGGCGATGCACATCTCCACGCCGCGATGCTGGACGTGTCGGCATCGTGGGAGGCGATCATCCATCGATACGCCCAACCCGAGGTGGCAGACCGGCTCCTCGTGAACCCATATTTCCGCGCGATCGCCGATCGATTCCCCGCGGCGCAATCGTTCGCGGCTGGCGAACGCATGGCCGAGTACGTCGAGTCCGGGCGCTTCGACGTCGTCGTCGTCGACACCCCGCCATCGGGTGGGGGTATCGACTTCTACCGAGCACCTGCGGCAACGCGCGACCTCATCTCGGGCAAGCTCTTGCGCCTCCTCACCGGATCCCGCGTTCCCGGTCGGAGCGTTCTGTATCGGATCACGGCTCGGCCGATGCTCCGGCTCGTCGATTCGGTGCTCGGCGGCCCGATGTTGTCAGATGTCGCGGACTTCCTCCTCGACCTCCGCACCATGTATGACACGCTCTCTGTGAGGGCTCGCACCATCGACCGCCACCTCAGGGAGGCGACCACGCTTGTCGCGACGACGGCTGATCCGACGCCCATCCACGAGACCGAGCGATTCTTCAGGGAGCTCGACGACGTGCGGATCCGACCGTCCGCGATCTTGTTCAACCGGGCGTTGCCCCGACAGTGGGCGGATGATGCGCCGGCCCCGGCGGTCGCAGTCGGAAGGGACAGGCTTGCAGCGCTCGCCGCCAACCTGTCGAACTGGGGCGCTGAAGCCCATCGCCAAGCCGAGGCCGCAGCCGAGCTCGAGGTTCGCCACAAGGTGCCCGTGTATCGCATCCCGTGGGTCACTCCCCCGCCGACGTCCTTGGTGGAGATCGCCGACCTCGTCCGCAGTACGGGGTTGGAGGTTTAGAAAACGGACGCGGGACCGAACAGCTCCTGTAACTCTGCGAAGAGGCTCGACCTGGGGTTCACCATGTGCTCGGGCCCCACACGCAGGACCCTCTCGCCGCTGTCACCTTCCATGTGGATGTAGACCGGTGATGTGCCCGGGTGGTTCGCGAGCACCAGCTTGAGCCTGTCGACGACAGTCGGCGAAAGGTGCGATGCCGGGACCCTCACGCGGACGCTGCGCTCGGACGACAGGTCGGGCTCGGTGATGCCCTGAACGATCAGCTTCACATCGTCACCACGATGATCGACACGTCCCCTGACCACGACGACCGCGTCCTCGCGGATCATCGGCCCGAACTCCGCCACCACCTTCGGGAAGGCAACCGCTTCGATCGAGCCTTGGAGGTCCTCGACTGAGAAGTAGACCATCGGCTCACCGTTGCGGGTGTACCTCCGGTTGAGCGCACCGATCACTCCCGCAACCGTTGCTTGCGAGCGGTCCTCCTTGTCCCACAATCCCGGGACGCTGCTGTCCGTCATCGTCTCGAGGGCTCGTTCGAGGCCGAACAGCGGATGGTCGGAGATGTACAGGCCGAGCATCTCCTTCTCGAAGGCCAGCCGCACCTTCTTGTCCCACTCGTGCTCGGGGACTTCCTCGGTACCGACCGCCACACTCTCGGTGCCGCCACCGAAGAGGCTGTACTGGCCAGCCTCCTCCGCACGCCTGCGAGCGATCGTCTCGTCGATCACCTTGTACGCGGCCTCGATCAGGCCGCGACGGCTGTAGCCGAGAGAGTCGAACGCCCCCGCCTTGATCATCGACTCGATGGTCCGCTTGTTGAGCACCTGGACGTCGACGCGGTCGAGGAAGTCGAAGAACGAAGTGAACGGTCCGTTTGCCGTGCGTTCCTGGACGATCAGGTCCGTGACTGCCTCCCCGACATTGCGCACCGCCGACAGCCCGAACGTGATGGCGCCCTCGTGCGCGATGAAGTCGATGCCGGACACGTTGACACCCGGGACGAGCACCGGGATTCCCATCATCCTGCACTCGTGCAGGTACTGCGCTGTCTTGTCCTTGTTCGACTTGACGGACGTCAGCAGGGCAGCCATGTACTCCGCCGGGAAGTGAACCTTGAGCCACGCGGTCTGATACGCGATGTATGCGTAGGCAGCCGAATGGCTCTTGTTGAAGCCGTAACCGGCGAAGTGCTCGATGAACCCGAAGAGGTCCTGCGCGAGATCGTCCGTGTACCCGTTCGCGACGCAGCCAGCGACGAACTTCTTCTGCTGCTGCTTCATGACCGAGGGGATCTTCTTGCCCATCGCCTTGCGGAGGCCGTCGGCATCGATCATCGAGAACCCGGCGATGCGCTGGGCCGTCTGCATCACCTGTTCCTGATAAGCGATGATGCCGTAGGTGTCGGCGAGGATCGGCTCGAGATCCGG